>DATJFH010000001.1:0-11041 GCA_035495815.1 Bryobacteraceae bacterium
GATGCCGCCCGCATGGCAGAGGTCCGGCTGCAGAATTACCGCCGCCTTTTTCTCCAGCACCTCCCGGAAGCCCCACTTGGTGAAAACGCGCTCGCCGGTAGCGATCGGCAGGTGCGTGCCTCGCGCGATCTCCGCCATGACATCATGATTCTGCGCCTGGCAGGGCTCTTCGATGAACATCGGCTGGTACGGCTCGAGCGCCTTGATCAGGAGCTTGGCCGTCGCCGGACTGACGGCCCCGAGGAAGTCGATCCCGATATCCACTTCGTTGCCGACCGCCTTGCGCAGCTCGCCGAATTTCTCCGCCGCGTACTGTACCGCGGCAGGCGTCTCGACATAACGCATGGGCCGCTTCTTGGCGGGCCCCGTCTTGAACGCCGTGAAGCCCTTCTCCATGTCCCGTTTCATCGACTCCGGCGTGCCGGAGTGGGCATAGACCCGCACCCGGTCGCGCGTCGGACCGCCCAGCAGTTCGTATACCGGTACGCCGAGGGCTTTGCCTTTGATGTCCCACAGCGCCTGGTCGATCCCGCTCAGGGCGCTCGTCAGGATGGGCCCGCCGCGATAGAACGCGTGCCGGTAAATCGCCTGCCAATGATGGGCGACGCGCCGCGGATCCTTGCCGATCAGGTACGGTTCGATCTCCTTGACGGCCTCCCGGCAGGTCAGCGCGCGCCCTTCCGTGATCGGCTCGCCATACCCGACAATCCCGGCGTTGGTGTGAACCTTCAGAAACAGCCACCGGGGTTTGACCAGGAACATCTCGAGCCTCGTGATCTTGAGGTTGTCCTTCGGTGAGATCGGAGCGTCCTTGCCGGCGCGTTGCTGCGCGGCAGCTTCGGCGGCGTTGAAGGCGGCCAGTCCCGCGCCGGCGAAGGCGCTCGCGATCAACGACCGCCGGGTGCCCCTCGAGTTTTCAGGTTTCGATATCGACATGGCGAACTTCACTTTATCCAGGACCGCGTGGCGAAGCAAGCAGCCCCCCGGCCCGCTCCGAAATTTTCCTCAGCCTGCGCGCAGCGCCATCCCGGCCCCCTCTCCCCGGTTGTGCCACAATCTGGAAACAGGAGAAACTCCAGCCTCTCATGCGTCATCCCGCCCTCTCTCTCTTCCTCTGCGCCGCCTCCCTGGCGAGCGCTCAGAACCGCGGTCTGCAGAGCGCCGACCTGCTTCAGCTTCGCTCCGTGGGCGAGGTGCAATGGTCCCCCGACGGCGCCCGCATCGCCTACACCGTCTCCAATAACGATGGTCCCGGCCGGCCCTATTCCCAGCTCTGGATCATGACCCTGGCCGACGGCAAGTCCATCCGGCTGGCCACCGGCGCCGAGTCCTCTTCCGGTCCGGAATGGTCCCCCGACGGCCAATGGATCGCCTATCAGGGCCATGCCGCAGGCAAGGCCGGATTGATCGTTGCGCGTCCGGACGGCTCCAGCCCCAAATTCCTGGCCCCGCTCCAATCCACCAACAGCCCGCTGCCCACCACCGGCAAGCGCTTCTCCTGGTCGCCCGACAGCCGGCGCATCGCCTTCGTCTCCGCCGTTCCGGGACCCGAGACGGCCGAAGCCACCGGCGATCCCATCGTGATCCGCCGCTACCTGTATAAGCCCGACGCCGACGAAGGGCTCACCCGCTTCAACGACAACCGCCGGCTGCACATTTTTTCGGTCGATGTCGCCGGCGGCCCCGTCCGCCAGCTGACCACCGGCAATCACTACGAGCACTCCATCGACTGGTCGCCGCAGGGCGATGAAATCGCCTTCGTCTCCAACCGCGAGCCCAATGAGGATCAGTTCTTCAATTACGATATCTTCGCCCTGAACGTCGCGTCCGGCGCCATCCGCCGCCTCACCGCCACCGAGAACGCCGAGTACCGCCCCCGCTGGTCGCCCGACGGCAGGACGCTGGTCTACCAGGCCACCCGGCGCGGTCTCACCGATCTCGAGACCACCATGGAGGACACGCACATCTGGGCCATGTCCGCCGACGGCGGCAATCGCCGCGATATCGGCGGGATCGATAACCGGCAGGGCGAGCCCGGCTGGGCTCCCGATGGATCCGTCTACTTCACCGTCCAGGAGCGGGGCAATGTGCGGCTCTACCGGCTGCCCGCCGCCGGGGGTCCCGCCGGGGTCGTGGTCAACGGCACGGGCACGGTCGGCTCCTGGTCGGTGTCGAAGAACGGCGACATCGCCTACGCCTTCACCAGCCCGTCGGACCTGGCCCAGCTCTATGTGCAGAGCCCGCGCGCCGCCGCGAAGAAGATGACCGACCTCAACGCCCGCACGCTGGCCGGCAAACCGATCGCCGAAGTCGAGTCGTTCACGTTTATCAGCAATGACAACAAGTACGAAATCGAGGCTTTCCTGACGAAGCCGCTCGATATGAAGCCCGACGGCAAGTATCCGCTCATCACCAATATTCACGGAGGACCGCACGGACAGCAGGGCAAGGCGTTCGTGTTCAAGAACCAGGTCTACGCCGCCCGCGGATGGGCTGTCCTGATGATCAACTACCGCGGCTCGACCGGCTACGGCCAGAAGTTCGCCGACGCCGTCTTCGGCGATCAGAACGGGAACGAAGCCCAGGACGTAATCTACGGAGTAAGCGCCGCCGTTCGCCGCAACCTGTGGATCGACCGCGGCCGCCTCGGCGTCGAAGGCGTCAGCTACGGCGGCCAGCTCAGCGCCTGGCTCATCACCCAGACCAGCATGTTCAAAGCCGCCATCCCCATCGCCGGGATTACCAATCTCATCAGCTACAACTACATGACTTACTACAACCAGTATGAGCAGATGGAATTCGGCGTCTTTCCGCATCAGGGCAACATGATGGACGTGCTGTGGGAGCGGTCGGCCCTGAAACACGTGGCCAAGGCGAAGACCCCCACCATGCTGATGCACGGTGAGAACGACAACGACGTGCCGATCGCGGAGGCCGAGCAGTATTACATTGCGCTCAAGGACGTCGGTGTCGATACCATCCTGGTCCGGTACCCGCGGGAAGGCCACGGAATCCGCGAATCGAAGCACATCGTCGACAGCATCGGCCGCTGCATCGAGTGGTACGTGAAATACTTCAACTGACCATGCGAATCCGGATGCTCACCCCCGACGACGCCGAGGCTTTCTGGACCCTGCGGCTGGAAGCGCTCGAGAACGAGCCGTATGCGTTCGGCCAGTCGGCGGAAGAGCACCGGGCGGTATCGCTCGAGAGCACCCGCGAGCGGCTGAAATCCCATCCTCCCGGAGGCAGTTTCGTCATGGGCGCCTTCGACGGCGGGAAGCTGATCGGCGCCGCCGGCTTTCGGCGGCTGGCCGAAGAGAAGAGGAAGCACAAAGGCGTCCTGTGGGGCGTTTACGTGAGCCGTGACTGGCGCGGACAGGGAATCGGCAAAGCGATCATCCTCGAGATCCTCGCGGCCGCCCGCGAACAATCCGGCCTGGAGCGGATTACGCTCACCGTGAACACCTCTCGCGCCTCTGCCGTGCGCCTCTATCGGTCGCTGGGCTTTCAGCCGTTCGGCCGGGAACCCCGGGCGCTCAAAGTAGGCTCGACCTACGTCGACGAGGAGCAGATGGTTCTCGAGCTGTCCTGACCCCGGCTCAAGGCCGGCACGCCCGCGCGGCGTACTCGACGACCGCCTCCGGAGACAGGTCGCCGGGCTTCCACACTCCCCAGTGAATCTGGTCGCCATACCCGCAGCCTTCGAGTCCCGCGCGGAGCAGGATCAGGCGCGTCGACGCGCTGTCCAGGTTCTCTTCGCGCGCAATCAACACGCCCCCCGGCATCAGCAGCGGCGCAAGCTCGGACGCCTCGTACGGGCAGCAGAGCACCGCGCGGAATCTTCTGCCGCGGGCCGCTCCCCGCGTTAACGCCAGCACGTCGCCGTCCCGCCGGTCCGCGCTCAGGGAGTGCAGAAACTCCCGGTCTTCGGATCTCGTCGACGGGCTGTACCCGTAGAACCCGGCTCCGCAGCGGGCCAGAAAGCAAAGCTGGTACGCCGTCTCCAGCCCGTTGCCTCCCTTCAACGGCCCCGACCGCCGGTAGTTCTCCGGCAGCGCCTGCTCGTGAACCGGCTCGAAATCCCAGGGCCGCGCCAGCCCGCTCTCCCGGCACGCCCGGCCGATCTCCTCGAGCGTCTCCCACGAATGGTCGGCCGTCTTCGTAAATACCGCCATGCCGCGAATCGTCTCGATGTGCCGGATCGTCTCCAGGCCCTTCACGAACTCGACGAACTCCGCCAGTTCCGCCAGTACCGCGTCGTCCGCGTCGTCGATGATCACCAGTCCGCCCGGCTTCAGTTTCGGAACCCAGCATTCGAAATCCCTCAGCGCTCCGCGGAAAGAATGATCCCCGTCGATCAGCAGCGCGTCGATCGGCTCGGCCGGCCACACCGCCGCCACCGCCGTCGATTCGCCGATCTTGGCGCTCACCCGGTCCTCTACTCCGCACGCGCGCAGAGTTTCCCGAAAAGCCGAGAGCGTTCTCTGGGCCGGCGCCATTCCCAGCCAGGGAGGCCCGCCCAGATGCGGATCCACGCAGTAGAGATGCCCCGTGCCCCGGCGCGCCAGTCCGGCCGCGAAGAACGCCGCCGACCCGCCCTCGAAGGATCCGATCTCTACAATGATTCCCTCCCCCGGCGCATAAGCCGCCAGCGCGAACAGGAGCAGCTTCTCTTCTTCCTGAAGCCAGTGCTGGATCCCTGCCTTTTCGAATCGGGCGTGAACCCGCGCGAACGCTTCGTCTTCGCGGGCGCGGCCCGTCAGTTGAGTCAAGTCCAACCCGGCCCGTGTGGCTTGAGTATTCATCGCGAATCGGTTCAGGCAATCTGGCTGTACAGCCGCGCCGTGTAGTAGGAGGACAACAGTCCCTGGATATTGAACCTGCCGGCGCTCACCGGGCACGCGCGAACCACCCGCAGATATCCCGGAATCGTCACCCGGTCGAGATCGCAGCGTGCCTGCAGGGCCGATCGCAGCTCCAGTCCCAGCTTCCGCAGCTCCGGCAGATTCCGGCAGCACCACCACATCTTCTCGGCTACTTCGGTCTCTTTGCTGCGGTTCTCGACAAATAACGGATAATCCTCCGGAAAACATTCCGCGCTGCCCGCGTCCGGAGTCATCACTACCGGCAGCCCGGCCGCGGCCGCCTCCACAGGCGCGTACCCGAACGGCTCCTCCGCCGACAACAACATCACGGCGGCGTCATACCGGGTCAGCTCCGTCATCAGAGTTTCATGCGCCATGAACGGGATCAGGTTCACTACGCCGCTCAGTCCGTTTTCGGCAATGGTGCTTTCCAGCTCCCGGCGGTAGAGCGCGCTGCAGCGCCCGATGACGTCCACCGTAAAGCGCGCCTCGGGGCGTTCTCGACGAAGGTGCGCCGCGCCCCGCACAATCTCCAGCACCCCCTTCGGCTCCGAGACCTGGCCGAAGTAGACGAAGCGGCAAACGCCGTCCCCCCGCGCGCCCGTCCGCTCGCACGGGATCTCGTCGAAGCTGATGCCGTTGTAAATGACCCGGTGCGACCGGTACGGCCCCAGCCGCTCGTTGGCCAGCAGCGTCTTCCGCGAACAGGAAATCGCCGAGATGTGCGACTTCAACCGCCGGTAGCGCCCCTCGAACGACAGCGCCTGCTGGTGCTCCGCGACCGCTCCGTCGATGTTGTCCATGAGGTGAATGATGCACTTCACCGGGTGCGATAACGCCGCTTCGAGTATCCCCACCGTCCCCAGTCCCAGCGGGTTGAAAAACCACACCACCTCCGGCCGTATCTCCGTCAGGCAATCGGACAGCGCCAGGACATTGCCCACCAGCACTCCCCCGAACGCCTCCTGCCGCCGCCGCAGCCACAGCGGATTCTGTGTCGTCCTGGCGTCGAGCAGCTCCTCGTACTCGAAAATCGGCTCGAAAATCGGCCGCACATTCAGCCCCGGCATCAGCGTCGTGCGCTCCAGTTGTCCCAAAGCGGCCGACGTCAGGATCGTCACCGTGTGGCCCAGACCGCTTAAACGCCTGGCCACAATCTCGCAGCCAAGCTCGTATCCTCCCCGCACGTGAGGCGGGAAAATATTCGAGATGAGTACAAAATTCACGGAAAAAGCTACTTCGCCCCTCTGGCTGGCTTCCCCGGGCACAAAATCGGCGCTAGCGGCAGCCCGCCAGGACGCCCGCGTTGCGGCTCAACACCAGCTCGCAGTTACACCATTCATCGAGCTCGGAGGGATCCCTGATGGGTTGCAACACGCCCGATAATTGCCGCTTTCCGACCTGGAACCCTAAAGCAAGCAAATGGCCGATGAAATCCCCCGGATCCCGCTTCAGCCCCAGGATCGCCTGCGGGTTGTATTCGATGGCGTAGATCGTCTCCGGCGTCGTGCAGCGTTCCAGAAATGCGCTGCTTCCGGCGAAAATCAGCGGCTCGGCGCCTTCCGCGTCCATCTTGATGAAATCGAAGGTGATCTCCCTGCCCGCATAGTGACTGTCCAGAGTCGTGCACGAAACCGGCTCCGCGGTTGGCTTCTCGTTGAACTCGGCTAGCAGTTTTTCCGGCAGCGTCGAAAGAGTCGACGATCCGAAATTGTGCTCGAACGTGTGCAAAGTGTGAATCCCGTCGAATTCGCCCACCGCCTTCGGCGTCAGCTCGCAAAGATAACTGTAGTTGTTCAACCGGCAATTCAGCTCCAGCAGCGTGAATGCCTCCGCCAGCGGTTCGAACGCGTGTACATGGCCGTGATGACCCACCAGGCTCGCCGCCAGCACCGTAAAATACCCGATATTGGCCCCGATTTCCAGATAAGTCATCCCGGGTTTGAGGTGGCTCTGGTAAAAACGCGTGAGCTCCGGATCCCAGACGCGCTGGTAAATCAGCGCCGGTGTCAGCTGTATGTCCTGGGATTTGCAGATCAACGGGTTCCCGAACTCCGTCTGGACGAGCACCCTGCCGCCGCCCAGATAAATAGGCGCCGCCGCATGAACCGCCGCTGCCGGCTCCCTCCGCTCCGGCGCGTTTTCGCGCGCGCGGTTTTCCTCCATTAGCATCGCGATTTGACCGGACTGCTTCCGGATTTGCGCCCGAAGCTCCTCCATTTCCGACTGCTCTGCTTTGGCCGCGCTCCGCCACGCTTCTTCGAGCGAAGCGATCCGTTCCGTCAGCTCTTCGAGTTCGTGCGTCTGTTCCTGGAGTTGGGCAGCGTGATCGGTCAGCCGCGCCGAGTGCTCGGCAACCGCCCCCGAAGTGAGCATCCCGTTGAATTTGCCGATCGCCCCGGGCGTGTCTTTCAGCTCCAGCACGGTGCGGTGCAGGTTGTTGACGTCCCGGTGCAGGTCCGCCCACATGGCCGGCAATTTCAGAACGCTGTAGCCCACCCGGAGCAGATACCCGATCACGGGCATTTCGCTGAGTGACTGACGGGAGAATCGCATGCGATACGTCGAGATTCAGGACGACGAAGCAGCGCTTGATGAAAGTGTAGCAGATGCGGGCGCCGCCCCGCACGCCCCACGCCGCGCGCCGGTCCCTCCGCTTCTCCCGATGGCCGGACATTTGCAAGCGTTCGGCCCATGGCAGTTGCTTTTGAGCCTGTACTGTCCCCCCGCTACATCCCCTCCAGCCGGAAAGCGGCCAGGCGAATTCTGTTCCTCAGCCTCCATCCCCTCGCCGGTGTGGGCGGAGGTGAGCGCTATAGTCTCGATACCATCCGCTCGATCGGCCTCTGCGGCGATCAGTGCTCGGCCTACGCCGCCGCCTCCCGCCTCCCCCCTCGCCAGCCGTACGCCGATCGCATGAATACGAGTTTCGTCAAAATTCTCCCCGGCTCGGCAGCGTCCTTCGGCCCCGTCATCTCTCTGCGCGACCTGCTCATGGATCTCTCCTCCTACGACGCCGTCGTCGTCCATCAATTTCTCAGCAACGACATCGTCTTCGACCTCGTGGGCGACATGGCCAGCGACCAGTCGCTCATCCTCACCAATCTCGGTCACGAACCGCTCGACGCCGAGTTCAAAGCCTGCTTTCAGCCCACGCCCTCTTCCTGGTTCGTCGAGATCTCCGCCTTTTCCGCCTCCCGGTCGATGCAGTTCAGCAGGCAGTCGGTCGGCATCAGCGCCGGC
Organism: Bryobacteraceae bacterium; assembly: GCA_035495815.1. Taxonomy (GTDB): domain Bacteria; phylum Acidobacteriota; class Terriglobia; order Bryobacterales; family Bryobacteraceae; genus DATJFH01. Next base: position 8,112 of record DATJFH010000001.1, read on the forward strand.
ATCTGGCGGAAGGACATCGCGCCTGCTCCCCCCGTGGCGCCCGCCCTCACCGGCAGGCTGTGCAGCGTGGGTCGCGTACTCCCACACAAGGGCTTCGAAACCACCATCGCCGGCCTTCCCGAAGGGTGCAGCCTCACCATCGTCGGACCCGGCCATGAGGACAGGCGGTACGTGCGCTATCTGCGTTCCCTGCGCCATGCCGGACCCGTCGAGTTCCTGGGTCAGGTCTCCGAAGAAGAGAAGCGCTCCGTCATCGGGAATTGCGACGCCCTGATTGCCTCTTCCCACCACAAGCTCTACGACGGCCGCACCATCCCCCAGCCCGAGTTGCTGGGCCTCGTCATCTTCGAGGCCCTGGCCCGGTTTACCATGCCCATCACCTCTAACATCCCCTCTTTCCGTGAGGTGATGGCCAACCTCGGCCTGAGCGACTTTACCTTTGAGGAAGACGACGCCGCTGGCTTGCGCGAAGTGATCGGGCGCTATCGCGCCACTCCGCCCGCCGAGAGAGCCGACCGCCTCCGCGACGCCCGCCGTCGGATGGAATCGTCCTACCTTTGGGACGACCTGTGGAGCCGGATCAAACGCCAGGTCCCCCTCTGACCGCATAAGAAATTCCGATTGGGCTCATCAAAGAATTCCGTTTTGAATCCCCGTCTCCCGTTGACATAATGTCTGGGAATTGCCCTGTCCGCTGACTGTCCCCTGTGGAGACGATAAACGATGAAGCCTCGCCTGCTTACCCTTCTTTTACCCGCGGCCGCGCTGGCCCAGACCGCCGCTCCAGCGCCCGTTACCACCGAAGCCAAGCTGGCCGCTCTCGAAGCGGCTGCCAAAGCCGCTCAAAGCGCCGGCGATAACGCCTGGATGCTGACCAGCGCAGCCCTGGTTCTGATGATGACCGGACCCGGTCTGGCGCTGTTTTACGGTGGATTGGTTCGGAAGAAGAACGTCCTCGCTACCATGATGCAGAGCTTTATCATGATGGCGATGGTCACGGTCATCTGGGCCTTCGTCGGCTATAGCCTCGCGTTCGGCGAAGGGTCCCCCTTCCTGGGCGATCTCCGCTATGCCTTCCTGAACGGCGTCGGCAGCGCTCCCAATGCGGATTACGCCGGTACCATTCCCCAGCAGACGTTCATGGTTTATCAGCTGATGTTCGCCATCATCACTCCCGCGCTGATCACCGGCGCGTTCGCCGAAAGGATGAAGTTCAGCGCCATGCTGCTCTTCATGGCGCTCTGGGCGCTCATCGTCTACTTCCCGATGGCTCACATGGTGTGGGGCAAAGGCGGCCTGCTGAACGCCTACCTCGGCGGAAAGATCCCGTGCTTCGATTTCGCCGGCGGCACCGTGGTGCATATTACTTCCGGCGTCTCCGCGCTGATTTGCGCTCTCTATCTCGGAAAACGGGTCGGCTATCCCTCCGACGGCATGAAGCCCCACAGCCTGGTCATCAGCTTCATCGGCGCCAGCCTGCTGTGGGTGGGTTGGTTCGGCTTCAACGCCGGCAGCGCCCTCGGAGCCTCCGGACTCGCCACCAGCGCCTTCGTGGCCACCCACTTCGGAGCGGCGGCGGCTACTATCGGATGGGTGATCGCCGAATGGATGAGAAGCGGCAAGCCCAGCGTCCTCGGGGCCATTTCCGGCGCCGTCGCCGGATTGGTCGCCATTACGCCCGCCTCCGGCTTCGTGCAGCCCATGCCCGCCCTGGTGATCGGCTTCGCGGCCGGAGTCGTCTGCTACTTCATGGTCACCGCCATCAAGCAGAAGTTCGGCTACGACGATTCGCTGGATGCTTTCGGCGTCCACGGCGCGGGCGGCACTCTCGGCGCCATCCTCACCGGCGTGTTCGCCACCAACGCCGTCAACGACGCATTGAAGGACGCCGCCGGCAAACCCATGCCGCTCGGCCTGGTGGACGGCAACGGCGCGCAGGTCCTCAATCAGGCCATCGGCGTGGGCATCGCCTGGGCGCTGGCCATCGTCGGCACTTTGATCATTCTCAAGATCTGCGACGCCACCCTCGGCCTCAGAGTCGAGAAGGAACAGGAGATCCAGGGTCTCGACCTGAGCATGCACGGCGAGGAAGGCTATATCCTGGAGTCTTAGCTCCGAGGAACAAACGATATGAAGAAGATCGAGGCCGTCATTCAGCCCTTCAAGCTGGACGAGGTCAAAGAAGCTCTCAAGGGTATCGGCATCGATGGCATGACCATCACCGAGGTTCGGGGCCACGGCCGCCAGAAAGGCCACAAGGAGGTCTACCGCGGCCAGGAATACAATGTCGACCTGCTGCCGAAAGTGAAGGTCGAGGTGGTCGTGCCCTCCGCCCGCGCCGAGGAGGTGATCAAAACCCTCGGAGCAGCCGCCCGCACCGGGAAAATCGGCGATGGAAAGATCTTTATCTACGACGTCGCCGACGCCATCCGGATCCGCAACGACGAACGGGGTGAGGCGGCGCTCTGATTTGACCGCTAGCGGAGGAGAACGCCCGGGGGCGGGCCAGCCCATGGCAATGGACGGCGCGAAAGAGCGGTTCTTCCAGACTGGAGAAGCCGATCCGTTCCTTGCGTGGCGCACCGCGGATATCGATGACCGTGTCCGCGGCGCGCACCGGGAATTCCTCGGTTCGGCCCCCCTCGCTCTCCTGGCCGTCGGAGGTTACGGCCGCCGCCAGTTGTTTCCTTACTCCGATATCGATCTGTTGATCCTGTTCGAGAACGACCGCGCCGTTGAAAACTCCAAAAAGACGATCTCGCCCTTCCTGCAATTCCTCTGGGATTCGGGAATGCGGGTCAGCCATTCGGTTCGCACCCCCGCCGAATGCGCCACCCTGCACGACCGCAATATCGAATTGAACATCAGCCTTCTCGATGCCCGCTTCCTCGCCGGCGACGCGGCCCTCTTTGCTGCGGTTGAACAGCAGT
>DATJFH010000002.1:0-12737 GCA_035495815.1 Bryobacteraceae bacterium
GTTGAATTCTGATGAACTTCAGCTCCTCCCGACTACGACGACATAAGAAACAGTGTCGAATGTGTTGAATTCTGATGAACCTCAAGTTCTGCTCCTGGCGGTGACGTAGAACCGTGTTGAATGTGTTGAATTTTGATGAACGGGGAACGGCGATACGTGCTTACCTCCCGATTTCAGGCTATCGTCCGGGTCAAGGGTTCGGGGGTGGGGCGGGCGGGCCTGCCGCCTGGATTCAGAGAGTTACGAATTTGATTTCAGTGTGAACGGCATCAGCCGATCTTCGAGAAGGCCCAGAACATCAACGGCAGGGCGGCGGCAGCCAGGATCTTGAGCAACAGGGACCAGGGTTCGGGCGCCGAGCTTCCCCATTGCAGGCTCAGCAGAAAGAACACGAGCAGGCCGCCCAGAATGACGTGATAGGAGATCCGATTTGCCTTTTTTTCAGGCCGCCGCCAATCGCCGGCATCGACGCCGACGGTGATGTCGTTATCGCGCACCTCTTCTACGAGGCGGTTCATTTCCCGGATGGTGGCGAACATGAGCAGACCGGAGCCGAAGGCCCACTCTTCGGCGGACTCGCGGTTGAACATCATACCCCACTGGGTGCGGATGAGCCGGCCGAGCACGGGCCACATGGCTTCGGTGATGCCATCCTTGGGCGGCGCGCCGGCGCGGACGGCGTCGGAATTCCAGTAACCGGAGGCGAGCAGATTGCGATGCAGGCAGTCGAGGAACAGGGGGCGCGAGGGCACAAGCCTGGCCAGGGCTCGCCAGTTGCTTTCGAAAGCTCCAGCGGAAGCGGGGAACCAACGGTTGATCTTCAACTCCGGCTCGACTCCCGAAAATTCTTCCATCAACAGCTTTTCGAGATCGAGCGGAGGCTCGGCGATGATCAGCCTGATGAGGGTTTGGGCGGAACGGTGGGCATTGCCCGCCAGGACGGCCGACACATATTTAATGCCGGTGTTGATTACGCCGGGCAAGACCGAGACCGGATCGCCGAGGCGACGGTAATACAGGCGGCGGTTGGGGCCGACGATCATGGCGTCGAGATCCAGGTCGGCGTCCACCATCGAAAGGGAGAAGAACTGCTCGAGAATGGCCGCGGCGACCAGCGCCGGCGCTTCGGCGTCCCCGCGTTCGATCAGCGTCGAAACGGGAAGACCTTCGACGGCGGTCCAGCAAAGGAGACTGGCGGTACACAACTCGGGGATCAGCGACGGATATTCGACCAGGGTTTCACCGCGGTAATGGCCCAACACTTCGAGGAAGGACCGCTCGCGGGTCATGGACTCGCCGTTGCGGACCCATTCGCGGAACTGCAGCAGGATGGAGGGGGCAACAATTCCGGCCAGTTCGGGACGGCCGAGCGAGCGCACACCCTTTTCAAATTCGAGGAGGCTCTCTTCGGACACCGGGTCGCGGGCGACCTGGACGAAAACGGGTTGCAGCCGGTACTTCGAAAGGTACGCCGTCCGCGACAGCGTATTCCAAACCGGGGCCGGCGACAGGTTGGAGGCCACCTCTTCGGCGGCGGAGCCAAGCTCCCGGTGGATGGCTGCCGCGACAACGGACTGGGGGACCACGGGAAGGTCGAGCCGGACTTTCCGAAGCTCCGAGATATAGGCGCCGCCGAGCAGATCGGCGCGCCAGGCGAGGAAGCGGGCGAAGACGGCGTAGATCCCGCCCAGCTGAGACAGCGCTTCACAGAGGCCGGCGGCGCTTCCGTCAAAGCGCTTCTCGTCGGTGGGAATCCCGCTCTCGCCCCAGATGCCGGGTGAGCCTAATCCATGGCGGTCGAAGACCGAGGCGGCGTGTTCGGCGGACGGGGCTGAGCGGCGGGGCAACGTTTATGCGATCTCCCAACTGGCGGCCCAGGGACACACGCAGGCTACTTTGCCAGCGTGAGCCGGCGCAGGAGTAAGAGCAGCCAGATTGTCCATGATGTCACAAAAATTTTGACGATGACGGCCCAAAAGGCGGAGTCGCGCATTGTGCCGGCCGCTCCGCCGAGGGAGAGATAGACGACGGTCAAAGCCCACACGGCGGCGCCGGCGAGGATTCTGAGGCGCAGCGGGCGGTCGGGGTCGGGGTCGGGCCGGGCAAAGGTTTTGAGGTTGATCTGCCTCCGCTCGAAGAGCTCGACGGCTCTCACCATGGAGGAGGGTCCGGTCTTCATCCAGACGGCCACGTCGGTCAACATGGTAATGAGACCGCCGGAGGCGAGGATCTTTTTGCGGGACTGTTCGAAAAGATACTCTTCGACGACATTGCGCAGGGCGTGGGCCAGATCGAGGCCGGGGGCGAGGCGGGAGACCACGCCGTCGACAAGCACGGTGGAGCGGATGTACTTGACCATTTCGCCATCCACGAGGGCGCCGTAATTCCGGGCGGCGGTCAGCAGGTCCATCATGGTAATGGTGACCGAGACGCGGAAGCGGGCTTTGCCGTGGACCGAGGGCTCGACGTACCAGGTCCGCGCCATCTGAGCGATGCGGCGGCGCATGCCTTCGAGGTCGGTGTCGGGGGTCAGGGTGCAGATATTGAGAAACTGGCGATAAATCGCCTCGGGGTCGCCGGCCGAGTAGGCGAGCGTGAGCTCGATCTGTTTATGCCGGGCTTCCTGGGTCAGTTTGGCGACGATGCCGAAATCGACGTAGCCGACGACGTTGCCGGGCAGAATGAGAAGATTGGCCGGATGCAGGTCGGCGTGGAAGACGCCGAAGCGGAAGGCGTCCCGGAGGAAGTTGGTGATGACGTTGGCGCAGAAGACACCGGGGTCGAAGCCGATGGATTTCAAATTGGCGAGAGCGGCCTGGTCATTGCTCTCGACCAGACGGAGATAGGCGGAGACGCTGAACCCTTCGAGGAATTCGGTGGTCAGGACACGCGAGGTGGTCAACTCCCAGAAGACCTTCGGAATGCGCTCGGTGGCGGAGCCGACGGCATTGCGGCCGACCAGATCGCAGTGGCTGGCTTCGCGGCGATAATCGAGCTCGTCGCGGGTCCAGGTCACCTGCTCGCGAACGAGGTCGCGCACGAAGTAAAAGCTTCTCACGCGGAACAGGAAAATCAGCCAGACGAAACTCTGAAGCAGCAGGGTATCGCGGTGGAACGTCTGCAGGACGCCGGGCCTTCTGACTTTGACGGCGACGGAAACGCCGTCGTGCAGCCGGGCGCGGTGCACCTGGCCGATGGAGGCAGAGCCGATGGCGTCGTAGTCGAATTCGGCGTAGAGCTCCTCGGGCGGACGTCCGAACTCGGCGAGGAAAACTCCGGATATTTCCTCGCGGCTGCTGGTGGGGACGCGGTCGAGGAGGGAGAGCAGGGCGTCGCAGTATTCCTTGGGAAGGATATCGACCTGAAGGGACATGATCTGTCCCAGCTTGAGAAAAGAGCCGCCGACCCGCTCGAATCCTTCACGCAGGAGAAGGTGTCCCTGGACAGGCTGTCCGGCCATACGGCGGCGCGCGACGACGGTCAACAGGTGCAGGACGACACGGAGCACCTGAAAGAAGCGGTGCAGGAAGTCGAACAAGGCCTGGCGGGAGGTCATGAGGGCTCCCCGCGGCGGCGGGCCACGGCGCTGCGCGGGCGCCGAAGATCAGACGGGGCGGGCACCGGCCTCCGGCTCCGCGATCCAGCGCCCTTCACCCTCGGTGATGCGGACGCGCGTATTCACCGGCAGATGCTCAAACTTTTCCCGCAGGCCGCTGGGCCACCAGATTTCGAGTTCGTCGACAGCGGTGAGCGGTCCGAGGCCGAAGTGCTGTTGCGGAGGCAGGCATCCGAAATTACTTCCGTTATTGATCACGCGGTACTGCTCGCGGCCGCCGGCGACCAGTTTGAGGCGGGAGCCGATGGCGGCGCGGTTGCTCGTGGTACCGGTCAACAGGACGGCGAGGTAGTTGCCGGGCCTCTGTTTGGGGGCAAAGACCGCGGTGGTGAGCAGGTCGCCCGGGAAGGCGCCGCCGGTGGCGGAAAGGAGGATCAGGCGGCCGTCGCCGAACAGGTCCGCGCAATTGACGCCGTGTCCTTTCCCGGTAGCGGGCAGGCCGGCCGAGAAGGTCACGTTACGGAACTGCTTCCCGTCGCTTTCGTACACGACCAGCGGCTCGACGCGGTCCATGAGCGGACCGCCGTTGCCGAGCGCGATGTCGAGATAACCGTCGTTATCGAGGTCGGCCGCGTTGCCGCTCATACTTCCCCAACACTCGGTGAGGCCGAGCTCGGGGCCGATGAGCGAGAAGCTGCCGTCGCGGTTATTGCGGTACACGCGGGTCGGATGCCCGCCGGGCGCCGTGCCGCCGGTTTGCATCGAGTACACGGTGTCCTCGTGGGGGCCCCAAGTGTACTGAATGATGTCGAGCCAGCCGTCGTTGTCGATATCGCAGAACTGGGCGTTGAAGGCCATCACGGGAAGCCCGAGGCCGGATTCGGCGGTGACGTCGGTGAAGGTCCCGTCTCCGTTATTGCGAAACAGCTGCGGCTCGCCGATGGCGTTGGAGAGGAACAGATCGGGGAAGCCGTCATTATTGTAATCTCCCCAGGTGTGGCCGATGGCGGGCCAGCGGGAGACGATTCCGGCCTGGGCGGCCACTTCGGTGAAGGTCCCGTCGCCGTTGTTGTGGAAGAGCTTGTGGGGTGTTCTGCGGTCGAACAGGCCGGCGATGTTGGTGCAGACGAACAGGTCGAGCCTGCCGTCGAGGTCGTAATCGCACCAGGAGCAGGTGAAGGAAGGCCCCCAGCAGGAGACGCCGCTCTCGAGGCTGACGTCGGTGAAGGTGCCGTCGCCGTTGTTACGCCAAAGCTCGACCATGCCGCCGAAGAAGCCGGCGCGGCAGACGGCGAGGCCGGGGTAGCCGGTGTTCAGGTAATCGCCGGCGGCGATTCCGAAGCCGTTGGTGCCGTGATAGAGACCGCTTTCGACACTGACATCGGTAAACGTGCCGTCGCCGTTGTTGCGATAGAGGCTGAGGCCGCCGTGGGCGCAGGCGATGGCGACGTCGAGGCGGCCGTCGTTATCGTAGTCGAACACGGCGATACCGCGGCCGCCGCTGGTTTTATCGAGGCCCACGCGGGCGGAGATCTCTTCGTATTCCACGCCGGCTTTGGCATGGCCGGTCTGCATCTCCATGCGGTTGGAGGGGGAGACCCATTCCGGATATCCCCCCAGCTTCCGGGCGGCGAGCCAGGCCCAGAAGCGCGCGGGCGCGTTCCGCGGGTTGACGTCGAGGGCCCGGTTTTCATGGGACAGGGCGGTTTCGAAATCGCCGGAGAAGAACGAGGCGACGCCGGCTTCATGCAACGCGGTGGAGCGTACGGAGACGTCGCCGGAAGTGGCCGCGGCCTGGTTCAAATGCTCGACCGCTTCGCGATAGCGTCCGACCTTGACGAGGCTGCGTCCGAGCTCCATGCGGCGGGCTCCGTCGGCGGGATGAGCGGCCACCCATTGCTCCTGGCGCTCGATCAGCTCGCGATATTCCAGCGTGATGTAGACCGGGAACTCGGAAAAAATCTGCAGGCAGAACTTCACGAATTCGGCGTACTTGGCGCCGCCGGTGACCTCGAGGGTCTTCAGTCCGCGGATGCCGGCGTCGGTGAAGAGGGTTCCCACGGCGAGGGGAAGGCGCAGGGCGAGGGCGAGGGGGTTCGACTGGTCCGAATGGACAAACTGAAACGAAGTACGGACGGCCTGAAACCAACGTTCCACGGCTTGGGGAAGGGCTTCGGGGCTGGGCGGGGTGAAGTAGGCGATGCGGGCGGTGCGGTTGGCGAGGTCCGAGACGGCCTCGTCGAGAGTGGCCGGGCCGAGGGCGGGAGAGCCGGAAGGCGGAGAAGGGGCCGGGGCGAATTTGTCCAGCGCGTCCTGGGCGGTGCGAAGGGCGGTTTCCGTGAGAGTGAGGCCTTTCCCGGCCATTCTCAACGACAATGCGGCGAACTGGGAAAGCAGGCTCACTGGGCTGTCCTCATTGGCTGTCCTCGCTTGGGCATGATTCCGGGGCCGGTCAGAGCTGTTTGGGAAGCTGGTAGTAAACGGTCTCGATGGCGCATCCAAAGCTGGGGGTATCGGGGCGGGCGATGGGCTCGCCGCTCAGAAACTGCGCAATCGCCGGCTGGAGGTACTCGAGGTAATCGGGATCGCCGGGAAGCTTGAAATTATCGATCGCGCCGCGATAGCGAAAGCGCCCTTCCGTATCGAGCAAGTAACAGCGCGGCGTCTGTTGTGAAAACCAGAGGCGGGCAACGCGGGCGCCTTCGTCCCTGAGGATGGGAAACGAGAGCCCGCGGGCGCGGACGGCCGAGATCATCTGCCCGGGGGTCTCATTGAGGCGGGAGGCGATGGCGGCGAAACCGAGCTGCGGATAACGTCCGGCGAAGCTATTGAAGAAAGCGTCGTAGCGCACGCAGTGGGCGCAGGAGCCGGACCAGAACACGAGCAGGGCGCCGCGGCGGCCGCCGAGAAGGTCATCGAGGCTGCGCTCTCCGCCGCCGTCGAGCAAGGGAAGGCGAAAGCCCGGCGCCAGCTCGCCCACCTGCTGTGTCTGCAATCCGCTCATACCGTATGACTCTATGTATACGCTCGTGCCGGGAGCCGCCGAAGACCGGAAGACGCGGTCCGGTCAGGCCACGGTGGCTTTACTGGTGGAGCGTTTTTTTTTATACGGCCCGAGCTTCTGATCGAGGACGCGGTGGATGGCCGGCATGGCCCGCTCGGCGGCTTCCGCGCCGCGCTCGATCAACTCATTGGACCGGTAATACTCGATCCAGGTAAAGTCCGACAAATCGGGCTTGATCAGGACGTCCGCGGAGATCGCTTTGAAGTTTCCGAGCTCGTGCTGGAGCACCTGCATGGAGTTCATGATGATGTCGAACATGGGCGGCATGCCCGTACCGCCGTTCAGATAAGACAGCGGGTTGAACCGGTTCACCATGCGCACGGCCTTGCTGACGGCGTTTTCAACACCCAGCTTCAAGGGGGGCACGACGTTGACGGCGACGCACAAATCGGCGCCCATGGAGTTGACGACTTCGGCGGGAACCGGATCGGAGACACCGCCGTCGACCAGGACCCGGTCGCCCATTTTGACGGGAGCGAAGACCATGGGGACGGCCGCGCTGGCGCGGAAGGCGGTGGTAAGGAGTCCGGAGCCGATGGGAACACGCTCGCCGCTTTCGATGTCGGTGGCGACGGTCATGCAGGGCATGAGCAGGTCCGCGAAAGTCCGGACGTTGCTCAGGAAAGGTTCGAAGATCCTGACGAAGCTGTCGCCCAGGAGCAGTCCTGGACGGGTGATGGTGAGGTCGACGGCGAGCAGGGAGTTCTTCCAGTGTCCCAAGCGGAGCGCGATCTCGACCATGCGGTTGGTGCTGACGCCGGCCGCATAACCCACGCCGATGATGGATCCTTGTGAGCATCCGGCGATCAGATCGATGGGAATCCCGTTTTTCTCGAGAACCTGGAGCACGCCCAAGTGCGCGATTCCGAACGCAGCGCCGCCGCCGAGGGCCACGCCGACGGTGGCTCCCAGAATCTTACGCGCCAGACGGTGCACCGGGAGGCCGACGACCGAGCGCGGATTCTTACGCAGGAAATCGGTCGAGCTCTCCTGGTTGAGCCAACCGTCGTGGGGCATCACGTAGGGCTCGCAGCTGCTGATGGGAAGGGCGCGGGAGGTGATGTTGAACCGGTTGACGACCCGGAAGCACTTCATCTTTTTCTGAGAAGCGCCGGGCTTCACCAAGGGCTCGGGGAGGTCTCCGATCTCGACGTAGACGTCGGAAAACAGGTCGATGGCATCCATCAAGCCGCGGGGCTCCGCGCCGATGTCGAAAATGATGAAGGAGAATCGCTCGTTGAACCGGGCAATGACATTCGAGCCGCATTCGGCGTAATAATTGGGATCCTGCCCCGGCCGGACGGGGACTTCCAACCGGAAGACTCCCTCGGCGGCAGGTTCGACGGCGCGGTCGAGACCATCGCCGGAAGCGGCGGCCTGGAGGTCGACGGCAGCTTCGGGGGACGCGGACGAAAGCCGGACCAGCAGAACCTCCGCGCCGGTGATGTCGTTGAGGACGGCGGCCAGCGCTTCTGAGAGCAGTGTCTTGCCCTTCAGCCTGTCGGCGGCGGCGCCGACGCTGATCGTCAGGGACGACTTGTGGACCACGTCGCCCTTGTTGGCGTTGGCCACGCGCTTGCAAAGCACGCGGGTAAAATACTCGAGCGCCTTCGGATTCTTCAGGAAGAGGCTGTTGAACGACGAGCGATCGAGAGTGACGATACGGGCGCGGCGCGAAACGATGACCGAGGCCGTACGCTTGCCGCCCTGCAGCAGAACCATTTCGCCGAAGAAATCGCCTTTCTTCAGAATGCTGAGGACGCGCGCCGATTCGTCCTGGCCAACCACCACTTCCAACTCACCATCCAGCACGATATGGAAAGTTTCCCCTTCCTCCCCCTCGCGGCAAAGGTACTCACCTTTCTGATGGGTCGACTCGATGAACAGAGATTCCACGGCGGCAATCTCATTGCGTCCGAGGAAACTGAAGATAGGAATGGTCGAGAGAATATCCTGGAGACTACTCATACCGCCAAAAACCTTTTTTAAAGCTTTGACTAGAACATATAGTGTACCACCAGTCAAATCAAGCGTCACTCGAAATGGCGGGGGCGCGGGACCTTCGGAATCCGACGCGGCTTTCCGTGAAACACGCCGCCGGCCTGTTTCCACGACATAGTCAACTCACTAATAGGAAAAGACTATGGACAGTCAGCGGGTAACCCGGCTTATTCTGATCTCAGGGAACCGGCAGCGGCGATCATGGAGGAGAAGACTCTTGCCAAACGGAAATGAACGACAGAAATTCGGGGAACCACTGGGGGATTTTTCGTTGCGGAGCCTGAGCGGCGCGACCGTTACCCTGGAATCGAGGCTGCAGGGAAAGCGGGGAGCGGTGGTGGTGATCTGGTCCAGCGTCTGTTCCCATTGCGTCCGCTACGACCGGTATTTCAACGGCTTCGAAGACCGCTACCCGGATCTGAGCCTAACGGTGGTATCGGCGCGATTGGGGGAAACGCTGGACAGCGTCCGGAAGGCGGCCGCGCAGAGGAAGCTCGAGTTCTGCCTGGTGCACGACGCCGAATCCAAGGTGGCGAGGCAATGGTTCAGCGAACAGACGCCGAGGGCTTTCCTGGTCGACGCCGGACGGGCCCTGATTTACCGCGGCGCCATCGATAATTACAAGCTGCCCGAAGACCCGGACTATGTCGCCTATCTCGACCCAGCCATCGACGAGTTTCTGAACGGAAGACCGGTGACGCGGCAAGAGACGGCGAGCTACGGCTGCGCGATCCATTCGGTATATTACGTCCTGCCGAAGGCGTTCACCAAAGCCGTATGAGCAAAGGGTACGGCTCTCTGCTCGAGCTTCCCTCCGCGCTGCTCGAAGCGGGCCTGGTGATGGCGCAATCCGCGATGAAGAATGCGCAAAAGACCATCGACAAGCTCGCGGGGCATCAGAATGGGTCATTGAAGGGGGCGCCGGTGAACGGCCCGGCGGACCTCGACCTGGCGGTGGCGGATTTCGCCACCCGGCTGATGCGCCTCTACCGCTATGCGCCCCGCGACCTGGCGCAACTGCCGGCGGCGCCGGGAGAGATTCTGGCGGCGGCGCGGGAGTCCTTCCGCAATCCGGCTCTCGGAGACACGCGCGGTCTGGCCTTTCCGGTACAACTGGCGCTCTCCTTTGGAACGCTGTTCACCGAGTCCGCTTTACGCGGCCTGGTGACGCTCGACGTAGTGGGTCCGGCGAGGATTCCACGGCTGGTGCGGGACTTTTTCGAAATGTTCACGGAGACCCCGGTTTTCGTGGGGCTGGAGTACGGGGAGGTGATCGACCGCTGCGAGAGGCGGCTGGCGGAGGTCCCGCAGGATTACCGGGTGCGGATGGAGCTGGCCCGGGTGATGGCGAAATGCGGCCGCTACGAGGACGCCTACCGGGAGTACAGGAAAATTCCGGCTGGCGCGGGCGAATACGCCGCCGCCATGCACGAGGCGGGTACGGCTCTGTTCCGGGCGGGACGATTCGAAGACGCGGCGCGGGCGGAAGTTCAGTCGATGGACGCCGAACCGTCCGACGAACGGCCGCGCTCGGTGCTTTTCCAGGCAGCGCAGAGGATGGGCGGGTATCCGGCGTTCGTGCCGCAGGCTCATCGCATGGAGATGAAGGCGGGCTACGCGCAGCCGACGGTGCTGTTCGAGGACATCGCCTCCCGCATCGGGCTCGACAAGACCAGCGGCGGGCGGGGCACGGCGGTCTTCGACTACGACAACGACGGCTGGCTGGACATCGCGGTGGCGTCGGCCTACGGCGGATCGACTCTTTATCACAACAACGGGGACGGCACGTTCACCGACGTCTCGGTGGGGTCGGGGTTGGACTCCACCACGAATACGTTCGCATTCGCGGCCGGCGACTATGACAATAACGGACTGACGGACCTGTTCATCGTGCGCGCCGGCTTCTATGTAGGGGAAGGTCAGCTGGTCCGCAACAACGGCGACGGAACCTTCACGGATGTCACGAAGGAGGCGGGGCTGCGGGACATTTGGGGACCGGGCTTCACGCCCTCCTGGGTGGACTACGACTGCGACGGACTGCTGGACCTGTTCGTGACCAACAATCTGGGCGGTCTGCTGGAACGCAAGACTCCGAACCGACTGTTCCACAACAACGGCGACGGCACCTTCACCGAGGTGACCGAGCGCTGCGGATTGAAGACCATCTGGCCGACGATCGGCGGCGCGTGGGGAGACTACGACAACGACGGGCTGCCGGACCTATTTCTGAGCAACGGGCTGGGACGGTCGCAGCTTTTTCACAACAACGGCGACGGAACGTTCACCGACGTGAGTGACAAGGCGGGGGTCACGGAGACCGGATTCGGCAGTCCGGCGTTCTGGTGGGACTACGACAACGACGGCTGGATGGATATCGCGCAGTGTATGTGGTCGGATCACGACGACGTGATTTACACGATGCGTCACGGCAAGGCGCCTCCGGGCGGGCGTCCCATGCGCGTGTACCACAACAACCGGGACGGCACGTTCACGGAGGTCGGCGGTGAGCTGGGCCTGAACGAATGCTGGGGCACGATGAGCGGCAACTGCGGCGATTTCAACAACGACGGTTATCTCGATCTCGCTCTGGGGAACGGCAGTCCGAAGCTCGACCGGTTCGACCCGCTGGTTGTTTTCGAAAACGACGGCCGCCGGTTCCGCAACACATCGTTCGCGGCGGGGCTGCCGCTGACGGGCAAAGGACATGGCGTCAACATGGCGGACCTGTTCGGCGACGGGCGGCTCTCGATCCTGGTCGCGCCGGGCGGAGCGTATCCGTGCGACCTGCTGACGACGAGCGTGTACTGTCCGACGAAGCTGCCGGGGAATTATCTGAATGTGCGGCTGGCGGGAGTGAAGAGCAACCGCTCGGCCATCGGGGCCCGGGTGTCGCTCGAAGCGGGAGGGCGGAAGCAGTTCCGGGAGGTTTCGGGGGGCTCGAACTTCGGATGTCTGCCGCTGGAACAGCACTTCGGCCTGGCGAACACGAGCGAGCCTTGCGCGCTGGAAGTTCGCTGGCCGGGCGGAGGGTCGCAGCGATTCGAGGGGCTGCCGGTCAATCGTACGGTGGAATGCACGGAAGGCGTGAGCGGATGGAAAGAGGTGTATTCGAAGCGGGGCTGATCCCGGATATTCTTGACTAGCGGGCGGGGAGGGGTTCAGAATGGCTGAAAGCCTTCTGACAGGCAAGAATTCACAAAGGGGGGGATAATCCGCTGAACCGCGAAGAGACAAAGAAAATGGGCGGCGCCATGGGGGATTTTTCGTTGCAGCGCACGACCGGCGGGATGGTGTCTTTAAGCAAGCTGCTCGAAGGCAAGAGGGGCGGCGTAGCGGTATTCTGGTCGGGGATCTGTTCCCACTGCGTGCGTTACGACGGTTATCTGAATGGCTTTCAGGCGCGGCGGCCGGAGCTGGGTTTCTTCGCCATCGCGTCGCGGAACGGGGAGACGCCGGAGGCCATCGTCCGGCAGGCGGCGGAACGGAAGCTGACCTTTCCCATTCTGCTGGACCCGGGCGGGCGGATCGCGGCCGAGTGGCAGGCGCCGCAGACGCCGAGGGCGTATTTGATGGACGCCAACCGGACGCTGCTGTACCGGGGAGCGATCGACAATTACAAGTACGCGGAGGATCCGGAGTATCAGGCCTATCTCGAGCCCGCGATCGATGAATTCCTGAGCGGGGTTCCGGTGACCCGGCAGGAGACGGCGAGCTTCGGCTGCGCCATCCAATCGGTATATTACATTCTTCCCAAAGCCCTATGACGCCTTCTCCTCTGGCTCAATTCCTGAAGTTCCCATCCGCGCTCATCGAGACCGGGCTGGTCACGATGGGATCGGCGTTGAAGGCCGCTCAGCGGACGGTGGAAATGGCGATGGGCCAGAGTAACGGTCCGCTGAAGGCGCCGCCCGTAGACGGCCCGGGCGACATCGACGCGGCGGTATCGGAGTTCATGAACCGGGTGGCGCGGATCGCGCGCTATACGCCGCTCTCGGGTCCGGAGCTGGCGAAGGCTTCGAGGGATATTGTGGAAGCCGCGCGCCGATCGTTTCATTACGTGGACCTGAAAGATCCGAGGAGCCTGGGGGTACCGGCGCAGATGGCGCTTTCCTTCGG
>DATJFH010000003.1:0-3222 GCA_035495815.1 Bryobacteraceae bacterium
CACCGTTCGCCTGGAAGCCGTCAAAGCTCTGGACGAAATCGGCGGACCGAAGACCGTCGACGCCCTGGTCGAAGCCGCGCGCGATAACGATCCCGAAATTCAGATCCGCGCCGCCGATGGCTTGGTCAACGTCTATCTTCCGGGTTACCTCAAAACCGGCATCAGCGGCACTTTACGACGCGCCGGAGATGCCGTCCGGGCAAAATTCACCGACACCAACGATCAGATTATCGAGCCCTCCGTGGAAGTGCCGCCTCCCGTAATTGAAGTTCTGGGGAGGCAGGCACGCGGCGGTGTCAGTATGGATAGCCGTGCCAATGCGGCCCGCGCACTCGGCATCCTGCGCGGCCGCGCCGCGATTCCCGACCTTCTCGCCGCGCTCAACTCCAAAGATAACCGCCTGATGTACGAATCCCTGGTGGCGCTGCAAAAAATCCGCGACCCTGCGGCCGGACCAGGGGTCGCGTTCCTGTTGCGTGATCTGGATGAAAAAGTTCGGATTGCCGCGCTCGAAACGACCGGGATTCTCCGCAACCAGAGCGCCGCTCCGCAGGTTCGCGACGCAATCGATCATCCGCTTACCCCCAAGACCCAGCGCGAAGCGCTGAATGCTCTGGCGATGCTCGCCGATCCCGCCGACCGCGGCATTTTCCTGCGCTACTTAGCCGATCGCGACGAGGGCCTGCGCGCCGCCGGCGCCGAAGGTCTGGCGCGGCTCAAGAATCCCGCCGATCGGATCGTGCTCGACAAGACCTTCGACGCCGAGCGCAGCGCCACTGCCCGCCTCTCCATGGCCTTCGCCGAAGTCTCTCTGGGGAACCGCCTGATGAGCGAATTCAGCCCGCTCCAGTACCTGATCAACAACCTGAATGTGAAGACCTATCGGAATGTGGCCATCGCTTTCCTGACCGAACTGGCTCGCGAGTCCGACGTCCGCCAGGCGATCTACCCGATTCTGACCCACGCCACGCGCGACGAGAAAACCGGGATGAGCATCGTGCTGGCACGCGCCGGAGAACGCGACAGTGAACCGTTCCTGGAAGCGCTGCTGAAGGATTCCGATCCCGAAGTGATGCAGGAAGGCACTCGCAGCCTGCGGACGCTTCGTACCCGCGTGCGCTGAATTTACTTTGCCTTCTTCTGCTTCTGCTGTCCGACGCGGATCTTGAACTGCTTGGCCTGGGCTTCCTGGTACGCCTTCCAGTCAAAGCGCTGCGAGGCCTCCGACAAGTACTTGTTGACGTCGATGTCCTTCGGCAACACCGCCATAAGGGAAGCGTTCATGGATCCGTCCGGGCTGGTGATGCGATAGCGTTTGACGTTGGGAATGGACATAACTGCTCTAGAATACCACGTCCTAATGCACCAGGATGGAAGCAGCCACGGAGGTTCGCCCGCCACTCGACACTGTAATCGGGTAGGTGCCCGCGGTCAAAGACGGTGGCACCACCACATTTAGCGCATACAACCCGGCGGATCCCGGCGTCAGACCGCTGAACAACACGGTCGCCTGCTGGGTTCCGATCGTCACTACCGGAAGAGGCGTTTCCGCCAAGGGACTCAAAGGGCCTGGGTCGCCGCTGCCCGGCTGGTTGGTGACCGGGCCCAGCCCGTTGGCATAAAGCTGGATGGTCGCCCCCGCCGTCGCAGGATGCCCGGCATCGATCAACTGAAAGTTCAGATCGCGCGCCGCCACGTTCCCATTCACCACAAAAAACTCGGGGGCCGCCGCAGCGAGCGAAATGGGGACCACGCTGCTCGGGGAAGAATGGACGTTTACCTTCACCTGCGCCGCAGTCTGGCCTTGCAGTTCCCAGGGAACCTGAACGTTGATGTGGGTCGGACTGGCGTAGAGCAGGTGTCCCGGCACACTGATGTGCGCCGAGGCCACATCGAAACTCACACTCACAAAATTGATGGCCAGCGGAAGCGGCGCCGCCAGATGCGCGCCGGTGAAGTCGCCCAGGGCGGATCCGAAGATCGCGATATAGGAGCCGGGCGCGAAGTCGCCGGACTTCAGACTGGCAGCGTCGATGATGCTCGAAATCGCCGGCTGCGTCCGCGCGAACCCGGTGAAGGTGAAGTTCATTCCTCCCGCGGTGACACGGTATGTGTACGTCCCCGGTGCGGCGCCCAGGATAGGCTGCGCGGCCGCGACACCGAACGAGTCCGTCACGGCCGCCGCGTTGATCACGCTTGCTCCGGAGCTCGCGCTCCAGGTGACTGGAACGCCGGAGACAGGCACCCCGAAGGCATCCACCAGCTTGAACGCGATCGATCCCTCGGAACTCCCGCTCCCCGCGACTCCCTCGAAGGAACTGCCGCTCAACGGGATGAGATTGGCCGCCACGCTGCTCGGACCAAAAAAGAGATAGGGAATGCGCAGCGAGTTCGGACCACCCTGTACCGCGATCACGCCCGAATACATTCCAGAATCAGGAACGGCTGATCCGGAGAGCGTCACGGCCACCACGGCCGAAGCGCTTGCTGGAAGCGACAGGCTGGGCGGGTTGACAGCCACCGATGCCGCGCCATTGGGCCCGGCCGGAGTTACTGCCAGCGTCAGGTTCACGCTCACGGCGCCCGAGTTCTTGAGGGTGAACTCTCGCGCCACCGGCAGCACCGTGGCTTGCTGGATGGAACCAAAAGAAATCGTCGCAGGATCGGCGGTGATGCTGGCCGCCACGGCCGCGTCCGCGGCAAGCTTGCCCGCCCCCAGCCAGCGCACGTCCACGGAGGCTCCGAAGTCGTTGTGCGTCACATCCAAGGAGGCCGAGTTGACGATAGCCGATTTCACTTGAGCCGGCGTAAATCCGGGATGTTTTTGCTTCACCAGCGCGGCCGCGCCGGATACCATGGGCGCCGCGAAGCTGGTCCCATCGGCCACCGCGTAGCCATCGGCGCTGAACATGTCACCCAGCGGGTCGAATTTTTGCGTCGCCATATACATGCGGGTACCCACCGCCACCAGGTCCGGCTTCAGTCCGGCATCCGCTGACGGCCCGAGAGAGGAGAAACCGGCCACCACATTCGGGTTCAGCGCTTCGATTTCGATGCCGTGAGTATCAATATCGGCGAGCGCGAGCGGGACACTCGCGGCGTAATCTCGCAGGGACTGCCCATCGGCCAGCGAAATCATCACCACCGGTATCCCGATCGAAGATAGCCCGGCAGGGGAAAGCAGGGCGGAACCATCCGCCATATACAGGATCACCCCAACCG
>DATJFH010000004.1:0-2880 GCA_035495815.1 Bryobacteraceae bacterium
TGGTACCTGGAGCAGTCCCTCACCCAGCCGGAGAAGTCGGTGCTTCCCGAGCACCAGTTCGTGCGCGCGGTGACGCACGGCGGCGACGTTTTCTCCGGCCGGCGCCTGAACGAGGACACGCTCACGATACAGCTCCTCGACGGGGGCGACCGGCTGGTTTCGCTGTCGAAATCGAACCTGCGGGAATTCGGGCCGGCGAAGGGCTCGGTCATGCCGTCGTTTCGGGACAAGTTGACTGCTTCTGAATTGGCGGACCTGCTGGCATACCTCTCTTCGCTGCGCGGGCGCCGATGAAGCTGCGTCTCTTGTTGCTGCTCGGGATAGCGGCGGCGCTGGCGGGAGAAGTGTCCTTCGACGACATTCTGCACGCGAGCCGCCAGCCGCACAACTGGCTCACCTATTCAGGAACCTACGCCAGCCAGCGCTACAGCCTGCTCGACGGCATTACACGAGCCAATGCGAAGCATTTGAGCATGGCGTGGGTTTTTCAGGCGCATTCGCTGGAGAAGTTCGAAGTCACTCCGCTGGTGGTGAACGGGGTGATGTACCTCACGCAGGCGCCGAACGACGTGCTGGCGCTCGATGCGGCGACAGGCAGGGTATTCTGGGCATACGATTACCGGCCGTCAACGCAGACGCGTGTCTGCTGCGGCGCGGTGAACCGCGGACTGGCGATCCTCGGCGATACGCTGTTCATGGGCACGGTGGACGCGCGGCTGGTGGCGCTGGACGCCAAGAACGGCCGGCCGCTGTGGAACGTGGAGGTGGCCGATCCCAAGCTCGGCTATTCGGTAACGGTCGCGCCTTTGGTGGTCAAGGACAAGGTCATCATCGGGATGGCCGGCGGCGAGTACGGGATCCGCGGATTCATTGCGGCCTACGAGGCGAAGACCGGCAAGGAAGCCTGGCGCTTTTATACCATCCCCGGACCTGGAGAGCCCGGCCGCGAGACCTGGGCGGGAGACTCCTGGCAGCATGGCGGCGCGTCCATTTGGGTCACGGGCTCCTACGACGCCGAACTGAATCTGACGTACTGGGGGATCGGCAATCCGGGACCGGACTGGAACCCGGACAAGCGGGGCGGCGATAACCTTTACAGCGACTCGGTGGTCGCGCTGGACGCCGACAGCGGCAAGCTGAAGTGGCACTTCCAGTTCACGCCGCACGATGGCTGGGATTTCGATTCCGTCCAGATACCGGTGCTGGTGGACATGGAGTGGAAGGGCAGCCCGCGCAAGTTGATGCTCTGGGCGAACCGCAACGGATTTTACTACGTGCTGGACCGGGTCACGGGCAAATTCCTGTTGGGGAAAGAGTTCGTGAAACAGACCTGGGCGAAGGGCCTGGACGAGGCGGGACGGCCGATCAAAGCGCCGAACATGGAGCCGAGCACGCAGGGCACGCTGGTCTATCCCGGGGTGCAGGGCGGCACGAACTGGTACTCGCCTTCCTTCAGCCCGCGTACGGGGCTGTTCTACATTTCGAGCTGGGTGGACTACTACAGTGTGTACCGCAAGCTGGACGGCGACTATGAACCGGGCCGGCGGTACACCGGCGGCGCCCCGCGATCGCTCGTTCCTCCGGTCCGCCGGGGACCGGTGAACAGCTGGGGAGAAAGCGCCGGCTATGGCGCGGTGCGCGCTCTCGACCCGCGCACGGGCGACCTGAGATGGGAGTTCAAGATGAGCGACGTCACCGACAGCGGCATTCTGACTACCGCGTCGGACGTCCTGTTCACCGGCGGGCGCGAGGGTTATTTCTATGCCCTCGACGCGCGCAACGGCGGGCTGCTGTGGAAGGCGACGGTGGGAGGGCAGGTCGCCGCCGGTCCGATTACTTACAGCGTGGACGGGAAGCAGTATGTGGGCGTCGCGGCGGGGCATTCGATGTTTGTCTTCGCCCTGAAGCTGCCGTAGCGCCGGCCTAGGCTACATCCCCAGCAGGTTCGGCTGAAGCCTGGTGTATCCGTTCTCCTCCGCCCAGATGTTGAGCGGGATCGTGGCCAGATCGTCTACGGGCGGGACGGCCAGGGCGTTGCGCGTCAGGTCGAAGGATTTGACGTAGACGCGGCAGGTGTCGCAGGCCTCCAGGCGAACGTGCTCGAACTGAGCGGCCTTGTACACCGGCAGCCTGTCGAGCGATTCCTCGCCGCAGCCGGGACAGAGGACCCGGCGGAACTCCCATTCGGTCGAGCACAGGGAGCAGATCAGCCAGCGCTTGCCGCCGTCGCCTTCTTCACGCAGAATCGCGGCTTGCGGCTTTTCGCCGCAGAACGGGCAGGTGGGGGCCGCGACGCCGGTTGCGACGGCGCTTCGACGGGCCTGGAGTTCGGTATACGGCTGGAGCAGGGCCCGGCGCAGAAACGGCTCGCCGGCCGCCGGGTCCGGCGGAGACGGTGCGATCCGTGAGACGAGCGCCCGCAGCGGCGGCAAATACGGATCGAGCAAAGCCGATTCGAGCGGTCCCGGGCTGGCCGCCAGCGCATCGTAGACGCCTTTCTGAAAGCGCGCGATCTCCGCGTAGAAGGCCAGCAGCTCGGCAGCGGCCGGGTATTCGGCGATCAGCTTGCGGGCGCGCTCGATACGGCGGTCCCAGGGATTGGAAGTCATTTGCGGGCCGCGACGCGATCGAACCAGAGGCGGTGGTGCGTCTTGGCCCACTCCGGCGACACGTAGCCGCGCACCATGGCTTTGAATCCGCCGGGAACCAGGAACAGCCCCATGTACACATGGATAATGAACGCTCCGATGGTGACCAGAGCGGCCACCTCGTGCAGCAGGACGGCGGACGGCAGGATCCAGTGCGGCGCCCGCTCGGGGAACCACATCACGAGGCCGGACACCAGCAGCAGAAGGGTCGAGACTGCCATCACGTAGTAGA
>DATJFH010000005.1:0-4684 GCA_035495815.1 Bryobacteraceae bacterium
GAGCGAGTTGTGGATTAGGCCGCTCGATGCCATCACCGCGCAACCGGTGCAGGGCAGCGAGGGCGGCAGCTTTCCCTTCTGGTCGCCGGATAGCCGCTACCTCGCCTTCTTCGCGGGCGGGAAGCTCAAGAAGATCGACACAGCGGGAGGTCCGCCGGTTACGCTGGCGGAGGCGGCCAATCCACGCGGGGGCGCGTGGAGCACCACCGGCATGATCGTCTTCGCTCCCAACAACAACGTCGGCGGATTGTTCAAGATTTCCTCCTCGGGCGGGGCCGCCACACCGGCCACCAGACCGGACAACGCTGGCGGCAACGACCGGGCCCCCTGGTTTCTCCCGGACGGGCGGCACTTCCTGTATTCTTCATTGCGGCCGCCCAATCGCGTTCAGGTACTTGTGGCGTCGCTCGATTCGGGCGAAATTAAGACGGTCGCGGAGACCGGCTCCAACGCCGTTTATTCCCAAGGGCGCCTGCTGTTTCTGCGGGAGAACACCTTGATGGCGCAGCCTTTCGACTTGAAGGCCCTCGCCACAAACGGTGAAGCAGTACCTGTCGCCGAGCGTGTTCAACCGTCTTACAGCCCTAACATCATTGGACTCTTTTCCGTCTCCGCGACGGGCCTGCTGGCCTACACCACGGGTGTCAATGATTATGGGCTGCAATTGACCTGGTTCGATCGGACGGGAAAAGCGCTCGGGACCGTCGGCGAGCCACAATCCTTTTCCCACATCGCGCTTTCGCCGGACGGGAAGACCCTGGTTACTTCCGTCTTCCATGCTAAGGGAGAGGATTTGTGGACCTACGACTTGTCGAAGGGGCTTCCGGTGCGCTTCACCTTCGATCCGGCGCGGGCGGACTTTCCGCTCTGGTCCCCGGACGGCCGCAGCATTGTGTTTAACTCCGTGCGGAAAGGCCACTGGGATTTGTATCGCAAATCCGCGGACGGTTCCGGCGTGGAGGAACTGTTGTACGCCGATGATCGGGAAAAGTACCCCAACAGCTGGTCCCCGGATGGCAAGTTTCTGGTGTTTGTTACTCTCGACGGCACCGGGAGCAGCGGGCATTGGGCGTTGCCGCTAACCACGGAGAGCCCAGGCGCCGCGCTGAAGCCGACGCCGGTCCTCCCCGCCGGTACCCGATATGCGAAGTTTTCTCCGGACGGCCGCTGGGTGGCGTATGCTTTCGGGGAGCAGCCAGGCGACGTCTACGTTTCCTCCTTCTCTCAGCCAGGTGGTAAGCGGCAGATCTCGACCAACGGAGGCATCAAGCCGCGCTGGCGTCAGGACGGAAACGAAATCTTCTACCTTTCTCCGGAGGGACGGCTGATGGCGACTGAGGTCCACATCAGCGGCGAAACAGTGGAGGTGGGTGCAACCCGCGCCCTGTTCGGCGGGATTCCCACCGGCAACGGCTACGGATACGACATCTCCAGAGACGGCCAGCGCATTCTGGCTACCGTCGCCAGGGATCAGAAATCGAGCGAGCCGATCACGCTGGTCCAGAACTGGGCTGCGGGCTTCAAGAAATAGCGCCGTCGCGACTTTCCGATTGACACCCGGCCGATTAACTACTACACTGCAGTTGTAATGGACAACAACCGCCTGCTCGGAGGTTTCGAGAACTTACTATTGCTGGTCATTCTGCGGCTCGACGATCGCGCCTATGGAGTCGCCATCCGCAGGGAGCTGCTCGATCAGGCGGAAAAGGACGTCGCCATCGGCGCGATTTACACCGGCCTTGACCGGCTGGAGCAAAAAGGATTCGTTCAGTCCTGGAGCGGCGAGCCGACTCCGGAACGCGGAGGCCGGGCCAAAAAATTCTATCGCGTGACGGCGAAGGGGAAGAAAGCGCTGCACGAAACGCACCGCGCGATTCACCGTCTGTCCAGCGGACTGGAAGGGAGCCTCACCGCATGTCTCAGCTTCTGACGCCACCGGCCGTTCCCGTGGCGATCCTGAACTTCTTCGCGAGTCAGCCGGATTTCCCCGCGGTAGCTGGCGACATCAGTGAGGAGTTTCAGCAGCGCGCGCAGACCTCTGGCCCGCAAGCCGCTAGGCGCTGGTATTGGCACGAAGCATTCCGCAATGCCTCGGCGCTCACCTGGCGCGAGCTGATGCGAACGCCGGTCCGGACCACGCTCATCGCGTTTGGCTGCTTTCTCGCGGCGAACCTTGCGATAGACTTGTACGCTTTTCTACGGTACTATCCCCTTCCTGCCCTGAGCATCTTCAACGACCTACGCCACAAGGGTCTCAATTATCTGGTTAACTTCATTGCATATGTCGCAACGGGATGGATAGCGGGCCGGCTGCTGCGCGGCCGCGAGTGGGCGATTACGCTAACATTCACTGTTGTTTCAGTGTGCTTGGTTCTGCCCGGGATGTGGTTTGTTTTTTTTGAAACACTGAACCCCTTTCCTCCGTCCTGGCGGGAATTCGTGATCGTCGGGAACCTCGTGCGCATCGGCGCGTTTTGGCTGGGCAGCCTTGGGATCAGACACCTTAGGATCAGGCAAGGGAGGGTCATCAAGCCTGCTCCCGGCGCCCCCCGGATCGCCCTCTAAACCCCTCATTTGGCAGTGGGACCGCCCCCAGTTGACGCGCGCTGTCATGATTCTGTTAAACTTGGCCGAGATATTGGTATGGGTGTACCCCGCCTAGCATCCGCTGTACTAGCCGCTGTCGTGGCTGCAGCGGGTCTGCTATTGACCAGCTGCGCGGTCACCAACCAAAGCGCCCAGACGCAGCGCTATCAGCGGTTCTTCTTGCCACCGCAGCGCGTGCAGGCGCCGGAGCCGGTTCAGGAAGCCTTCGCCGATCCGCCCCGCCTCAGCCTGTACGCGAACGAGTCCCCCGCCCTGCCCGTCAAGCCCACCCCGATTCCCCGTCCCACCGATGCCGAATTCCTGATCCAGCGTGCTAATGATCGCTTCGCTGCCGGCAAACGCGCCCTTCAGGAGGGCCGCCCGGAGGAAGCTCGCCAGGAATTCAATCGCGCCGTGGAAGCCCTCTTGAGCGCGCCGGAGAACCTGCCCGATCATGCCGCCCTGGAGCGCCGCCTGGAAGAGCTGGTGGACGCCATTTACCGCATCGACCAGGACCAGTTGGGAGCCAGCGCCCCCGAGGACCAAGTGTCCTATGACAAGGCGCCCCTCGACGACATCCTGGAGATGACCTTCCCTATCGACCCCAGCCTGCGCGGAAAGGTCCGCGAACAGGTACGCATGACG
Source organism: Bryobacteraceae bacterium (assembly GCA_035495815.1). Classification (GTDB taxonomy): domain Bacteria; phylum Acidobacteriota; class Terriglobia; order Bryobacterales; family Bryobacteraceae; genus DATJFH01. The sequence continues at coordinate 3,232 of DATJFH010000005.1, forward strand.
GTGTCCCAGCTTCCGCTCGAAGAGAGCGACGCGGTGGTCAGCTTCATTAATTTCTTTTCAAGCACCAGGGGCCGGCACATCCTGCTGGGCGGAATGCAGCGTTCCGGGCGCTACAAGACCATGATCGAGCGGGTTCTGGCCGAAGAAGGGATTCCCGCAGAGCTGATCTTCCTGGCCCAGGCAGAATCGGGTTTTCAGCCTCGCGCCGTGTCCAACAAGCTGTGCGTGGGCATCTGGCAGTTCGCCAGGTTCCGGGGCAAGGAGTATGGCCTGAATCAGACTGCCGCCACCGACGATCGGATGGATCCGGAAAAGGCCACCCGCGCGGCCGCCCGCCACCTGCACGACCTGTACGAACACTTCGGCGACTGGTACCTGGCCATGGCGGCTTACAACTGCGGCCCCGGCTGCGTCGACGCTGCAGTGATGCGGACCGGCTATGCCGATTTCTGGGAACTCCGCCGCAGGAACGCGCTGCCCCTGCAGACCGCCAATTACGTCCCGGCGATTCTGGCCATGGTGATCATGTCCAAGAACGCCGAAGAATACGGGCTCCAGAACGTGGACTTCGAGCCGGCCGTGGCCTATGACAGCCTGGAATTGCAGACGCCCACGCACATCGGCCTGGTGGCTGCCGCCCTGGACCGGTCCATCAGCGAGATCAAGGAGCTGAACCCTTCGCTCCTGAAGCCGGTGGCCCCGGGCGGATTCACGTTACGCCTCCCCAAGGGGTCGGTGCCTCAACTGGAAGCCGCCCTGCGCGTGATTCCCGCTGACCGGCGGGACTCCTGGCGGGTGCACCGCGTGGAAGCGGGAGACACCTTCGCGGACGTCGCCAAGCGCTACGGGACGACGGCCGACCTGTTAAGCTCGGCCAATCACGACCTGCTACCCGAGGCCGGCATGTTCGCGGCCGTGCCGGTAGCCTATCCGGGCGACCGGATACCGGTTAAAGCAGCCGCCAAGAAAACGGCTGCTCGGGTATCCACGAAGAAGACCGCCAGCGCCCGCAAACCCGCGGCCAAGTCCGCCACGAGCGCCTCTGGCAAAGCGGTTCGGACCGCGGGGAAACGCACGTCCGGCGCCTAGTGTGCATTCGGACATTTTCCCTTGCCTTCTGAATAAAACGCGATATTCTAAATCTTGTCATGTTTAGTCCAATGGCGCGCGATCGCTCAAAACAGGAGGCAGTCTGAATGTTAGAGTACCGGTTCTCGATGGAAGACGACGACGACGACTTTGAGCAGGAATCCAACATCAACATGGATGATGACATCGGCGACTACGACGAGGACGATGAAGTCGAAACGATCGTGGTGACGGAGACCGTGGTCACGCCCGTCCTTCCGGTTTCCGCGCCGGTGATGAACATCCCCACTCCCGAACCGCCCCCTGCCAAGAAGCCTGCCAAGAAAGCTGCCGCGGCTCCCAAGCCCGCCGCCAAAGCTGTCGC
>DATJFH010000006.1:0-3147 GCA_035495815.1 Bryobacteraceae bacterium
TACGGAAGCCGCCTTGGGGTTGATGGTGAAATTGGCGGTGTTGTAAGTGATGGTGTAGTTGCCCAGCGCTCCGGCCGGGCTGAGTACCGCCGAGATGGTGTAGGGCGAGCCCGCAACGGTCTCACCCGCCGTGCGCGAGTAGGTAGCGGTGACGGCGTCCGCCGCCAGGAATCCGCTCAACGTACCCGTAAACGCTGGGTCCGCACTGCCATAGGTCTTGGATGCCGCGTTGGGCGTCACGGAAGCGGCCTTCTTGTTCACCACCTGGCTTAACGCGGAGGAAGTGCTGCCGAGGAAAGAGCATCCGCTGGCGGCGGGCGTGTAGACGGCCGTGATGCTGTGGGGGCTCGCGATAGCCGAAAGGGTTGAAATCGAGGTACTGGCAGCGCCGCTGACTACGTTTACCGTCGCAAAGGTTGTCCCGCCATCCTTGAAGGCGACCGTACCGCAGCCGATCGCGGGACCGCTGGCGGGTGTGACGGTGGCATTGAAGGTTACTAAATCGCCATACACCGAAGGGTTCAGAGTCGAGGCGATTGAGGTCGTGGTCGACACTGCCGCGGCCGCGTTGAAGGTGACTGTCAGCTGGGGATTGCCGTTGAACCCCGCACTGCACGGGTTGATCGTACCAGTACACGTCGAAGAAGTTAGATTCAATGGAGCGCTCCAGCCCGCGAAGGTCGATCCGAGGGCGGCGCTTTCATTGAATGTAACGGTCGCCGTGCTGTCAGAGAACGTGATATTAGGCGAGCACGTGCTCGTAACGGTCTGCGAAGCTTGGTCCGTGCCGGTACCGCCGCATGAGGCGGGTGCGTTAACGGTGCCGATGCTCGCAGTGATCATCACGGAACCGCTGCCCGTGCCCGCGAAAGTTAGCTTCAAGTTGCGGGTGCTATCCGTAAACCCCGTCTCCGCCGACAGCCCTGAAGTCTGCCCCGTCGCCACCAAGACAAACTTTACGCCCAGGTCCGGTGTGTCGATCTGCAGCGTCGAGCTGAAATTTCCAGCGCCGTCCGCCGTCGCCGTCAGCGCGATCGGACTATCGTTATCCAGATCCGGAGTCTCGGTGATCAACAGATTCACCGTCTCGCCGGCCTTCCAGCCGGCACCTGCGATGGCCGCCACGTCTCCGGGCTGGTAATCCGGCTTGTCGGTCTGCACCGTCGGCAGCAGTATCGTGTCCTGACTCGCGGACGCAGTGCCATCGGCGAGAGAGCCGCCCGCCACGGTTACCAGGCCCGTCGGTCCCGCGCCTCCGGTCATCAGGCTGCGCGCGGCCGAAACAGAACCCAGCGAGGTGAAGGCGTTCGACCACCACGCGAACTGCTCGGTGGAAGCCAAAGGTTGCCCGGTGGAGGTACCGCCCACCACCAGCACATTATTGTTATGGGGAATCAGGAGGGCCTGATGCCCGCGCCGCGGCGAAGCCATGGAAGCGCCTCCCGCAAACGCGCCGGTCTGCGGATCGAATAACTCCGAGGTGGCCAGATCCTGTGCGCCGTTGGATCCGCCCGCCACCAGCACTTTCCCGTTGTCGAGCGCGGTGGCCGAAAGTCCCGTTCGGGGCGAGCTCATGTTTCCAGCAGGACTGAGGGCGCCGGTGGCCGGATCGAATATTTCGGCTGTGGCCAGCGCGGCTGCTCCATTGGAGCCGCCGGCGATCAGGACGCGTCCATCCGAAAGCCGGGCGGCGGCCAGATTCTTGCGCGGCGAAGACATTGCCCCGCTGACCAGCGCAAAGCTCTGGCTGCCGGGATTGTAGATTTCAAGTGTTGCCGAAGCCACGCCGGACGCTTCGCCCCCGGCGATCAGCACGCGTCCATCGGCCAGCACGGTCACGGCCGCGCCGATGCGCGCTTCGCGCATGGAGGTGATATTGGTCCAGGTGTTGGCCGCGGGGCTGTAGATTTCAGCCGCGTTGGTGGCGGCACTGCCGCTGACACGCCCACCGGCCACCAGCACGCTCCCATCGGGCAGGGCGGCGCAAACATGCTCGCTGTGGGCGACGTTCATCAGCGCAACCGTTGACAGATCGCCGGCTACGCTCAAGTATTCGGCCGAAGTCAGCGCGCCCGCACTGCCTTGGCCGCCTGTGGCCAGCATCCGGCCATCGGCGAGCGTTACCGTGCAGGCGCCCACGCGCGCGTCGTGCAGCGTGCGGTCCGTGACCCATTGTCCGGTAGTAAAGACTGGCCCCTGCGCCAGAAACAGCACTGGAACTAAGAAAGCGAGCAGGAGCAAAAGAGAGATGTTGCGCAGTAGTTTGGCCAAGCGGGTTTCCTCCGACAGAAACGCTTATGGTCAAAACTACAGCCTGGACGGGAGAAAAGCAATAGAATAACGGTAGCCTGTAGTCCTGTTTTGGGCCGTGTTACTTATAGGACTAAAGTTCCGCTAGCGGGCGGAACCGGCCACTTCCGTGACTGCTTCCCAGGTAAAGCGGACGAAGCTGTAGAGCGACGATTCCAGCAGCCGCTCGACGTCGCTGTGCGCGCCGAAGTTGGTGCGGTCCGCATCGCTCGAAGCCGGCCCGATGCCGTAGCTCTGGATTCCCTTGGCTCGCAGATAGGCCATGTCTGTCGCGCCGGTGAGCATGGTCGGCAGCGTCACCGAACCGGGATACATCCGCTTGCTCACGGTCTCCAGCGCGCGGAACATTTCCGTATCCAGGCGCGAGGGAGGCGTCGGAGGCCGATCGCTGTCCGTCAAACGCTCGATCTTCACCGCCGCATCGCCGATCACGCGCTGCATTTGATCGAAGAAGGCTTTCTGGTCCTCGCCCGGAGCCATGCGGACGTCGATGGTGGCTTCCGCCTGGGACGGGATTACGTTCGAGCGGAATCCGGCGGAAAGGATGGTTGGAACCACCGACGTCCGCAGCATGGAATAGTGCGTCGGCTCGTTCTGGGCGAGATAGCGCTGGATCGCCGTGGTGCGGCCGGAATCGGTGATCCCGGCATAGCGGGCGGCCATTTCCGGCGTGCTGATCAGAGCCAGCCGCTCGAAATAGGCTCGGGTCGTGTCGTTCATGCGCAGCGGAGTTTCCCAGGCGCCGATCTTGGCCACCGCCGCGGACAAATGCACCAGTGCATTATCGTTGCGCGGAACTGATCCGTGCCCCGACGTCCCGTTCACCACCAGCCGGAT
>DATJFH010000007.1:0-15756 GCA_035495815.1 Bryobacteraceae bacterium
GTGGGTAAAGGTCGCCGAACAGGTCGAGGAGATGGCGTCCGATATAGCTCCGGAGGAACTCGAAGGTGACCTCGGGGCTTTCACCGGTGTTCAACAGCACCTGCCGGACGGCGCCGCAGATATCGTGCGCCGAGTCCAGCAGAGTGCCGTCAAGGTCAAACAGGTAGACCGGAAAAGCAGGGATCACGCCGGTTGCGGACGCTCTCCCTCGTTCAGGCCGGGCAGCCGGCGGCCGCCGCCCTCGGCCGGGCGCAGAACCTGCTGCGTCTGACCGTCATCGGGCTTGTTGGGCTTGTTCTTGGCGATGTAGGCCGGCAGCGTCTTGCCCTGAACGATCTGGAGCACTTCGGCGCCGTCCAGCACTTCGCGCTCGAGCAGCAGCTCGGCCATGGCGATGAGGGCTTCGCGATGCTCCTCGATGATCTTCTTCGAGCGGTTGTAGCCGTTCTCGACCAGCCGCTTGACCTGCTCGTCGATGCGGATCGCGGTGGATTCGCTGTAGTCGCGATGCTGGGCGATCTCGCGGCCGAGGAAGATCTGCTCTTCCTTCTGGCCGAGGCTGATCGGCCCCAGTTCACTCATTCCCCACTCGCAGACCATCTTCCGGGCCAGGTCGGTGGCGCGCTCGATGTCGTTTCCGGCGCCGGTGGTGATGTGGTGCATGAACAGCTCTTCGGCGATGCGGCCCGCCATCAGGATGGCGAGCTGCGTTTCCAGATACTCCTTGTTATAGGAGTGCTTGTCGTCGATGGGGAGCTGCATGGTCACGCCCAGCGCCATGCCGCGGGGGATGATGGTGACCTTATGTACCGGGTCGGCGTGGGGCATGAGCGCCGCCACCAGCGCGTGACCGGCTTCGTGATACGCGGTATTCTTCTTTTCCTCGTTGCTCATCACCATCGATTTCCGCTCGGCGCCCATCAGGACTTTGTCCTTGGCCAGCTCGAAATCGATCTGCATGACGACTTTGCGATTCTGACGCGCGGCGTTGAGCGCGGCCTCATTGACCAGGTTCGCCAGATCGGCTCCGGCCAGGCCGGGTGTGCCGCGCGCGAGTACGGACAGGTCGACGTCGTCGCCGAGGGGGATCTTCTTGGTGTGAACCTTGAGAATGGCTTCACGGCCCAATACGTCGGGCCGTCCGACGACCACGCGCCGGTCGAAGCGGCCGGGCCGCAGCAGGGCCGGATCGAGCACGTCGGGACGGTTGGTGGCGGCCACCAGGATGACGCCCTCGTTCGATTCGAAGCCGTCCATCTCGACCAGCAACTGGTTGAGGGTCTGCTCGCGCTCGTCGTGCCCGCCGCCGAGGCCGGCGCCGCGATGGCGGCCGACGGCGTCGATTTCATCGATGAAGATAATGCAGGGCGCGTTCTTCTTACCCTGCTCGAACAGGTCGCGCACGCGGCTCGCGCCGACGCCAACGAACATTTCGACGAAATCCGATCCGGAGATCGAGAAGAACGGCACGCTGGCTTCTCCGGCGATGGCGCGGGCGAGCAGCGTCTTACCCGTTCCGGGGGAACCGATCAGCAGAACACCCTTGGGAATACGTCCGCCGAGCTTCTGGAACTTGGCCGGTTCGCGCAGGAACTCGATGATTTCCTGAAGCTCCTCCTTGGCCTCCTCCACTCCGGCGACGTCCTTGAAGGTGACCTTCTTCTGCTGCGTGGAGTGCAGCCGGGCGCGGCTCTTCCCGAAGCTGAGCGCCTTGTTGCCGCCGCTCTGCATCTGCCGCATCATGAAGATCCAGAAAGCCAGCAGGAGGATGAACGGGGAGGCGTTGATCAGGACCGACACCCAACCGGCTCCGCCCGCTTCCTTGATGTCGATATCGACGCCCTTCTCCTGGAGCAACTTATAGATTTCAGGGTAGTTGGCGGGGATGAGAGTGTGAAGGTCGGCGCTGTTGTCCTTGTAAGTGCCCTTCACGTCCATACCGCTGCTGATGGAGACCTTTTTGATCTTGCCCGCTTCCACGTCACTGATGAACTCGGTGAAGGTGATGTTTCTCTCGGGGCGGGTCTTGGCGGCTTTGACAACCTGCCACAGCAACACCAGTACACACGCTAAAATAACCCAAAATATGCCAGTTTTAATGTTTGAATTCACCTGGAACCTCCGTCCCATGGTCTGCGCTTGCGCGCGATGCTCCGAACCTTATTCCGCAGCAAGTTACAGCCGCGCGAAAACCAACGGGACGTAGTTGTCACGCCCGCACTTCCCCACCGCGATTTTCCATCGGCAGGTTTGAAGCTGCGCAACAGAGTGAGTCCGCCAGACTCCGCATGCTTACTATTATAGACGCAAATCCACGGGTCCGAGGATTCAATAACTTCTTGCCGCGCAAAACACTAAAGAGGCTGCCCGCGGCTCGCAAGCCGGTTTGCAACATTGGTCTCCGGCGGGAGGTCCGGCGTGCAGGACCGGAGCGCAGCGCGATTTTCTTATCGAGCCTCACGGATTGACTCCTCTCGCGGCTCTTCCCGGACCTGGACGATGGAACGGCTGGACGGCGTGGCTGCGTATTCCAGGGCCGGGCCGAAGCGCCGTGCCCACACGATGTGGTTGTTTGATGAAAGGACAGGCCAATTGCGCCTGTCCCACAGAGGGATGCGCGCCTCCTGAAACAGGAACTTGACCTTTTCCGGCCGGGCGCGGCCGAGGGGCCTGTACCGGTCGCCGGGTCTCCAATTGCGCAATTCGAGGCCGTCGCTCAGCCGGTCCCGATCGAGACCGGGAACGGCGCCATCATAAGCCTCGGCTGCGATCAGGTCCAGGCTCAAGACCCGGTCCTGATGGGGGATATCGAATCTGCCGGGGATGGAGACGGGAAGGCAAAAAGCACGTTCCACGGTTCGAGATTCAGGTGCGGCGAGCCGGATCCAGCCGAACGAGCGCAGGACGTCCAGCCCGGGGAGATGCAGGTGGCCGCGGCCCTCCGGGGCGGCAGCCATTTCCAGAATCCGTTCCACGTGATCGAACCCGATTCCGAGCAAGTCCCCCTTGGCCTGCCCGATGGCGCTACGGATCAGGCGCCGGCCGACGGCGGGGGGCAGCGCGCGAATCTGCGTGACATCGAGCAGCGGACCGGGGGCGAGGCGGCCGATCTCGGTCATCCAATACGACTCTTCATCCTGCGCCCAGCGGGCCGTATGAGCCAGGTTTTCCACCAGGGCGGGGTTCCAGTCGCGAATGAGTTGGGGCAGCAAAGCGTGACGGATACGGTTGCGGGCGAAATCAGCGCTCAGGTTGCTCGAGTCCTCCCGCCAGGGAACGCCGTGCTCCCGCAGCCAGAGTTCGATGGCGCTCCGTTCCATATCAATTAGCGGACGAACAAAGCCATTTGAAGTGACCGGCCGGATCGCCGCCAGGCCGGCCGTCCCGGAGCCGCGCAGAAACCGGAATAGTACGGTTTCCGCTTGATCCGAGCGCGTATGGCCTGTAGCGATCCGGTCCAGGTTCTCCCGCTCGAGAATCTTCTGGTAATAAGTCCGACGCGCGATCCGGGCGGTTTGTTCCAAATTGCCGCCGGCAGCGGAGTGGAGGCGGCCGACATCGCGCTCCGCAAGGTGGGCGGGCAAGCCCAGGCGGCAGGCCAGGCCGGCGACGAAACGGGCGTCGTCGCGGGATTCCTCGCCGCGCAGGCGGTGGTCGAGGTGGAGGACGCACAGGGAGAGGTCCCAGCGCGGCGCGAGCGCGGCAAGCGCGTGCAACAGGTACACCGAATCAGCCCCGCCGGAGACGGCCACGCCAACCCGATCACCCGGCTTGAACATGTTATAACGAAGGATGGTTTTCAAAACCGGCTCAAACACCACTTCGATTCTAGACGAGTGGTGAGCGAGCATTCCAGATCATTTCCGAAAAGCGAGGAGTCTTTTGCCCAACGCTCAAGAACTGGCTGTACCCGTGAAGCTGCTGTTAATGGACGTGGACGGCGTGCTCACCGACGGCCGGCTGATCAATGTGCCGGACGCCGCCGGGAACATGGTGGAGACCAAGGCGTTCGATTCTCAGGACGGGATTGCGTTGCAGTGGCTGAACTGGAAAGGGATCAAGACCGGGCTGATCAGCGGGCGCGTGTCGCCGGCGGCGGTGGAACGGGCGAAGCAGTGCAAGTTCACCTACGTCTACCAGGGGCATATCGAGAAGATTCCGATTCTGGAGGAGATACTGGCGGACGCGGGGCTGTCGAAAGAGCAGGTGGCCTACATTGGCGATGACCTGACCGACGTGGTGGTGATGCACCGGGTCGGCCTGGCCATCGCCACGGCGAACGCGCGTTTCGAGGTGAAACAGGAAGCTCATTATGTCACGCGCGCCCCGGGTGGCTCGGGGGCGGTCCGTGAAGCCATCGAGATGATTCTGAAGGCGCAGGGGCTCTGGGACGAGATCCTGCAGAAGTACGAGATTCCGGCCTCAATGAGCCATCGAATCGGCTTCTGACACAAGCGCGCCGAGAACGTAAGCCGGCGAGTTGGGGAAGCGCCGGAACTTGTCGAGGATGAGGCCGACGTTCATACCCTCGGCTCCGTTTCGAAACCGGAAGTGCAGGAAAAAGTACTTCTCACCCGTTTTGGGGTCGGTGAAATTAGGCTCGGCGAATCCGCCCGGGCCTGCCTGCCAGTCCGGCCGGTAGATTCCGCTGGTCGCGGAGGAGCCGGTTTCCGGTTTGACGCCGCCGCCGACGACGATGGGTCCGGCGCTGAGCCGGTTGGCGCAATCGCGAGCCTGATCCCAGGTCGCGAGCTGGTTTGTGTTGAATAACGTGATATTGCTCAAGGTAGCTACTCCTGCCTTCATCCTAGAATCGGAGGGCGGGGCTGAAGGGTCGGGATCGCGCTAAACAATTGGAAAAAGGGAACGAAAAAAATCGAACCGGGCGTGATGAATCGAACCGGACGCGAATGAAAGGTCCGCCGCGAAATTATCCGGGTTCGCCGGCGGCCATTTTCGTGATGAATTGTGTTGAATGAAGCCAGGTGAACTGGGTTCGGAACCACTCCCGGATGCGGCGATTCGCCGGCTCCTCGACTATCCTGCTGACCAGCGCGGAAATGGCCACCACGCCAACCAGGTACACCAGCGCCGATACCCCCTGACTGAGATAGCCGGATTCGTGCAGCCAGGTGCGCTTGTACCACCACAGCAGCGGAATATGCAGGATATACATGCAGTAGCTGGCTTTGCCGAGGTAAGTGGCAAATCGGGTGGAGAGCATCCGGGCGGGAAGTCCACCGCCTAGGGCGAGTCCTACGATGAGCAAGGCATGGACGGGCCGCAGCGCCCGGTTCAGATTCATGGAAGACCCGCCTATCTGCGGATAGACGATCATGAACGCTCCGGCGGCGAATGCCGGCGCGTAAAGCCAGAATCCGTTCCGCCAGGAGCGCGGCTTCAGTTCCCTCAGCATCTCATAGGCGCCGGCGGCTCCGATTCCGAGCAGAAAATCGGCCAGGTGATAAAGCGGCTTCCATTCCGGGGGCACGCCGAGGGGCTTCATCAGGTGGGGCAGCAGCAGCGAGGCGCCGGCGGCGGCCAGCGCCTTGAACCGGCTGCTCTTTGGAAGGCAGAGCGCGATCAGGGGAAAACAGACGTAGAAGAACAGCTCGCAGGAAAGCGACCAGGCGGGAGTATTCCAGTGCACGACCGGTTTCGACCAGCCCTGCAGCGCAAAGCCGTAGATGGTGAGCTGCGTGGCTTTCTGGGAGAAGAGGGGGCTGCCGGCGCCGGTCTGGAACAGGTAGTCGCCGGCGAAGGGAGCGATAACGACGAGCGTTAGAAGGTAGGTGGGATAGAGGCGCGCAAAGCGACCCACGCCGTAGCGCATCAGGCTGGCGCTGTTCCAGGACGTGCTTCCGTAGCTCAGCGCCAGCACGAAGCCGGACAATACGAAGAAAGCTCCGACGGCCAGATAACCGCCGCGGAGAATGGCGTGAACCCCGGCCGGGAGCGACTGCGCCCAGGCGTCCAGCATCATACGCTTACCGGTCAGATGATGGAGGATTACCCAGAGCGCCAGCACGAAGCGCAGTCCGGTGAGCGCGGGGATGTGTTGGTTGACGGCTGGGCCCGCTTTACCGCGTCCGAGCCAGGCAGCCAGGATATCCGTGCGCAGGCGCGACACGGATTCAGTCTGGAACGCTAAACCTATATAAGTATTGTACTCGGCGAATCGTTGAAATGTTTGCAGGACCGGGAGATGGACCCGCAGCGGAGTTGTGAATTCGGAAGGAGCTCACCTCGGGAGGAGTGGAGCGATAATGGTTTTCTGGGCGTCCAACAAGTTACTTCGATAGACTCGCCGGCGAAGGCCGCATCCTCGGTTCCGTGGCGCCTGTGGTGCGCCCTGCTGGCGGTCACTTCCACCATGGCGGGTACTCACTGGGACATCGCCTGGCATCGTTCCATCGGCCGGGACACGTTCTGGACGCCGGCCCACATGGCGATTTACTTCGGCGCGCTGCTGGCGGGCGGGTCCTGCGGTTACCTGATTCTCTCCACGACCTGGTCGCGACCGGCGTCGGCGGCGCGCGAAGGGGCGGTGAAGATCTGGGGATTTCGCGGACCGCTGGGCGCGTTCATCTGCGCCTGGGGCGGCTTTGCGATGCTCACTTCCGCCCCCTTCGACGACTGGTGGCACAACGCCTACGGTCTGGACGTGAAGGTGCTGAGTCCGCCGCACGTGGTGCTGATAATCGGAATCATCGCCATTGATCTCGGCGCGCTGATCCTGATTGTGGGCGCCATGAATCGCGCAACCGGGGCCCTGCGGGAGCGGCTGAACTGGATGTTTTTATACATCGCCGCGATGGTGCTGGTATGCCTGCTGATCCTGGTGTTCGAGTACAACATCCGCATCTACATGCACGGCGGACGATTCTACCGGGTGATCTCGATGGTGGTCCCGATCGTGCTTGCGGGCGCGTCGAGAGCCTCGGAGAAGCGCTGGCCGGCGGTTACCGTGATGGCGTTCTACAGCGCTTTCGTGCTGGCGATGCTGTGGATCCTGCCGCTCGCTCCGGCCGAAACCAAGCTTGGGCCTGTGTACCGGCGCGTTACGACGCTGATTCCGGCCGAGTTTCCGCTGCTGCTGATCGTTCCCGCGCTGGCGCTCGATCTGCTCCGGCCGCACACCGCGCATTGGAACAGGTGGCTGCAGGCGCTGGCGGGCGGCGTCGTTTTTCTGGCGGTGTTCACGGCCGTGCAGTGGCCCTTCGCCGATTTCCTGATGTCGCCGGCGGCGCGGAACCGCTTCTTCGGCGCGATCTACTTCGACTACAACCTGCGGCCCTCCTCTTATTACATCCGCCACCTGTTTCTTCCAACGGAGCGGTCGCCGGGTGAATTCGGGATGGAGATGGCGCTGGCCGCCGCCTGCGCGATCGTGACGACGCGCATCGGGCTGGCGTGGGGAGACTGGATGCGCAGGATCCGACGATGATGCGCCTGTTATCGGTGCTGCTGCTGTTCGCCGCTCTGCTCGGCGCCCACGTCGGCAGTCCGGACGTATTTTACGAGGGAGCGGCCGGACCGTTCCGTCTGCTGGTGACGATACGGCCTCCGGTGATCGTGCCGGGGGTCGCCGAGATCGAGATCCGCAGCGCGTCGCCGGGGGTGCGCGAAATACGGATCGTGCCGCTGCCGCTCACCGGCGACGGAGCGAAGTTTGCGCCCACGCCGGACGTGGCGCAGCGCTCGAAAGAGGATCCGCAGTTCTACACGGGCTCTCTGTGGCTGATGTCGGTCGGCGCATGGCAGGTGCGGATTCGAGCCGAGGGCGAGCAGGGGACGGGCGAGCTGTCCGTTCCCGTTCCGGCGCTGCCAACGCGGACCCAGACCATGCAGACCGGCATCGGCGCGCTGCTGCTGACCCTGACGCTGATCCTGGCGGTGGGGATCGTGAGCATCGTGGGCGCGGGCGTGCGCGAAGGGCAGCTCGATCCGGGGCTCGAAGCGCCGCCTTCCCGGGTGCGGCGGGCGCGCGTGGTGATGGCGGTGACGGCCGTGCTGGTCGGCGCGGCGCTTTATCTGGGGAACCAGTGGTGGGGCGCGGAAGCGGGTAATTATTCGCGGATCATCTACAAGCCGCTGGAGCTTGCGGCGTCGCTCCAGCCGGGCGGCCGTCTGATGCTGCGGATGAAGGATCCCGGATGGCTGCGGCGGCGCATGGACGATCTGCTTCCGGACCACGGCCACCTGATGCACATGTACGTGCTCCGGCTGCCGGAGATGGAAAGGGTCTGGCACCTGCACCCGGAGCAGGTCGAAACCGGTGTATTCACGCAGGACCTGCCGGAGATGCCGGCGGGCCGGTACCAGCTGTTCGCCGACATCGTGCACGGGTCCGGCATACCCGAGACGCTGCAGGCGCAGATCGACCTGCCGGCGCTCGAGGGGCGGCCGTTAACGGGAGACGATTCCGCGGGAGCCGGTCCGGCGCTGGCGCAGTTCGATCCCGGGCGCACCGCGGCGCCGCTCCCGGGCGGAGGGCGCATGATCTGGGAGCGCGGCGCGGAGCCACTGCGAGTGAAGCAGGTGGCCGCGTTCCGTTTTCGCGTGGAAGACGAAAGCGGGCGTCCGGCGGCGGACCTGGAGCCGTACATGGGAATGGCGGGGCATGCCGCGTTCGTCAAGACGGATGGTACGGTGTTCGCGCACGTGCATCCGTCCGGATCGGTCCCCATGGCGGCGTTGTCGCTGACGGCCGCGGCGGGGGCCGATCCGCACGCGGGCCACGCCATGGCGACGCCGTCGGCTGTCTCCTTTCCGTACGGCCTGCCGCAAGCCGGCGACTATCGGATCTACGTGCAAATCAAGCGCTCCGGAAGGATCGAGACCGGAGTTTTCGACGCGCGAGTCCAGTAGACTGGTAGGGAGGAGCCGCAACCGGATTTCGGATTCCGGCGTCCTTTGATTTGCGAGGATATGCCCATGATTCGAGCGACCCTGCTCGTTCTGTGCCCGTTAGCGCTGGCCTTCGCCTCCGACGACAAGACGGATCGCGCCAGCCTCAAGGGTCTGAAAGCGGTCTGTACAGTAGTGGAAGTCTCCGATCAGAGCCAAGGCGCGGTGAGCTTGAGCCAGGAGCAGTTGCTGTCCGACGTACGCGACAAGCTGAACATGGCCAAGATTCCGGTCGACAAAGAAGCGACCGCATGCCTGTATCTGAACGTGCGGCTGCTACCGGCCATGGGCAGGAACAGCAAGCCGATCGGGCTCTACGCGGCCGATTTCAAGCTGGAGTTCCTGCAGGCGGCCACGCTGGCGCGGGACCCGGCCATTCGTACGTATGCTTCGACCTGGTCGCTGGCGAACATGGCGAATGTTCCCGCGCAGGATGTGGAGCGGACGACGAGGGAGATCGTCACCGACCTGATGGAGAAGTTCGTCCGCGCCTACAAGTCGGTGAACAAGTAAGTAAGGCGGTACGCGCGAGCGCGCCCGCCTGTTAGAATCGGTGTTTGGAGACCGACTTTCTCGTAATCGGCGCGGGCGTGGCGGGTATACGCGGCGCGATCGAATTATCCCAGGCAGGCAAAGTTTTGGTGGTAGCGAAGGACAGCCTGCGCGAATCCTCTTCGGAGTATGCGCAAGGCGGGATTGCGGTCGCCCTGAGCGATGACGACGAGGTCCGCCTGCACGAGCAGGACACGATAGCGGCGGGCGCGGGATTGTGCGATCCGGAAGCCGTGCACACGCTGGTGGAGGAAGGGCCGGCGGCGATCGAGCAGCTCATCGAGTGGGGAGCCGGCTTCGACCGTGACGGGATGCGGCTCGCATTCACGCGGGAGGCCGCCCACAGCCGCAGCCGGATTCTTCACGCGCAGGGCGATTCCACGGGCCGGGAGATCGCGCGCACGCTGTACCGGAAGGCGGCGTCCATTCCCGCGATCACGTTCCGCAGCTTTCGTGCCACTGTCGATCTGCTGATGGACGACGGGCGAGCGTGCGGAGCGCGAGTTTTGGACGCGGCGGGCGGCGAGCTGGACGAAGTGCGCGCGCGGGCGGTGCTGCTGGCGACCGGCGGTCTCGGCCGGGTGTACAAAGAGACGACGAATCCGGACGTGGCCACCGGCGACGGCGTCGCCATGGCGTACCGGGCGGGGGCGGAAATCCGCGACATCGAATTCGTACAGTTTCATCCGACCGCGCTGACCATGGAGGGCGCGCCCCGGTTCCTGCTCTCGGAAGCGCTGCGCGGGGAAGGGGGCTTGCTGCGCAACGGCGCGGGCGAGCGCTTTACGGACGAACTGGCGCCGAGGGACGTGGTATCGAGGGCCATTGTCGAGGAGATGCGGCGCACCGGATCGCCGCACGTGTTCCTGGACCTCACGCATCGCGGTCCCGAATTTATCCGCCGGCGCTTTCCGCGCGTTTACGAAACCTGCCTGCGGTACGGCGTGGACATTTCGACGCAGCCGGCGCCGGTGCATCCGGCGGCGCACTACGCCATGGGGGGCGTCGGTTCCGATTGCGACGGCCGGACCAGCATCGGCGGGCTCTATGCGGCGGGCGAGGTGGCCTGCACGGGCGTCCACGGAGCGAACCGGCTGGCCAGCAATTCGCTGCTCGAAGGGCTGGTTTTCGGCGCGCGAGCGGGAGCGGCGATGCGCGAGGAAGGGGGCGCGATGGCTGGGCCGGCGCAGGGACCGGGCGTCGAGATCCCCTGCGCCACCGAGGAGCAGGTTCGCGCGCTGGCCTGGGATCTGTGCGGCATCGTCCGGTCGGGCGAAACTTTGACGGCCGCGTGCCGGGCGCTGGACCGGCGGTCCGCGGCGCCGCCGGCCAATCCGGGCCTGGCCCTGTACGAGCTGCGCAACCTTCAGCAGGTGGCGCTGCTGATCGCCCGCTGCGCGCTGGCCCGGGAAGAGAGCCGGGGCGCGCATTACCGTTTGGACTTCCCGGAGGCGCGCGCTGAGTTCCAGAAACATTCGTCCATTTCGAAAGAACATGAAATCACCTTCCGCTAAACCGCAGGTCGGGGTCCCGGTGTCCGCGCTCCTGCTGCTGGCGGCGCTTCCCATCGAGGAGGTGGGGCCGTGGTCGGTTTTGTGGACGGCTCCGGCGATTCTGGCGGCGGCCATGCTGATCGCCTGGGCGGCGGAATCGGCGCAATTCTTTATCGCGCAGGGTTTCGCTCTGGCGATCCTGGCATGGCTTCAGACGCTGCCGGAGTTTGCCGTGGAGGCGGTGCTGGCCTGGAAGCAGCAGACGCCGCTGCTGCTGGCCAATCTGACGGGGGCGCTGCGTCTGCTCACCGGACTGGGCTGGCCGATGATCTACGCCACCGCCGCTTTTTTCTACCGCCGGCGGGAATCGAAGCCGCTGCGCGCCATCCAACTCGAGAAAGAGCACTGCGTAGAGGTGGTCGGGCTGCTGGTTTGTCTGGCGTACGCCGCCGTGATCTGGTGGAAAGGCTCGCTTTCGATCGTTGACGCGGTGGCGCTGATTCTGATTTACGTCGGGTATCTTCTGATCCTGAGCCGGATGCCGGTCGAGGAAGCGGAGGGGATCGAAGATCTGGAGAGCATCCCGCGCGCCATCGTGACGGCATCGAAGCCGGCGCGGATTGCGGCTATCGGCGGGCTGTTCCTGGGCGGCGGCGCGCTGATCTATTTCACGGCCGAGCCTTTTCTGGGCAGCCTTCTATCGGTCTCGGCCGCGCTGGGCGTGCCCAGCTTCGTCTTTGTCCAGTGGATGGCGCCGTTCGTCTCCGAGTTCCCGGAAAAGGTATCCGCATTCTACTGGGCGCGCAAGATCGACCGCGCCTCGATGGCGCTGATGAACATGGTGTCGAGCAATGTCAACCAGTGGACGCTGCTGGCGGCGATGCTGCCGATCGTGTATTCGATGAGCGTGGGCGCGCCGACGGCGATCGTCTTCGACGAGCAGCAGAAGCTGGAGATCCTGATGACTCTGGGGCAGTCGCTGATCGGCGCCCTGTTTCTGGTCAACATGCGGCTGGCCTGGTGGGAAGCGGGGGCCCTGTTCTTCCTGTGGGCGGCGCAGTTCGCGTTATCGCCGGTCAAGCCGGGGCCGGGACTGGTGGCTACGGCGGCGGCGCACATTCACTGGTACGTGACGGTCGCCTACCTGGTCTGGTCCGCGGTGGAGATCATCCGGATGCTGTTCGGGAAGAGAGAAGCCCGGGCATTCCACCATTTTTTGGCGATGTGGCGGACGCACGTTCGGCGCTGAATCGAGGGCTGATCGAGCGTCGCCGGCGGTCCCCGGGGGCGGGGCAGGCAAGGGCGCGGCAGACCCCGAGGTTTTACCCGTTCAAATGGTATAATCTTCGCAGCCATATAGCCCGCAATCGGGGGAATTGTTTTTCGGATTCATACGTTCGATCGGGCATTTCGGTGGTTCGGCGTACCGGGGAGGTTCCTCTTGATCGAGCTCGTCGTCGTTCGAATCGTTTTTATTGCCGTTTTAGCCACCTGCGCTTATTTCCTGCGCCCTTTCCAGGCGGACGGGATATGGGCGGCGGTGGGCGGTCTCGTTTTCGGTGGCGCGATCATCGTTTTTGAAAACCGCGTGAAGCAGGTCAGCCTGAAGAGGCTGATCGGCGGCGCGGTTGGGTCGGTGCTGGGCATTTTCGGCGCCTTTCTGATGTCGCTGGTGATCGGCCACGCCGCGCCCGACGGGTCTACGACCATCCATTTCATTCAGATTTGCATCCTGTTGTGGATGACCTATGTGGGGCTGGTGGTGGGGGCGAGTAAAGGGGACCTGCTGAACCTGTCGGCCCTGGGAGGCGTTTTCGGCGGCGAGAAGGGGCCGAAGAAAGCGTTCAAGATCCTGGACACCAGCGTCATCATCGACGGGCGCATTGCCGATATCGCCGACACTGGCTTCCTCGACGGCGTGCTGGTGATACCGCAGTTCGTGCTGCGGGAGCTCCAGCTGGTGGCCGATTCCTCGGATTCGATGAAGCGGAACCGCGGCCGGCGCGGGCTGGACGTGCTGCAGCGCATCCAGAAAATGGTCCACCTCAACATCCAGATCGTGGAGGACGATTTTCCGCAGGTGCGGGAAGTGGACATGAAGCTGATCGAGCTGGCCAAGGTTTACGACTGCAAGATTGTCACCAACGATTTCAATCTCCACAAAGTGGCGCAGCTCCATGGAGTGATGGTGCTGAACATCAACGAGCTGGCCAATGCGATGAAGCCGATCGTGCTGCCGGGCGAGATCATGCGGGTGTTCATTCTGAAGGAAGGCAAGGAATTCAACCAGGGCGTGGCTTATCTCGACGACGGCACCATGGTGGTGGTGGACAACGCGAAGAAGATGATCTCCAAGACCATCGACATCGCCGTCACCAGCGTCCTGCAGACCACGGCTGGGAAGATGATCTTCGGCAAGTTCGACGATCGCACGCACGCGACGCATGAGCGTCCGGTGCGGAGAACCGAACAGGCGGCCGTGGAATCATAAGAAATATGAATGTAGCCGTCATACTCCCGGCGGCGGGGCTGGGAACCCGCATGGGGCGGTCTGCGCCCGAAAAAGCAGGCGTCAGCCGCAAGCAATTCATGCTGCTCGACGGGGCGCCCATTTTTCTGCACACGCTGCGCAAGTTCGCCAGGTGCGACCGTGTGACCGAAATGACGCTGGCGGTGCGGGCCGAGGACGTGACCTGGGTGCGGGAACTGATGTCCCAGGAAAAGCTGGGCAAGCCGGTCCGGGTGGTGGAGGGCGGCGACAGCCGGCAGCAGTCGGTGGAGAACGCTTTGGCGACCGTGGATCCGAAGACGGATCTGGTGGCGGTACATGACGCGGTGCGGCCGTTCATCGACCTGCCGACCATCGAAAAGGTGCTCGACGAAGCGGCCGAGTCGGGGGCGGCGATCGTGGGGATCGTTCCGGTGGATACGGTCAAGCAGGTGGGCCGGGTGCAGGCGAACCGGGCGAAGATCCGCGGCACGCTGCAGCGGGAACGCCTGGTACTGGCGCAGACGCCGCAGGTGTTCCGCTACGACCTGCTGCGCAAGGCGTTTCAAGCGGCCCGCGCCGACGGATTCACCGGAACGGACGAAGCCAGCCTGGTGGAGCGGCTGGACGAGACCGAGGTGAGCGTCATCCTGGGCAGCGACCGGAACATCAAAATCACCAGGCCCGGCGATATGGAGCTGGCCCGCCTGTTCGCGAAGGAAGAAGCGAGCCTTGGGTGAGATTCGCGCGGGGCAGGGCTGGGACATTCATCGCATCGAGCCCGGCCGGCCGTTGATTCTGGGCGGGGTGGCGATACCTTGCGAGTTCGGCCTGGCCGGCCACTCGGACGCGGACG
Organism: Bryobacteraceae bacterium; assembly: GCA_035495815.1. Taxonomy (GTDB): domain Bacteria; phylum Acidobacteriota; class Terriglobia; order Bryobacterales; family Bryobacteraceae; genus DATJFH01. Next base: position 14,300 of record DATJFH010000007.1, read on the forward strand.
TGCTGGCGCACGCGATCACCGATGCGCTGCTCGGCGCGGCCGCGCTGGGCGATATCGGGATGCATTTCCCGGATACCGATCCACGCTGGAAAGGGGCGGACAGCCTGCAATTTTTGCGTCATGCGATGGATTTAGCCCGGGGCAAGGGCTACCGGATCGTGAACGTGGATTCGACGGTGATCCTGGAGCGGCCCAAGCTGAAGGACTACCGTCAGGCGATACGGGAACGGCTGGCGGTGACGCTGGGGCTTGAAGTGGATCGTGTTTCGGTGAAGTTCAAGACCGCCGAGGGGGCCGGACCGGTGGGAGAAGGCCGCGCCGCCGAAGCGCAGGCCGTGATCGTTCTGAATTCGGGGAACATCTAGCGTCCGCCGGCCGTTCTAGAGGTTTACGGAGGATCTTCCGGTGTCAGCCTTGCCGCAGGATGTGCGCTACGCCTTCCGCATGCTTGGGAAAAGCCCGGGCTTCACGGCGGCCGCCGCCGTCACTCTGGCGCTGGGGATCGGGGCGAATACAGCGATTTTCAGTGTCACCGACGCTCTGCTGTGGAAGCCTCTTTCGCTGCCGGATGTAGACCGGCTGACGATGGTGTTCGAACTGCGCGGTCAGCAGCGCGGCGACTGGAACACAGTGACGCCGGCGAACTACCTGGATTGGAAGACCCAGAACACCGTCTTCGAGGGCATGACATTCTACCGCTGGGGCGGGGCGAACCTGACCAGCGCGGGCGGCGATCCGGAACGGGTGCAAAACGTTCTGGTACCGGCCGATTTCTTCGATCTGGTCGGGGTACAGGCGGCGGTCGGCAGGACGTTCGCGCGGGAGGAAGATCAACCCGGGCGCGAGGACGTGGCGGTGCTCGGCTACGGGTTGTGGGAGCGCCGGTTCGCGAAAGATTCCGGAATCGTCGGCGGCATGGTGGAGCTCGACGGCCGGGCTTTCAAGGTGATCGGGGTGATGCCGAAAGATTTCTCGTTTCCGATCACCGCCGAGTTGTGGTCGCCGCTGGCCTGGTCTCCGCAACAGCGGAACGAGCGGCAGAACCACATGCTGTTTCCGGTTGCGCGATTGAAGCCGGGCGTTACGGCAGCGCAGGCGGACGTGGAGATGAAAGGCATCGCCGGGCGGCTGCAGCAGCAGTATCCGGCCACCAACCGGAACTGGACCACGCGGCTGATCCCGCTGCACGAGTTCATGATCGGCGACCTGACGCGGCAGTACACGACGATGCTGCTGGGAGCGGTGGGCTTCCTGCTGCTGATCGCCTGCGCGAACGTGGCCAACCTGCAGTTCGCGCGAGCCACGGGGCGGATGCGCGAGGTGGCCGTGCGGACTGCGCTGGGCGCCAGCCGCTGGAGCATCGTGCGGTACCTGCTGACGGAAAGCGTCCTGGTATCGGCGGCGGGCGCGGCGCTGGGTTTGCTGATCGCGTTCTGGGGCGTCTCGGTGATCAAGGC
>DATJFH010000008.1:0-22943 GCA_035495815.1 Bryobacteraceae bacterium
CGGTGACCCGTTGACGCAGGATCTGGTTGGCCAAAACGTACTTGTCTTTGGAATTCCAATCGATCCGTTTCTGCAACTCCGGCAGGTCGTCAAAGACCTGCAACTCGCAATCGCCGGGCTTGCAGCCTTTAAGCTCGTCGATGTCCTTACGGTCCAGCGAAAGGCGTTCGAAATCCGAGATTTTGGGGGGAGCGCCGCCGATGCCGAACTCCTGCACGTCCAGGTAGACTTTGTTCTCTTTGAGCTTCTTGACGTCGCGGTAGGAGGCGGCGAACTTCTCGACCGGCGCGTTGACATAGACCGCCCCGAAGACCAGCATTCCGTACTTGTCGCTCGAGGAGAGGACCTTGGTGACCACCTGCCCCTGTTCGATTTTCTGGATCTCGGCGTCCGTCAATCCGACGCGGTCCTTGAAGAAGGCGCGGGGCTGAGGCTGAGCCGTCACAACGCCCGCCCCCGCGGTCAGGAGCAGAAACGCGGTTGCCGTAAACTTCTGCGCCATCGGAAAACCTCCCCGTAAGAAATGTTTCCAGTCCAGGGTAACATGAGGCTCGGCCCGGCCTCCGTTCGGCGATGTCGAACGATTTGGGAAAGCCCTTCGGCGTCCTCTCCTCTCTCGAAGACTGGGTTCGCCAAGGGGATTCACCTCCGCCCGTTTAGCCGCAATTTTTTAACGGCTATGGCGTGGAGAGCAATGCGGACTCGGTTCCGCCCGCATCGGGGCGACGCTTCGATCCGGCATAGGCGCGGACGGTGAACGTATAATTGAGCGAGAGCAAAGCGCCATGGGATCTCGGGGAATTGTGACGCTATGGGTGTTTCTGGCCGGTTGCCTGGCGGGCGCCCCCCAGAACGGGGTCCTCGTCGATGTTGCCGTTGTGGACCAGAACGGACTCCCGGCGCCATCGGTTCGTATCGAATTCAAATCGTCCGCGGGAGTGGTCTCGGCCGCCGACACAGATTCCCAAGGCCACGCGATCTTCCCGCGGCTCGACCCCGCGAGATATGAAGTCACCGCTACCGGAGCAGGATTCGAGCCCATCCGGCGTATTCTCGAGTTGAGGTCCGACCAGCCGGCGTCACTCGAGCTGACCATGGTTCCGTCACTCGAGCGCCGTGAAAGCGTCGAGGTTCGGGGAGTGGTTTCACCGGTCGAGCAAGGCTCCTCCGCTCCGACCGTTTTGCAGGCGCAAATCGCCAAAGAGCTGCCCAGCAGACCCACGACCGTGAGCGACGCGCTGGCGCTGTTGCCCGGCGTGGTCCGCGAGCCCGGCGGCGGGCTGATGATTTCCGCCAGCCCTGAGCATCGTAGCGCCCTGATCGTCAACTCGGCCGACGTCACCGATCCCGCCACCGGACAGTTCGGCCTGACCGTGCCGATCGATAGCGTCGAGACATTGAACGTCTACCAGACTCCGTACCTCCCGGAGTTCGGCCGGTTCACCGCCGGCCTCGTCTCCGTAGAGACCCGCCGTAGCGGCGATAAGTGGAAGTGGGAGCTCAACGATCCCTTTCCTGAGTTCATCATCCGCAGTTACCATTTGCGAGGCCTGCGGACCGCTACCCCGCGTCTGAACTTCGAAGGTCCACTCTTGCCGGGGAAGCTCTATCTGACCGAGGGTTTCGAATACGAGGTCCGCAAGACCCTTGTCTACACACTGCCGTTTCCCTACAACCAGAAGAAGACCGAAGGAATCAATTCGTTCAGCCAGCTTGACTGGATTTCCTCTTCCAGGAACCTGTTTACGGCCACAGCCCACATCGCTCCGCGGCGGCTGGGTTTCGTCAATATCGATTATTTCAATCCACAGGAGACGGCGCCGGATGCGGCGACGCATAACTACACGGGCACAGCCGCCGACCGGCTGACCCTTCTTGGAGGTGTGCTCGAAACGATTTTTTCCATGACTCGCTTCGATGCGCGGGTCTGGGGCCGCGGGCATGAGAACCTGGTGATAACGCCGACGGGCAACCGGGGGAACTATTTCGCGCAGCGGGACCGCGATGCGGAGAGGTTTAGCGGCGCCTCGAGTTTTGCCTTCGCCCCGCTTGGCAAGGCCGGGACACATCTATTCAAGATCGGCGCCTACGTGGCGGCCAGTTCGGTTGACGGCGAGCTGAACGAACATCCTATCGATATTCTCGATACACAGAATCGCCGGCTTCAGAACATCAGCTTCCCCCGCAGCCGCGCCTATAATATTTCGGATGTGGAATTCGCCTTTTTCGGACAGGACCATTGGAAGGTCAGGCCCGGTCTTGCCTTCGACCTCGGGATGCGATCCGAATCGCAGCAGGTATCGGGCGCGGTGCGGGTGGCGCCCAGAACGGGAATCGTCTGGAGTCCCTTTTCCGACAAGGGCGCCGTGTTTCGAGCCGGATTCGGGCTGTTCTACGATCGCGTCCCGTTGAATGTATACAACTTTAACCGTTATCCCAACCAGCTGGTGACTCATTTCGGCCCGGATGGCGCCGTCTCGGAGGGCCCGTTCCTTTATCTCAACACTCTAGGGAAGGCCCGAGTTCGTTTTCCGTTCGTTTTCCAGCGGCCGGTAGACGGCAACTTCTCTCCCTGGAGCGAAACCTGGAGCGCCCAGGTGGAACAGCCTCTGACGTCGTTTCTGCGGCTGCGCATCAGCTACGTCCAGAACGACTCCGACGGGCTCGCCATTCTGCATTCGGTCGCGCCCGACAGGGAGACCAACACTGGCGCGTATCTGCTGGACGGCTCGGGCCGGGCCGCGTACCGTCAGATCGAGGCTACCGCGCGAGTGCGTCTCGGGAAAGAGAGAGAGGGCTTTTTTTCGTACGTCCGGAGCCGGGCGAGGGGCGACCTGAACGACTTCGGCCGGTTCCTGGGAACGTTCCCCCTTCCCGTGATCCGACCCAACCAGTACACAAATCTTCCGGGTGATCTTCCCAACCGCTTCCTTCTGTGGGGCGTGTTCAAATTTCCGGCGGATTTCCGCGCAGCCCCCGTAGTCGAATACCGCAGTGGATTTCCGTACATTGTGACCGACGCTCTCCAGAACTACGTCGGAACGCCCAATCAGACTCGCTATCCGAACTTCCTTTCCGTCGACTGCCGCGTCTCGAAGGACATCAAGGTGAATCCCAAGTACTCGGTGCGCCTGTCGGTGAGCAGTTTCAACCTCACCAACCATTTCAATCCGGAAGCCGTGCACGGGAACATCGCCGACCCGGCGTACGGCTTCTTCTTCGGGCATCGCGGCCGGCGTTTCACGGCGGATTTCGACGTGTTGTTCTAGCCTGACCCTCGCCCCCGCGGAGAACATGTGCGTGCTGGTCCCTGTTAACATAAGAAAACTACCCATGAAGGCATTCCTTGACGCGCTGGCTCCCGGCGATCCGGATTGGACCCTGGTTCGCGCGGTCGATCCATCCCGGCTGCCGGAGCATATCGCAATTATCATGGACGGCAACGGCCGCTGGGCCAATCGCCGCAGTCTGCCCCGTGTGGCCGGCCATAAAGCCGGCATCGGACCGGTCAGGAGCACGGTTGAAAGCTGCGCGCGCCTCGGCATCAAGGCCCTCACTCTTTACGCATTCTCGGTCGAGAATTGGAAACGGCCCCGCGCGGAAGTGGAAACCCTGTGGCGCCTGCTTCGCTACTATCTGCGCCGCGAACTCCCCGATCTGCAGAAGAACGACATCCGGTTCGAAGCGATCGGCCGCCTCGATGCTCTTCCGTTAGAAGTCCGGACGGAATTGCTGTCCGCAGTCAAAGCCACCGCGAGAAATCGGGGGCTGCGGGTGAATTTGGCGATCAACTACGGCGGCCGCGCGGAGCTGGTGGACGCTGTCAATTCCATCCTCGATTCGGCCCGCCGCAGCGGCAATCTGTCCACCCTTCGTCTCGATGAGGCAGCCATCTCGGCCAACCTCTACACCGCCTCGACTCCCGACCCGGATCTGCTCATCCGCACCTCCGGCGAAATGCGCATCAGCAACTTCCTGCTGTGGCAGATCGCATACGCGGAGTTGTATATCACCGACACATTGTGGCCCGATTTCGGCCGTACGGACCTGCTTAAAGCCATCCTGGATTTTCAAAAGCGCGACCGCCGTTTCGGGGGGCTCACTCCCGCCGCTCGACCGACCCTCAGCGAATCCGCCGTAGAGCCGCAATTGCTGGAAGCGCTCGGCGTTTCGTTGCAATGAAGCGCGTTCTCACCTCGCTAATTCTCATCCCGCTGGTCTTGTATGTGACGATTCTGGGCCCGTCCTGGCTGGTCTTTGGGACGGTTACTCTGTGCGCGATGCTCTGCTATCGGGAATATGCATCAATAGCAGCTGCGTATTCCGTGCCGCAATTCGGGGCCGTAGGCTACGCGGCCGGACTGGGCGTGCTGGCGCTGCCGGACGGGGCTGCGCTCTTTCTCACCGTGGTTGCACTGGCGTCCCTCTGCCTGGCCATGCGCAGCCTCGACCTGGCTTCCGTCTTACCCGGCGCATCCAGCCTGCTGTTCGGCGTAGTTTATATCTTCGGATCCTGGAAATGCGCGATCCTGCTGCGCGAGGCGAGTCCGTACTGGCTGTTGCTCGCCCTTTCCGTCAACTGGGTGGGTGACGCCAGCGCTTATTACGTCGGAAAAAATTTCGGAAAGCGCAAGCTCGCGCCACGGATCAGCCCCGGCAAGACCTGGGAAGGGTCGGCGGCTTCCATGGCCGCCGCCATCGCCTTCGGACTGGCCTATCTGTGGCGGTTCTGGCCGGACATGCCGGTTCTCGAAGCAATGTGGCTTCTGGCCATCGCAAACGCCGCCGGGCAACTGGGAGACCTGGCCGAATCGGCGCTCAAACGCGGCGCCGGCGTAAAAGACTCCGGGAACCTTCTGCCGGGCCACGGCGGCATGCTCGATCGCGTGGACAGCGTCCTGTTCACCATGCCGGTTCTGTACGCCTACCTGCGACTGGTAAGGTAACCGCCCGGCGAACCAGCCGCCTTTGAAAGTGCCCCTTCCGGCCCGTTTGAGCCCGCCTTACGTTATGATGAAATTTCCCCATGCAAATTGAGAAAATCTACGAGCCGCAGCGGTTCGAGCCCCACTGGTCGCGGTGGTGGATCGAGCAGGGCATTTACCGGGCTTCCGCCAAAGCCGGCGGACGCGTTTTCTCCCTCGTCATTCCTCCTCCCAATGTCACCGGCTCCCTGCACATGGGCCACATGCTCGAGCACACCGAGATCGACATGGTCATCCGGCGGCATCGGATGCTGGGTGACAACACGCTGTGGCTCCCGGGAACCGATCATGCCGGCATCGCCACGCAGATGGTGGTGGAGCGCAAACTCGCCGAGGAGGGGATCGACCGCCGCGCCATGGGCCGCGAAGCGTTCGTCGAACGCGTCTGGCAGTGGAAGCGGGAGTCCGGCGACACGATCCAGCGCCAGATGATCCAGATCGGCGCCAGCTGCGACTGGAGCCGCGAGCGATTCACTCTCGACGAAGGCCTCTCCCGCGCCGTCCGTGAAGTCTTCGTCCGCCTCTACCAGAAAGGACTCATCTACCGCGGCGAGTACATGGTCAACTGGTGCCCGCGCTGCCTCACGGCCATCTCCGACCTCGAGGTGACGCACGAGGACTCCCAGGGCAGCCTGTGGCACATTCGCTACCCGGTCAACGGGACTGACCGTTTCCTGGTGGTCGCCACCACGCGCCCGGAAACCATGCTCGGCGACACGGCGGTGGCCATCAACGCGCTCGACAGCCGCTACATGGATCTGCATGGCCGAAACGTGCAGCTTCCGCTAATGGACCGGGAGATTCCGATCATTCTCGACGATCTCGCCGACCCGGAATTCGGCACCGGCGTGGTCAAAGTCACCCCCGCGCACGATCCCAACGACTTCGAGTGCGGCAAACGCCACAACTTGCAGCAGGTGAAGGTCATCGACGAAGCCGGCCACATGACCGCGGCCGCGGGTCCGTACGCCGGCCTGGACCGGTTCGAAGCCCGCCGGCGCATCGTGGCCGACCTCGAGAAATTGGGTTTGCTCGCCAAGATCGAGCCTTATGCGCTGAGCGTCGGCAAGTGCCAGCGCTGCAAGACCATTGTGGAGCCGCTGGTCTCCAAGCAGTGGTTCGTCAAAATGAAACCCCTGGCGGAGAAAGCCATCGCCGCCGTCGAATCCAAGCGAATCGAATTCATCCCGGAGAATTGGACCAAAACCTATTTCGAATGGATGTACAACATACGCGACTGGTGCGTCTCCCGCCAGTTGTGGTGGGGACACCGCATTCCGGCGTGGCACTGCCGGGGATGCGAAGAAGTGATGGTCGCCCGCGAAGCGCCGTCCACCTGCGCCCGCTGCGGCGCCGCCGGGCTCGAGCAGGACCCGGATGTGCTCGACACCTGGTTTAGCTCCGGACTCTGGCCGTTCTCCACCATGGGCTGGCCGGACCAGACGGAAGACCTCGCGGTCTATTATCCGACGGCCCTGCTGATCACCGGCTTCGACATCATCTTTTTCTGGGTGGCCCGCATGATCGTCATGGGCCTGGAATTCATGAACGAAGCGCCGTTCCGGCAGGTCTATATTCACGGGCTCATTCGGGATGCCGAGCGGCAAAAAATGTCGAAGACGAAGGGAAACGTCATCGACCCGCTCGTGGTGACCGAGCAGTACGGAACCGACGCGGTGCGGCTGGCGCTGGTCATGGGCGCCGCTCCGGGAACGGACATCGTGCTTACGCAGGAGCGGATGGAATCCACCCGCGCGTTCGCCAACAAGATCTGGAACGCCGCCCGGTTCCTGTTCCTGAATATGGAGCGTTCCGGAGTCGAACCCTGGTTCCCGGAGCGCCGGGACAATGAAGCCATCCCGGAAGTCTACAAACCTCAGGCGGATTCCGGGAGGCTGACCGTTCCCCTAGAAGACCGCTGGATCTTCAGCCGTCTGAATGCCTGCGCCGAGCAGGTTAACACGGCCATCGCGCAATACCGTTTTCACGAAGCGGCACAGGTGTTGTGGCAGTTCTTCTGGCACGAATTCTGCGACTGGTATCTAGAGTTGAAGAAACTCCGCTTCGAAGAGAACTCGGGCCTCAACTCCCACTGGCGCAATACGCTGGCAGCGTTCGAAACAGCGCTTCGCCTGCTGCATCCGGTGATGCCGTTCCTGACGGAAGAGCTGTGGCAGCGGCTGACGCCCGAAGGCGCGGCGGGCCGTCCGGTTTCCATTTCACTGGCGCCGTATCCGCAGTACAGCCACGGCGCCGCGGACCTCAATGCGGAGCGGGAAGTCCAAGTCCTGCAGGACATCGTGGGAGCCGCCAGAGATTTGCGGGCGGACATGAAGCTCGATCCGAAGCTCCCGCTTTCCGGAATACTTTACGCGCGCGGCGCGGCCCACAAAGTCGGAATCGAAAATGCCGAGGCCATACGCCGTCTGGCCAACGTGAAGCTGGACTTCTCGCAGGACAGCGCTCCTTCTGGCGGCGCGGTGCGGTCCACCCATGAATTCGATCTGGCGCTCGAAGTTCCCATGGCGCAGACGGGAGCCCATCGAACGCGCCTCGAGAAAGAGAAGGAGCAGCTCGCCAAGGTCATCGCCAACTCACGCCGCCAGCTTTCCGACGAAGCGTTCATGAGCAAGGCGCCGGTAAGAGTGGTCGACTCCATCCGCCAGAAGCTCGGCGAATATGAAGCCCAGCTCGAGAAAACCGAAGCGGCGCTGGCCGGCCTCTCAAAATGATCGACGTCTCGCATCTGGAGATCGTGGAAGCAGTACGTCGCGCGCTGGAGGAGGACATCGGCTCTGGCGACGTCACGTCGGAGGCCTGCGTTCCGGCGGCCCGCGCGGCGAGCGGCGAATTTATCGCGCGCGAGACCCAGATAGTCGCCGGCGTCGAACTGCTGCCTCTGATTTACGAACTCCGCGGCGGCGTCACGAAACTGGAATTGCGAAAGAGCAGCGGGCAAAAGGCTGTGGCGGGCGATGTGATCGCCACAGTCACCGGCTCCGCCCGAACGCTTCTCGCATGTGAGCGGGTGGCGTTGAATTTTCTTCAGCGGCTGGGCGGCGTGGCCACGCTGGCCGCGCGCTACGTCGAGCGAACGAAGGGTACGAACTGCCAGGTGCTCGACACGCGCAAGACAACCCCCGGATTGCGGCGCCTGGAAAAGATGGCGGCCGCGGCCGGCGGCGTGACCAACCACCGGATGGGGCTCTACGACGCCATCCTGATCAAGAACAATCACATCACCGCGGCCGGCGGAGTGCGGTCGGCGATCGAGGCAGCGAAGGAGTCCTCGCCGCTGCCGGTCGAGATCGAAGTCCGCACCCGCGCCGAACTGCGGGAGGCTCTCGAATCAGGGGCGCAGCATCTGCTGCTGGACAATTTCACTCCGGCGGACGCCGCCAAACTGGTTCGCCTGGTGCGTGGGCGGGCGAAAGTAGAGCTATCTGGCGGCATCAATCTGAAGAATGTCCGCCAGTACGCGAAATCGGGCGCCGATTTCGTCTCGTCGGGCGCAATCACGCATTCGGCGCCCGCAGTGGATATCAGCTTCCGGCTGGACCTGAGAAAAAAGGCCGCACGTAAACTCCGATGAATCCGGACATCCTGCACCGGTCTTCACCGGCGAGCATCGACGTTTATCCGCGGCCAGATTCTTTTCCTGCTCATGCCCTTGGATCTTGACTACGTACGGGAACACCTTCCCGGCCGCGACCTGCGCTACTTCGACACGCTCGACACGACCATGCGCGCGGCTGCCGGATGCCCGCCCGGAACCGCCGTCATCGCCGGGGAGCAGACCGCCGGCCAGGGACGACACGGCCACTCCTGGCATTCCGAAAAGGGCGCCGGACTCTACGTTTCCATCGTGCTGCCCACTCAAACGGCGCCCGCTCTTACAATGGCGCTCGGTCTCGCGACAGCGGAAGCCATCACCGCCGAGTCCGGCGTCGTCTGCGATTTGCGCTGGCCGAACGACGTCATGATCGGCTTGCGCAAGGCGGCCGGCATCCTCGCGCAGCTCGCGGACTCCACAGCCATCGCCGGAATCGGCGTCAACGTCAACCACCAGCGCTTTCCGCCCGAGCTCGCCGATGAAGCCACTTCGCTCCGCATCGCATCCGGCCGCGTGCAATCGCGCGAACGGCTCCTCATCGCGTTGCTGCCGGCAGTCGACCGCTATATCGAAGTGCTGACCCTGAAAGGAACGGCCGCCATCCTCGACCTGTTCTCCCGGCGCTCTACCTACGCCAGCGGCAAGCGCATCGCCGTTCAACAGGGCGATACAATCTTGCATGGCACCACCGCCGGTCTGACCGACGCCGGGTTTCTGGTGGTCCGGAAAGACGACGGGTCGGACGAAATCATTGTCGCTGGAGGCGTGCGTGCTGTTGGCGCTGGACGCGGGTAACACCAACCTGACCATCGGGGCATTCGAATTCGGCAAGCTGACGGCGAACTGGCGGTTGCGCACCGTGCATGAGCAGACCGCCGACGAGTGGGGCGTGCTCGTGCGCGGCCTGCTTTCCCTCGCCAACATCGATTTCGAAAAAATCGACGCCATCGTCGTAGCGAGCGTGGTTCCGCCCATGAACGCCGCGCTGTCCCAGATGGCTCAGCGCTATTTCGAGACGGATGCCTTTTTCGTGACTCACGAAACCGACATCGGCCTGAAGATTCTCTATGACGACCCGCGAGAAGTGGGCGCGGACCGCCTCGTCAACGGCGTGGCCGCGCTGAGCAAATACGGCGGGCCTTGTATTGTCGTGGATATGGGCACGGCGATCACTTTCGACGCCATCTCCGCCGGCGCCGAATACCTGGGCGGCATCATCTCGGCCGGAATCGGCATCTCCATCGACGCCCTGTTCGCCCGTACGGCGCGGCTGCCCCGGGTCGAGTTCCGCGAGCCGGAAAAGCTGATCGGGACCAATACCGTCGGCAGCGTGCAATCGGGCCTTTTCTACGGGGCGCTCAGCCTCATCGACGGGACCATCGAACGCCTCGTGCAGGAACTGGGCAATGAAACCAAAGTCGTCGGCACGGGCGGGCAGGCCGGCCTGATCGCGCCGCAATCCAAGTACCTGAAAACGATCGACGAAAATTTAACCCTGGACGGTCTGGAGATCATCTGGACCCGGCACGCCCGGCCGTGAGTGAACTTCAAGAGGACTGGATCCGGAACTACTTCAATTACTTCACCGAGGTGGAGGAGCATTTTCAGCGCGTCCGCGGCACGAGTCTGTTTCTCCTCTCGCCGCTCGACTGGGCTTTGATCGAGAGCTGGAAGAACGGCGGGGTTCCGCTGGCGGCGGTGCTGCGAGGCATCGATTCGGCTTTCGAGAAGTGGCGCGGACGGAAATCGAAAACGCAGATGGTCAATTCCCTCGCCTTCTGCGCCCAGGCCGTTCTGACGGAAGCGCAGATCATGGCCGGCTCAGGCCAGGACCAGCCCCGCAGCGCCCCGGCGCCGGCGCCCTTTCCCGCCGAGGAGCTGAGGCGTTATCTGCAGGAGAACGCAACCGCCGCCGCGGCCGCTGGATTCCCAGACACGGCCGCTACGCTGGAGAATTTGGCGGCTGAAGCGGATGCGCACATGTCGGATCTCGAGCAGCTCGAGCAGCGTCTGACCGCGATCGAGGAGAAGCTGATCGCCACGCTCAAAAGCCGCCAGACTGAAGAAGAGCTGTTCCAGGCGCGCCGCGACCTCGAGGCGCAGCTCCGGCCCTATCGCGGCAAGATGTCCGCCGGCCAGCTTTCGATGCTGGAGCGGCAATACCTCGAGCGGCGATTGCTCGAGCAGGCCAAACTGCCGCGGCTGAGCTTGTTCTACATGCGCTGATGGTGAACCTGATCCTTTTTCTCGAGCTTTTCCGGCGCCCGTCGGCGGCCATGAGCCGCATTCTCGATGAAGGCAGCCTGCTGTTCGCCAGCTGCGCGGCTCTGGCGGTCTCCCTGTTGCTGCCGCACTGGCTGCCGGTCAGTTTCTATGCGCCGCTGCTGCTGCTGGCCGTGGTCTACGTCCCCGGCGCGCTGCTCATCACGGTCCTGATGGCTCGGCTCGGCGCGTTTTGGACCGTCTTCGAGCGTGACTACTCTCCGCTGCTCACCTGCGCGGCCATGGCGTGGTCCGCGGTCAACCTTCCCCTGGCGCTGGTGGCGCGAATGTGGCCTCCCTCCATTGCTCTAGGATTGGCCGCCGCGGGCTACCTTTATTTCGCCGTGCTGATGTTCTTCGCCGTCCGCACCGTATTTGAAACCGACAACGCAATCGCCGCCGGAGTGGTCTGCCTCTCCTGGGTCCCACTCGTCGCCGCCGCCCTGTTCTGGGGTCCGATCAGCGGGGTCGCCGGATGGCTGGCCTCGCCTTTCTTCCTGTTCTATGCCTGGCGTTACCTGGGAGGGGAAGTTTCCAATCTGGGCCAGGGATTGCGCAGCCGCCAGAATTTTCACCGCATGCTCGAAGCCGCCGCCATCAACTCGCACGACGCCGAAGCACGTTATCAGCTCGGGCTCATCTACCAGCAGCGGCGCCAGTATTCCGAGGCCATACGCCGGTTTCAAGAAGCGATCGCCATCGACCCCACCGAGACCGACGCCCACTTTCAGCTGGGGCGCATCGCGCTCGAACAGGGTCGTCTGAAAGACGCCTTCACCAGCCTGCAGACGGTTCTGGACCAGAACGAAAAGCACAGCTCGCACGAGATCCTGCGCGAGCTAGGACGGATGTACGTGGCCGCCAAACAGTATGAGGATGCGCGCCGCGAGCTGGCGATGTACGTGGCCCGGCGGGAATACGATCCGGAAGGCCTCTACTACTACGGAAAGGCGCTCGACGGTCTGGGCGAGGCAGCCGCCGCCCGCGAGATGTATGCCCGCGCAGTGGACGCCGGCCGCCACACGCCGCGCTTCCGCCGCCGCTACACCGCCCGCTGGAGCCGGCTGGCCCAGAAGCAATTGCGAAAGAAATGAAGCAGGGACGCCGGGCGGGGCAGCCGCGGCTTGCCCCTCCGCTGCTCATCCGATACGATTAAAATTCCTTCCCAATGCTTCGCTTCGAAACAGCAGGTGAATCGCACGGAGAGTGCCTGGCCGCCATCCTCACCGGATTGCCGGCCGGCGTTCCGGTCTCCGTGGACGCGGTCAACCACCAGCTCTGGCGCCGGCAACAGGGCTACGGCCGGGGCGGGCGCATGAAAATCGAGACGGACAGGGCCCAACTGGTCTCCGGGGTGCGGCACTCCTGCACCATCGGCTCGCCCATCGCGATACTGATCGAAAACAAGGATTGGAAAAACTGGACGGAGGCGCTGCCGGTCGAAGACATCGACGGCGGCGAGGACAAGAAGAAGCCGGTGACACGGCCGCGCCCCGGTCACGCCGACCTGCCCGGCGCGCTCAAATACAACTTCCACGACGCGCGCTACATCCTGGAGCGGGCCAGCGCGCGGGAAACAGCGGCGCGCGTAGCAGCCGGCGCATTGGCGAGAGCTCTTCTCGGCGAATTCGGTGTCGAGATCCTGAGCCACGTGATCGCCGTCGGCCCGGTGCGCCTCGAACGGCCCGCGACCTGGGACGAGTTACGCGCCCTGAATGAGAAAACGGACGTCCTGCTCGGCTGCGTCGATCCGGCGGTGGAAGAGAAGATGAAGGCCGTGGTGGACGAAGCTTATCGCACCGGCGATACGGTGGGCGGAGTCTTTGAGGTGGTTGCCCGCAACGTGCCGCCCGGACTCGGGTCGCACGTGACCTGGGACTCGCGGCTCGACGGGCGTCTGGCTCAGGCGATCGTTTCGATGCAGGCTGTAAAAGGAGTCGAGATCGGATTCGCAGCCGAGGGCGCGGCCAACTTCGGCTCGGCCGTGCAGGATACCATTCACTACCGGCGCGAGGCGGAAGACGGCGGGACTTTTACGCGCGGCGCCAACCGCGCGGGAGGAGTCGAGGGCGGGATCACCAACGGCCAGGATCTGCTGGTGCGCGGTCTGCTCAAACCGATCTCGACGCTGCGGCGCCCGCTCGAATCGGTGGACCTGGTGACGCGGGAACCCGCGCTGGCCGCTTACGAGCGCTCCGACGTTTGCGTCGTACCGGCCGCCGGCGTGATCGGGGAGGCCATGGTGGCGCTGGTGCTGGCCCAGGCGTTCCTGGAAAAATTCGGCGGCGATTCGCTGCCCGAGACACGTCGCAATTACGACGGGTTCCTCGAACAAGTGCGCACTTTCTGAACTATGATCTATCCGATTGTGAAATACGGCGACCCCGTGCTCGAGCGTCCGGCGGCGATCGTCACCGAGTTCGATAACCCCGAATTGGACAAGTTTCTCGAAGACATGTTCGAGTCCATGTACGCCGCCAAGGGTGTCGGGCTGGCGGCCACGCAGATCGGAATATCGCGGCGAATTGCCGTGATCGATTGCTCGGTGGGCGAAGATCCGGCTCAGAAGATCGTTCTTATCAATCCGGAGATCATTCAGGTCGAAGGCAAGCAGAAGGGCGAGGAGGGCTGCCTCAGCATACCCGGTTTTCGCGAAGAGGTTTCGCGCGGCAAGAAGGTTACCGTTCGGGCGCGGAACGCCAAAGGCGAAGTATTTGAACAGACCGGCGAGGATCTGCTCGCGCGCGCCTTCCTGCACGAAACCGATCATCTGTACGGGAAGCTCTACATCACCCATATTTCGGCGCTGAAGCGGGACCTGATCCGGCGCAAGATCCGGAAAATGGTCAAGGCCGGAGAATGGACCTGATATTTTTCGGCACGCCTGTTTTCGCTGTTCCCACACTCAAGAGGATTCTCGAAACAGGGCACCGGGTCCAGGCTGTGATCACACAGCCCGACCGGCCGAAAGGCCGCAGCCAGGCGGTCTCCCCTTCTCCCGTCAAGGAAGCGGCGCTGGCGTACGGATTGCCTTTGTTTCAGCCGGAGCGAATCCGCCGGCCGGAAGTGGTCGAGCGGCTGGCCGCGATGAAAGCCGACGCCATGGTTGTGGTCGGCTATGGCCAGATCATTCCGCAATCGATCATCGACCTGCCGCGGTTCGGGATCATCAATGTTCACGGCTCTCTGCTTCCGAAGTACCGGGGGGCAGCGCCGATCCAGTGGTCCATCATCAACGGGGAAAAAGTGACCGGGGTGACTACGATGCGTATCGACGCGGGCCTCGATACGGGCGACATGCTGCTGAAGGCGGAGACCGCGATCGGACCGGAAGAAACGGCGGTGGAGTTGGGACAGCGGCTTGCCCCGATGGGCGCGGAGCTGCTGGTCGAGACGCTGGCCGGCCTCGAAGCCGGCACGCTCGTTCCCGAGAGGCAGGACTCCACCCAAGCCACGCTTGCGCCGATTCTGAAAAAGGAAGACGGGTGGATCGCCTGGAATTCGCCGGCGCAGGCGATCCACAATCGCGTACGCGGGCTTCTGCCCTGGCCGGGAGCGTACACAAGGTTTCGTGGTCAAACTCTCCACATCTGGAAATCGAAGCTCGGGCCGCCGGCGGGCGGAGCGCCCGGGTCATTGCGCCGGACCGGAAGGTCGCTCGTCGCCGCCGGCGGTGACGGAGCCGGACTCGAGCTGCTCGAGATCCAGCTCGAAGGCAAGAAACGGATGAGCGGCGAAGCCTTCGCCAACGGCCAAAGATTGCAGGAGAATGAAACCTTGGGAGATCCAAGTTGATTTTGCCATTAGGATATCGATTCTCGTCGGTGTACGCCGGCATCCGGCGGGTCGAGAACAATCATGAGAAAGACGACCTGGCCCTGATCGTCTCCGGCGGGCCCGCCTCGACGGCCGCGGTGTTCACCCAGAATCGCGTGCAGGCCGCTCCGGTGAAACTGTCGCGCCAACATCTGCGCCAGTCGCGCGGCGTGGCCGCCGCCATCCTGGTGAACGCCGGCAACGCCAATTGCGCGACCCGCACCGGCGACCGCGTGGCTTCCGAATGCTGCCGGGCCGTAGCCAAGCGACTGCTGCTCCCCATTGCCCAGGTGCTGCCCGCTTCCACCGGCGTGATTGGCGTCGAACTCGATTCCTCGCTGATCCTGAAAGCGCTGCCGGCCCTGGTGGACGGCCTCGCCGAGAACAAGTTCGATGACGTCTCCCGCGCCATCATGACGACGGATCTGGCCCCCAAAGTGGCGCACGCGGAGGTCAAACTGCGCCGGGGAACGGTGCGAATTTCCGGTATGACGAAAGGGTCCGGGATGATTCACCCGCGCATGGCGACCACGCTCGGATTTGTCCTCACCGACGCGCGCGTGCCGCCGGCCGTATTGCGCGGCATGGTGACGCGCGCCAATGACCGCAGCTACAACCGGCTCTCCGTGGATGGCGATACGTCCACCAACGACACACTGGTCCTGATGGCGAATGGCGCGTCCGGCGTCGGCCTCGACCCGGGCACGCACGAACGGGATTCGCTCGAGGAAGGGATCGCAACGGTAATGGAATCGCTGGCGCGGCAGATCGCGCGCGACGGAGAGGGCGCGACTCGCCTCGTCACCATCGAGGTGACCGGCGCAGCCACCGACCGCGACGCAGCTCAGATCGCGCGCACCATCGCCAACTCGCCGCTGGTGAAAACCGCCATGGCGGGGGCCGATCCTAACTGGGGCCGTATTTTGTGCGCCGCCGGATACGCCGGAGTCGCCTTCGATCCGTCGAAGGCCGACATCGATCTGCAGGAAACGCCCGTCTGCCGAGCCGGACTGGCGGCGCCGTTCTCCGAAGCCGCCCTCAAGAAAAAGCTCGCGTCCCAGGAATGTCACATCCGCTTCGCGTTGCGCGGAAAGGGAAAAGGCACGGCAAGGTTCTGGACTTGCGACCTGACCGACGGGTATATCCGCATCAACGCCAGCTACCGGACGTAGAATATGCGCCGCCGTTCATTCCTGCTGCTAACCGCCGCTACCGCCTGGGCGGATGTGGAGCAGGAGTTAAGCGACCTGGTTGCCGCTATGGCGTCCGGGCTGAGCGAAGGCAATGCGGCCGCGTTTCTGAAGACAGTGGATGCCTCCCTGCCCGGTTACGAGAGTTTTGCGGCCAACGTGAGAGGGCTGGTGGCGCAGAACGCACTGAGCTCGTCGATCGAAATTGTGAAGCAGGACGGCGACAATCGAGGGCGGAACCTGGAGCTGGACTGGCTGCTCGAAATCACGGGTACCGACGGCAGCCGCAATTTCGTGCGCCGTCAGGATACAGTGAAAGTCCGGCTGGAGCGACGTAAAGGCAGATGGCGGGTGACGGCGATCGAACCTCGCGGTTTCTTTGCGCCTCCAGGAGTGGCCCCCGCCAAATAGGTATAAGCCGGGGCGGTGGGAGTTTCCATCTGATGGGCCGCTCCGGCCGACTATTTTCCGGCGGAGTATAGTTCCACCGGGCGGTCGGCCAGAAAACAATCAGGCGGCGGCCCCCCACAGCCGCCGGTTTGGGATAAGATTGCGATTATGACTTCCCGTCGATGTTTTCTGGGCGCCGCCGCCGGACTCCCGGCCTTCGCGGCCAAAACAAGCATTCGCTCCGACGAGATCGAGACGCGCGTTCAGCGCCGCGATTTCAAGAATCTCTACAAAGAAGATCTTCCGACGCCCTGTATGGTGGTCGATCTCGAGATCTTCGAAAAAAATCTTCGCACTATGGCCGACCATTGCCGCAATACCGGCATCCGGCTGCGCGGTCATGTGAAGGTCCATAAAAGTCCGGACATCGCGAAACGGCAGGTTGCGCTCGGATCGATCGGCGTGACCTGCGCCACCATTGCCGAGTCCGAGCTCATGTCGCACTCCGGCATCGCCGGGGTACTGCTGACACGTCAGGTTACCGGCAAGAACAACATCAACCGCGCCATCATGCTGGCCAAACGCGATCCCACGTTTGGAACCGTGGTTGACGACCCGCTGGCGGCTGACTGGCTGCAGGAAGCGGCTGCGCGTGAAGGAGTCAAGGTCCGAACGGCCGTCGACGTATTTGCCGGGCTGACCCGGCACGGAATCGAAGCAGGAGCACCGGCGCTCGAACTGGCCAGGAAAGTCGACTCGTCGAAGAACTTGAAGCTGATCGGCCTGATGGGATACTCCGGCGGCGCTTCTCATACTCATGGCTGGAGCGAGCGAAAGAAAAAATCCGGCAACGATCTGGCAGGTCTAATGGAGAGCGTGGCCCTGGCGCGCAAAGCGGGCCTGCCCGTGGAGATCGTAACCGGCGGCAGCACAGGCACATACAATATCGACTCGGAAACCAAGGGACTCACCGAACTGCAAGCGGGTTCGTTCGTTTTCATGGACACTCTCTACCGGCAGATCGGCGGCAAGCAGGATCCCGCCGTCTACACCGACTTCGGACCCGCGCTGACGGTGATGACCACGGTGATCAGCAAACGTCATCCCCACCGATGTACCATCGACGCCGGCAATAAGGCGTTGTTGAAGCCTACCGATGAGGTCAAGGGAAGACCCGAAGTGAAAGTGGAAAACCAGGGCGCCGAGTACGGCATTCTGGTTTGGAAGGACAGCGACCGCGATTTCAAACTGGGAGAAAGGGTAGAGCTATATCCGTCCAACCTTGACATGAGTACAAACGTCTACGATCGGTATTACGTCGCCAAAGGCGAAAGAATTGTCGATGTTTGGCCGATTATGGGACGAGCGGGGGCGGCACAGCGCTAGAACAACTCCTGCGTTATACCTACTAGTACGTCGGAGGGGCAGTACCCCTTACATTTCATGACAACAAGGGCAGGGCTAGTGTACTCTGGAGTTGTACTTCGCTGAAATCCACATGCTAAGAGGGGCGATTATTTGTCCGGACCGGGAATTGGGCGACCGTTTGGTCGGCGCGCTGCTGGAATCCCATAGAATTGGTATTGTCCGGCGGTTGGAGTCCTATCCGAGCCAGGTTGACCTGGGGCGGTTCCTTCGGGCGGCGGCTCCCGAGCTTGTCTTTCTGAGCATCGAATCGCGACAGCAGGCTCTCGAAACCGCAAAACGAATTGAAGAGTCAGCTCCGGGCCTGCAGGTTGTAGCCATCAATCGCACCTGTGATCCTCCGACTCTGCTCGAAACCATGCGCGCGGGGATCCGGGAATTCCTATCTCCGCCGTTTGAGCACCAATCTCTAGTGGAGGCTCTGGAGAGAATTGCGGACCTCATCTCACAGACTCCCCCTGTCTTCGAAACCACCGATTCCGTCTTCGCATTTCTCCCGGCCAAAGCCGGCTCCGGCGCGACCACGATCGCGGTAAATACCAGCATGGCTTTGTCGAAAATGCCCGACACCAACGTGCTGCTGGCGGATCTCGATCTGAACTCCGGGCTGGTGGGTTTCATGCTGCTCCTCAACCAGAGCCCTTATTCGATCGTAGACGCAGCGGAGAACGCGCTCGATCTGGACGAGAACCTGTGGCCCAAGATCATCTCGAACAAGGATGGTCTCGACGTCCTGCCGGTTGGAAAGCTGAGCCCGGGGTTTCGCATCGAAGCGGCGCAGATCCGGCATATCCTGAACTATGCCCGCCGCCATTATTCCGCCATCTTCGTGGACCTTTCGGGGATGATGGAGAAATATTCTATCGAGATCCTGCACGAAGCGAAGGTCGTCTACCTGGTCTGTACCACCGAATTGCCTTCGCTGCATCTCTGCAGGGAAAAACTGGCGTTTTTGCGCAGCCAGGACCTCGCTGGAAGGGTGAAAATTCTCCTCAATCGTTCTCAAAAGCGCGGTCAGATCTCGCTCGACGAGATGGAAAAACTGTTCGGAATGCCCATCCACATGACGTTCCCCAACGACTACGCGGGTGTTCACGCGGCGCTGACGGCCGGCAAGCACGTAAACTCGGCTTCCGCGTTGGGCAGCCGCTACCGGGAGTTGGCCGAGACGATGATCGGCAAAAAACCGGGCGTCGCCGAACGCAAGCGCGGCTTCCTGGATATGCTGGGCAGGAAGAAGACCGAAGCGGAAGCTTAGGCGGATACGGCGTCGCTCGAACGGGCGCGCCTCGCATTCCGATCAGGCGGCTCGACCAGCAGGCGGCAACGAAAAAGCGGTTCGGCTCCCGAATTCCATAATCATTGCGGTTCGAGTATTCCGGGCAACATGATCCGGAGGAACCCGCAGGGGTATTCTGAATTGGATGAGCCTCTCCGGCGGAGCGTTTGAGCTCGACTATTCGTATTCGTACAAACGGCCTTCCGGGCTGCAACAGGATGGCGCAGGCAACCATCTTTCTTTGGTCACCAGCGCGCCCCATGCCCGGGATACGCGTTTTTTCCAGGGCTCGGTACTCAGTCCCAAGCGCACCGCAGACCTGCTCCTGGCCGTCGTCGAGGTGGTGAGGTCCAGGTTTCACACGCCGCCCGCAATGCTGGAAAGGATTCTGGAAGAGGCTGACCCGGTGATCACCTGCGGCGCGGACCGGCTGCGCTTTGAAGGATTCTCCGCCTGCTGCGGAGTCTACGCGCGGCTGGATCTGCTGCCCAATGCGATTCAGGGACAAAGGTTTTCCAGTGGGACGACCAACGTGGACTTCAACCCGCCGATGCGGGCTGCCCTGAGCCGGCTACGGGAATCCGATCCGCTAGCGTTGTCCGTAGGAGCGGAGGGATTCGAGGCGCGGCATGAAGCCGGCACGACCGTTGAAAGGAAGGTGAAGCTGCCAGCCCGCTGGCTGCGCGGTTTCGTGGAAGCCCAAGCGTACCAGGCGCGCATGCGGCCGCGAATCGAGGCCACCGGCCTGGAATTCCGCCGGTTCCTGCGTGAGGCGCCGAAGGCCTGGAAGGGAATGGCATGGGTCTCCCGCTCTGGAGCCGGGCTGCGGTTGAGTCAGCGTCCGAGTCCGGGGGCGGTGGCTGTAGGCGGGCTGGCGCGGCTGCGTGTGCTCGAACCGGTCGCCCGCCACGCAATCCGTTTCTGCCTTCACGCGCCGGATTCGGAAGGCGCAACGGGCTGGGAAATGGACACGCCGGATTCGCGGTTCCACCTCGTTCTCAGCCCGGAAGTCTGGCGCGGATTCTCCGGCGAGGGTCAGGCGCTGAGCGCGTTGGCCAAGACCGCGCGCGAGCCGGCGATGGGCGCGTTAAAGGCGGCGCTCCGATGGCAGTCTGGAATCGATGCGGCGGCGCTGGCGCGGGACGCCGGTGTGACCGAGGACGCGGTTGAGTGGGCGCTGGCCCAATGCGCCGCGTCGGGTCTGGTAGGCTATGACCTGGCCGATCGGGTTTACTTTCATCGGGAGCTTCCGTTCGACATGAAATCGATCACGCGGCTGCAGCCGAGACTGGAGAACGCTCGGAAACTGGCGGCGGAAGGAGCCGTTCGCATCGAGGTCAAGGGTAACCCCGTCTTGGCGTGGGTCCGGAGCCGCGAGCTCGAGCACCGGGTAACGATCGACGGGGAGTCCGGGCGCTGCTCCTGCACCTGGTTTGCCCGGCATGGAGAGTCGCGAGGTCCGTGCAAGCACGTGCTGGCGGTCAGGATCGTTCTCGGAGGCGGGGATGACATCGACTGATCTGGAGGAAGCGATCGCAGCCGGCGACCCGGACAGGTGCATCGCGGGACTGGCAAATCTGAGCGAGCCGGAGCGGAGGACGCTGGCTCCGTCCGCGATACGCGTCCATCGCGACGCCTATCGCCGGAGCCGCGCCAGCTTCGATCTCCACTGGAAGGATCCCGAGCGGATCCGGATAGAAGCCGGGTACCTGGCCGCATTCCTGGCGCTGATGGGGACGGCCACGCTTGCGGAGATCAGAAAAGCGCCGCTCTGGAGGGCGGACGAAAGGGTTTACGATGTGCTGGCGGCGCGGCGTCCCCCTTGGCTGGGGGACTGGTGCGAGTGGATTCTCGAAGAGCGGGGATGGCCCTGGAAGGTGATCCGGCGCATGGTGCGGGAGGGCATCTGCGCCCGGCCCGCGTCGCCGATGTACATCTTGTGGATGCTGGATCACAGCGGGTCGCGGCATGTCAGAGAAATGCTGCTGGCGGATCCGGGGCTGCTCGAATACGAGATCTGGCAACTCTTCCGCATCGAGGGTACGGCGCAACTCAGCCTGACAAGCGCCGACAAGTACGGAGACGATGCGTGGAGCCGGGTATTGCTCGAACTTTCGGCGGCCGGAACACTGGATCGAGCCCGTCTGCTCGATTCCAGCCTCGATGCGCTCGAATGCGATTTTCACCAGTTCCGCGCGGGCTGGTTCTCCCGCTTTCACGAAGCGCTCGCGCCGTCGCTGGAGGAACGCGCCGCACGGTCGGGACGCTACCTGCGGCTGATCGGAAGCCGGATTCCGCCGACCGTATCGTTCGCGCTGAACGCTTTGCGGCTTCTCAGCGAACAGGGCCGGGTATCGCCGGAGGATCTGCTGGCCTCGCTGCCGCCCGCGTATTACGCCAAGGAGAAGGGCACGGTCAATCTGGCAATTCGGCTGGCGGAGCAAGCAGTGCAGGCCCGTCCCGATCTCGCCCCGGCAGCGGCTTCGAGCGCCGCGGGAGCGCTCGAACACCTGTCGGCAGAGACGCAGAGCGCGGCGCTGAATTTCGTGGCCCGTTATCGTGGGAAGGATCGGGAACTGGAGGAACGGATCCGGATGGCGGGCTCGGGCGCAGCGCCGTCCGTGCGGAAGAAGATCGTGCAACTGCTGGGCGAAGCTCCGGACGCCGCTGTTTCGGCCGCGGCCGATTCCTTCGAGCCGGCGGCCGCCAAACCCGAAGAGCAGAAGCCCTGCCAAACGGTGGAAGAACTGGCGCAGGAGTTCTCGAGCGCGATCGAGAACGAAGGGCCGCCCGACAGCCTGGAGCGTGTGCTGGACGGCGTCTCCAGGTTGTGTGCCACGCGGCCGGAGGGCTTCGATCGCCTGACCGCGCCATTGCGGAAGCGCGTGGAGCATCTGTTGGGCCGCGAAAGTCGACCCTGGTTTTCGGGGCACGCGGTGCGTCCCCTGTTCTGCGGTTTAGCCAAAGCCTGGCTCAGCGGAGAGCCGCCCGGCCCTGCGCCCGAATTTCGGAAAGGGCTGGCCGGATTCCTGGGCGCCCGGATCTACGAGCTCGCTCAGCGGGTGGCCGCCCGCCGGGCCCATCCACTGCTGGCGGCGCCGACGCATCGCGGGGGAACGATCGATCCCGCGGTATTGGCCGCACGGCTGAGGGCCGTGGAAGATCCGGGCCAGCTTGACCGTGTCCAGGCCCTGGCCCGACAAAGCACCGTCGAGCGCGAAGAACGAACCATCGACTTCACCTGGCTGCACCACAGCTACGCCTATGAAGGCAAAGTCTCTCATCACTACACCGGAAAGATCGTGACCCAGCCGCTGCTACCCGTAGATGCACCGATCGACGATCCCTGGCTGCGGGCGTACGGGACTCGGGGCGATTGCGGGATTCCCATGCTGCGCTGGGCGGCGACGGTGCTGCCTGCCTGCCGCGAGAGCTGGTACGCGGCCGGATGCGTGGCCATCGGCGACAACCTCGACTGGTGGTCCGCGGAGTGGGCGAACAAAGTGTTTCTCGAGCCGCTGGCCGAGCCTGGCGCGGCGCCGGGAACGATGGGGATGCTGCTGATCGTCATTGGCTTGGCGGCGAAGGAGGCCGGCGAGGGAACGCTGGCGACTGACGCGCTGTCCGGGGCCGTCGGAGATGGGCGCGTGAACAAGGAGAGCCTAGGGCGGGCGCTGGCTCGTCTGTTCTCGTGGGATCACGTCAAAATGGCGCGGGTGATGAAGCGGTTGTCGCAGGTGGCGCGCTGTTCCAGCCTCCATGAACAGGTTGTGCGGGATGGAATCGCCTTCGGATTGGATCAGACGCTTCCCGCTCAAGCGGAGGCGTTGGGCGTGACGCTGGATTTGTTTTACGAGCTGTCGATCGCGACGCGGGCAGGGCTGACCGGCACGCTCCGAAGCCGGCTTGGCGCGGTACGCGGAAGCGGCCGGGCCGCCGCGGTGTCGCGCAAATTACTAGCGCACTGCCCGGAATCCACGTGA
>DATJFH010000009.1:0-15072 GCA_035495815.1 Bryobacteraceae bacterium
ACAGGCTCGGCGCGCACCTGGCAGATCAGGACGGAGTGGGCGGGGCCTACTTCGCCGTCTGGGCGCCCAATGCCCGGCGGGTATCGCTGATCGGCGATTTCAACGAGTGGAGGGACGATGTCCATCCAATGCAACTGCAGCCCGAAACCGGTGTATGGGATCTCTTTGTGCCCGCCATCTCCGACGGTCCGCTCTACAAATACCGTATCTTTTCCCGGCATGAAGACCGTCCGGCCGATAAAGCCGATCCGTATGGTTTCGCTGTGGAGACTGGCTCGCAAATGGCCTCGAGAGTCGTCCGTCTGGAGGGATACGACTGGGCAGACGCCGGCTGGATGACTACGCGCATGGAGAGACCGGCTGCCGATGCGCCGCTTTCCATCTACGAGCTGCATCTCGGATCCTGGATGCGATGGGACGATAATCGCCCGCTTACCTATCGCGAAATCGCCCACAAGCTGGCCGATTACGTTCACGATCTGGGGTATACGCATGTCGAGCTGATGCCTGTCGCCGAGCATCTCTCCGGCGAATCCTGGGGCTACCAAACCCTGGGCTACTTCGCGCCCGCCGGCCGCTTCGGAACACCGCACGATTTCATGTACCTGGTCGACTACCTGCACCAGCGCGGCATCGGCGTGATTCTCGACTGGACGGCTGCCCACTTTCCTTCCGGCGCCCACGGGCTCGGCTCTTTCGACGGAACGAGCCTCTACGAACTCGCTTCCGCCGTGGATAAATTCGTGTTCAACTACGGCCGCCCGGAGGTCCGGGATTTCCTGATCGATAATGCGCTCTTCTGGTTTGACAGATACCACATCGACGGACTGCGCCTGGGCTCGGCGGCTTCCATGCTCTACCTGGACTACGGCCGGACGGACGGTGAATGGATTCCCAATCGCTTTGGAGGCAGGGAGAATCTGGACGCAATCGGCTTCCTCCGCCTCCTGAACGAGCGCGTTCATGCGGACTATCCGGATGTGATGATGATCGTGGAGGAGGCTACCGGCTGGCCCATGGCAACGCGGCCGACCTATCTCGGCGGCCTCGGCTTCGATTTCAGGTGGAACACCGGCTGGATGTCCGGCCTGCTGGATTACATGTCCAAGGACCCCATTTACCGCTCGTATCACCATAACTGCCTTGCTTTCGGCGTGTCCCATGCCATTGAAGGGAACTTTATCCTTCCGTTTCCGCACGATGAAGTGGTACCCGGGAAGGGATCCATGCTCGGCAAGATGCCGGGGGATGATTGGCAGAAATTCGCCAACCTGCGCCTGCTCTACGGATTCATGTTCGGAACCCCGGGCAGGAAGCTCATGTTCATGGGCGGCGAGTTCGGCGATTGGGCGGAATGGCGCCCTGAGCGAAGTTTGGACTGGAAGTTGCTAGAGTTTCCCTTGCATTTCGGGCTGCAACGATGGGTGCGCGATCTCAATACCTTTTATCGCGGCCAGCCCGCGATGCGGGAACTCGATTACAACAACGCCGGCTTCGAATGGGTGGATTGTTCCGACAGCGGCCGCAGCGTAGTGAGTTTCATCCGCGGGGCTAAGGAAACGGGCGATGGGCTGCTGTTCGTGGGTAACTTCACGCCTGTTCCCCGTCATAATTACCGGGTGGGCGCGCCGCAGGGGGGCTTCTGGAGGGAGTTGCTCAACAGCGACGCGCCTCTTTACGGCGGCAGCGGCCAGGGAAATATCGGCGGCGTGGAAGCGAATCCGTTACCCATTCATGGCAGGCCATACTCTTTGAACCTGACGCTGCCGCCGCTCGGCATTCTGGTCTTCCGTCCCGGCGGATCGGGAGGCGCCGCATGAAATCCTGGGAACCCGGGCTCGGTGCAACTGTGGACGGCGCCGCCACGCGGTTCCGCGTCTGGGCCCCGGAGACGGAATTGGTGGAGGTGGTGGTGGAGACTGCGGATGGCTGTTCGGCCGCGTACAACATGACTCCCGGACCGGGTGGCTTTCATCAGGCGCTGATCCCGGGCGTGGGAGCAGGCGACCTGTACCGCTTCCGGCTGGACGGGCGCGGCCCATTCCCCGATCCTGCCTCCCGTTGTCAGCCCTACGGAGTGCATGGCCCGTCCCAGGTAGCCGACTGGCGCCATTTCGAGTGGAGCGATCAGGCCTGGACGGGGCTGCCGCTCGAGCAATGCATATTCTACGAGATCCACGTCGGCGCCTTCACGCCGGAAGGCGCCTTCGCGTCGGCCGCTTCAAGGCTGGAGTACTTACGCGACCTGGGCGTTACCGCAATCGAGCTGATGCCCGTGGGCGATTTTCCCGGCCGTTGGAATTGGGGCTATGACGGCGTGGCGCCCTTCGCTCCCGCGCGCTGCTACGGCGAGCCGGACGACCTGCGCCGGCTCATCGACCGGGCGCACGCGCTGGGACTTGCCGTGTTTCTGGACGTCGTCTACAATCACCTTGGTCCCGACGGCGCATATCAGTCGGCCTTCAGCCCCTACTATTACTCGAACGATCACACCAGCCCGTGGGGCGCTGGAATCAATTTTGACGGTCCGGGCAGCGAACCGGTGCGCCAATACTTCATCGAGAATGGTCTGCGCTGGATTCACGAATATCATTTCGACGGCCTTCGGCTGGATGCTACCCACGCCATAGTTGACGACAGTCCCCGCCATATCCTGGCTTCGTTGAATGCCGCTGTCAAGGCGTCCCTAGCGGGCTCCTCGCGCCAGGTCTCGATCATCGCCGAGGACGCCCGCAACCTTGCCGGTATTGTGAAGCCGGCGTCCCAGGGCGGCTGGGGGCTCGACGGAGTCTGGGCCGATGACTTCCATCATCATGTCCGCCGCGCGCTGGCAGGCGATTCCGACGGCTATTACGCCGATTTCGACGGATCCACCGCCGGCATTGCCGCCACCATACGCCAGGGTTGGTTCTACACCGGTCAATTCGCCCCCCACTTTGGCGGTCCCCGCGGTACGGAAACTTCCGGCGTACCCTTGTTCCGCTTCATTCTCTGTGTGCAGAATCATGACCAGATCGGGAATCGCGCGTTCGGTGAGCGCCTGCATCACCAGATCGACGAAGCGGCCTGGCGCGCCGTGTCCGTGCTGTTGCTGCTGCTGCCTGAGACGCCGCTCCTGTTCATGGGACAGGAGTGGGCGGCGTCGACCCCGTTTCTGTTCTTCACCGATCACCATGCCGAGCTGGGCGCCCTGGTGACGGAAGGCCGCCGCCGCGAGTTCCGGCGCTTTGACGCGTTTTCCGACCCCGAAGCGCGGAGCCGCATTCCCGATCCGCAGATCGAGGAGACATTTCGGGCGAGCCGGCTGAATTGGGATGAGCTTGAACGCGCGCCGCACGCCGGCACGCTCCGCCTCTATCGCAGGCTGCTGGAGCTGCGCCGTTCCCTTGCGGGAGCGGACTTCGAAGTGGAAGCCCTCGGTCCCGACGGTCTGCTGGCGCGCAGATCGGGTGTCATCGTGATAGTGCAATTGCGCGGGTCGGGCCGGTACCGGTTCACTTCCGAAGAGTGTAGTGTCCTCCTTACGACGGAGGACGCTTCCTATACTGTCCACTCCTGCCCGCCCGTGATTGACACGGCATCTCTCTCGGTCGAATTTCGCCGGCCCGGAGCCGTAGTCTTCTCCGATCGGGCGCTCCCTGTTGACGGATCTTCCAGGCTGGATGAAGACAGCATCGCGCCAGAGGTGTGCTGATCCATGCCGGCCGCGCCTCCAGCACGACTCCCTGTCAGCACCTACCGACTGCAGATCAATCCTCTTTTTCCGCTGGACGAGGCGGCCGAACTGGTCCCCTACCTCGAGCAACTCGGGATTACCGAGTGTTACAGCTCTCCTGTCTGGCGCGCCCGGCCGGGCAGCCTGCACGGTTACGACATCTGCGATCATTCGGAAGTCAACCCGGAGATCGGCGGCGAGCAAGCCTTCCAGAAGTTTTCACGCGCCCTGCGAAATCAGGGTTTGGGATTGATTCTCGATTTCGTCCCCAACCACATGAGTGTCGACGCGAACGCCAACCGCTGGTGGCGCAGCGTCCTCGAGAATGGCCCCTCTTCCCCGTATGCGAAAGTTTTCGATATCGATTGGGATCCCGTGAAGACCGAGCTGAAGGGGCGGGTCCTGCTGCCCATCCTCGGCGATCAGTACGGCGTCACCCTCGAGAACGGGAATCTGCGGCTCGCGCTCTGCGGAGGCGAATTCAGGCTGCGCTACTTCGATATCGACCTGCCGCTCAATCCCCGGCATGTCCGCCTCATCCTCGAGCACAGCCTGGATTCGCTGGTGGCCGCCCTGGGAGCCGACGATCCACATCTGACGGAGTTCCGGAGCATCCTCTTTCACTTCAACAACCTTCCTCCCTATACCGAGACCAGCCCGGAACTGATCGAGCTGCGCACCCGGGAAAAGGAGGTCGCCAAACAGCGCCTCGCCCGCGTCCTCGAGGAGAGCCCGGTGATCCGCGCCCACGTTGAAGAGAATATCCTGCTGTTCAACGGCATTCCCGGGAACAGCGCCTCTTTCGACCTGCTCCACCAGCTTCTGGAGTTGCAGGTTTACCGTCTCTCCTACTGGAGGACGGCCATGCACGAGATCAACTACCGGCGCTTTTTCGACATCAACGAGCTGGCCGGCATCCGCATGGAAGAGCCCGAGGTGTTCCGGCAGGCCCATGTCCGCATCGCCGAGTGGATCCGCAGCGGGGCTATCACCGGCCTGCGCCTTGATCACGTGGACGGGCTGTTCGATCCCACCCAGTACCTGGCCGATCTTGCCGGACTCTCCGACCCGCAAGCCCCGATCTACACCGTGGTGGAAAAGATTTTGAGCGACGGCGAGCCCCTCCCCCTGGAGTGGAATGTGCATGGCTCCACCGGATACTCGTTCCTGAACGACCTGAACGGAATCTACGTGGATACCCGGAACGGGAACGCATTCCGCAAACTCTACCAGCGCTTTACGCGCCGGCGGCAGTTCTTCCCGGACGTCGTCTACAACAGCAAGGAGCTCATCGTCTCCACCTCCATGGCGAGCGAGTTGAACGTGCTCGCGCACGAGTTGAACCGCATCTCGGAGAGCGACCGCCGTTACCGGGATTTCACCCTGGACAGTCTGCAGGATGCGCTGAGGGAGATTGTCGCCTGCTTTCCGGCTTATCGCACCTATTTCAGAGTCGACGGGTATAGTGCGTTTGACCAGCGCACCGTCGACGGGGCCGTGCTGGAAGCGCTGTTGAGAAACCCGGCTACCGAGCCATCCATCTTTCAATTCATCCGCCAGATGCTGCTGCCCCAGCCCTCGCCCGAGGAATTCGGCGAAACCTTCGAAAGAAAGGTCCGCTTCGCCATGAAGTTTCAACAGTACACAGGACCGGTGCAGGCCAAAGGTGTCGAGGACACGGCATTTTATCGCTACTCGCCGTTGCTGTCCCTCAATGAAGTCGGCGGGGATCCGTCGCGCTTTGGCCGTTCCGTGCAGGAATTTCACCGCGGCAACCAGGAGCGGCTCGAGAGCTGGCCGCTTTCCATGATCGCCACGTCCACGCATGACAGTAAGCGCGGGGAAGACGCCCGGGCCCGCATCAACGTCCTGTCCGAAATTCCCGACGAATGGCACTCGATTGTTTCCCGCCTGGCCAGAGCCACCTCGGCGGCCCGCACCAAAGTCCGCGGCGAGCCGGCTCCGGACCGCGCCGACGAGTACCTGTTCTATCAGGCTCTGGCCGGCGCATGGCCACCGGGACTGGATGGGCCGCCGAATCGGACATTCGTGGATCGGATCCGCAATTACATGCAGAAGGCGCTGAAAGAAGCCAAGGTGCATACGAGCTGGGTCAATCCCTCGGACGCCTATGACGCGGCCGCGTCGAAGTTCGTCGAGAGTGCGCTGGTGGGTCCCTCCTCGCGCTCTTTCCTGGCGATTTTCCTGCCCTTCCAGCAAAAGATCGCCCGGCTGGGGATGATCAATTCCATCTCGCAGCTGGTGTTGAAGATCTGTTCGCCGGGGGTGCCCGATTTCTACCGTGGATCGGAGTTGTGGGATCTCAGTCTTGTGGACCCCGACAACCGCGGTCCGGTGGACTTCCATAAACGGGCTCAATGGCTGCATCCGATGGAGCCGTTTCTGGACGTAAACTCCACCGTGGCGGCGCGCGTCGGGTTTCTCACCTGCCTGCTCTCCTGTTGGGAAGACGGGCGGATCAAACTCTTCTGCACCGCCGCCGGTTTGCGGCTGCGCCGCCGGATGGCGGACGTATTCCTCCAGGGCCGCTATCTGCCGCTCCAGCCCGAAGGCGAGAAGGCGCATCATCTGGTGGCCTTCGCCCGGCAAGCCGGTGGACGGCGCGTGGTGGTGTTGGCGCCCCGTCTGGTGGCCGGGCTCTGCGGGTCCAGGACCCATCTCCCCACCGGGGCCGAATCCTGGAAGGACACCCTTGTTCGGCTGCCGGAGGCGTGGGGCGCCTCCACGCTGTGCAACATTTTCACCGGTGAACGCCTCTCCGGAACCTCGCTTCCCGCCGCGGAGGCGTTGCGCCACGCGCCATGGGCAATTTTCACCGGCGAGGAAAATGCGGAGAGCCGGCCATGAAGCGCACCGGTAGCGCGAGTCATCCGCTTTGGTTCAAAGACGCCGTCATCTACGAACTGCATGTGAAGGCGTTCTTCGACAGTAACAACGACGGCATCGGCGACTTTCTCGGATTGATCCAGAAGCTCGATTTCCTGCAGGACCTCGGCGTCACCTGCCTTTGGCTGCTTCCCTTCTTTCCGTCTCCTCTACGTGACGACGGCTACGACATCGCCGACTACATGAGCGTCCACCCGAGCTACGGAACCATGGACGACTTCAAGGCTTTTCTCGACGCCGCGCATTCCCGGGGCTTGCAGGTCATGATCGAGCTGGTCATGAATCATACCTCCGACCAGCATCCCTGGTTCCAGGCCGCGCGGCTGGCGCCTCCCGGGTCGCCCGAGCGCGACTACTATGTCTGGAGCGATACGGACCAGAAGTATGAGGCCGCCCGCATCATCTTCACCGACACCGAGAAGTCCAACTGGACCTGGGACCCGGTCGCCAAAGCCTACTTCTGGCATCGTTTCTTCTCTCACCAGCCCGATCTGAATTTCGATAATCCCGCCGTGGTCGAGGAAGTCTTGAAGGTCATGCGCTTCTGGCTCGACATGGGCATCGACGGTTTGCGGCTGGACGCCATTCCCTATTTGATCGAGCGGGAGGGCACCAACTGCGAGAACCTGCCGGAAACCCATCTCCTGATCAAGAAAGTGCGCGCCGAGATGGACCGTCTGTACGCCAATCGCATGATTCTGGCGGAAGCCAACCAGTGGCCTACCGACGTCCGCCACTATTTCGGGGACGGCGACGAGTGCCACATGGCGTTCCATTTTCCCCTGATGCCGCGCATCTTCATGTCGCTGCGGCTCGAAGACCGCCTGCCCATCACCGAAATCCTGTCGCAGACCCCGGAGATCCCCGAGAACTGCCAGTGGGGCCTGTTCCTCAGGAATCACGACGAGCTTACCCTGGAAATGGTCACCGACGAAGAGCGCGACTACATGTACATGGCCTACAGCGCCGATCCGCGGATGCGCATCAATATCGGAATCCGGCGCCGGCTGGCGCCACTGATGGACAACAACCGGCGGCGGATCGAGCTGCTCAACAGCCTGCTTTTCTCCTTCCCCGGCACACCCATTCTCTACTACGGCGATGAACTGGGGATGGGAGATAACATCTACCTCGGCGACCGCAACGGCGTCCGCACGCCGATGCAGTGGAACTCGGACCGCAACGGCGGCTTCTCGCGCGCCACCCCCGCCCGTCTCTACAGCCCGGTGATCATGGATCCTGTGTATGGCTTCGATTCCGTCAATGTGGAGGCGCAGCAGAGCGATCCCTCTTCGCTCCTCAACTGGATGCGCAATATGATCGCCCTGCGCAAACTGTTTCAGGTCTTCGGGCGGGGAACCCTTCAGTTCCTGAAATGCGAAAACCGTAAGGCGTTGGCATATCTGCG
Organism: Bryobacteraceae bacterium; assembly: GCA_035495815.1. Taxonomy (GTDB): domain Bacteria; phylum Acidobacteriota; class Terriglobia; order Bryobacterales; family Bryobacteraceae; genus DATJFH01. The sequence continues at coordinate 8,031 of DATJFH010000009.1, forward strand.
CTGTTATCAAGGCGAGCACGTCCTGTGCGTGGCCAACCTCTCCCGGTTCGCGCAGCCGGTGGAACTGGATCTCTCCAGCCTTGACGGCATGCGGCCGATCGAGATGCTGGGCTACGTGGAATTCCCGCCCATCGGACCGAGGCCCTATCCGCTGACTCTGGCCCCCTACGGCTTCTTGTGGTTCGAATTGCACAAGCCGGCAGCGGCCCTCCCCGAACAGGTACAGAAGCCGCCTGCCGCGATCGAAGTGTCCCGGGGGTGGGATTCCGTCTTCACCGGTCCCGGACGACAGCTGCTGGAAGACCACGCTCTGGCTGAATTCGTGTCCCGCCAACGATGGTTCGCTGGAAAATCGCGCCGCATCGCCGGGGCTCGGGTGCTGGATTGGGCGGAGTTCGAACCCGGGCGGTCGGCTTTGGCGTTCGTGGAAATCAGCTACCGCGATCACGACCCGGACCAGTACTTCGTGCCTTTGGCCATGACTTTCGGAGCCTATGTCGATCAGGTGCGCGCCACCGCGCCGCTGGCAGCCGTCTGCCCGGTGACGTCCGGTCTGGGAACCGGGTCGCTTCACGACGGACTCGCCGATGAGAAGACCTGCCTCGATCTGCTGTCCTTCATTGAGAAAAGTTGCAGGCTGACTACTCCGGCCGGAACGATCGGCGCCGTTCGAAGTGAGGCCTTCCACTCCTTACTGGGAAAGAACTCCGGTCTGTCGGTGGTCATTCGCGGGGCATCCGATCAAAGCAATTCTTCAACTATATACGACAATACATTGATTTTAAAGACATTTAGGAGGCAGCAACCGGGTCCAAATCCGGATTGGGAAATGGGGCGTTTTTTGAGCGAGCGGACCCAATTCCGTCGAGTCCCGCCTTTTGCCGGTGTCATCGAGTATCATCGCGACGGATCGCAGCCTTACACCCTGGCAATGTTGCAGGGATTTGTTCCCAATGAAGGGGATGGATGGCAGTGGACGATGGAAGAACTGGACCGGTATTACGAACGCTCCGCCCATCTCCCGTTCCCGTCCGCTTCGGATACGGGCCAGTCCTGGATAGAACTCTCCGAAAGGGAAACGCTGCCTGAGGCGCGGGACCATCTTGGTATTTATCTCGAGTCGGCCGCTCTCCTGGGGCGGCGCACTGCCGAGATGCACCTGGCGCTGGCATCCGACACCCAGGACCCTGATTTCGCTCCCGAGCCTCTCGCCATAGATGCTTTGCGAGTGCTTTCGGCGGAGTTGCGGGAGCACGGCGCCCTGGTGTTCGATTCGCTCAAGGAGAATCTGCCGCGTCTTCCGGATGAAATCGTGGAGCTGGCGGGGCTGGCGCTCAGCCGCCGGCGGCGCTGTCTCGACCGCTTCAAGGGAATGGACTCCCTCGAAATGCAGACCCGGGTCGCGCGCATCCACGGCGATTACCACCTGGGCCAGATTCTGCGGACGAAGAACGATTTCGTCATACTGGATTTTGAAGGCGAGCCCGGCCGCCCGCTCGAGGAACGGCGGCGGAAGCACTCGCCGCTCAAGGACGTCGCGGGTATGCTGCGCTCTTTCAGCTACGCAGCTTATGCGGGCTTGCTGAACTACGACCGGCGCCGGCCGGATTATTTCGAAACGCTCGAACCGTGGGCCCGTCTTTGGGAGCAGTCCACCGCCGCGGAATTTCTCAGGGCGTACCGGAATGTCGCCGGCATCGAAGCCTTCATTCCTCCCGACCGGCTGGCGTTTTCGAAGCTGCTCGACGCGTATCTGCTCGACAAGGCTTTGTACGAATTACGTTACGAGATGAACACCCGCCCGAACTGGGTGCGCATCCCGTTGTGGGGAATCCTGTCGCAGCGAGTTTGACAAGGGGTTATGGCGGAACTGGACGGTATCCCGCAGGAGACAAGGGACCGGATCGAGCAGATCGGCGCCGCCGATATCGTGCTCAGTCTGCCCGGCTGCTCCAGCCAGGAAGTGGTGGATGCCTGCCTGCGGCGGACGGAAGATGCCATGCGTCCGTTCTCCCGGTTCTCCGCGGTCCTGGCCCATTGCTACGAAGAATCCGAGCCGGCCAACGGTTCTTCCCTGCGGTTGCTGCGGCTGCCTCCGCCGGGCGCCGACCCGCTGGGTATCAACGGTGGACTTGGGGCATACCGTATTCTGCTCGCCGCCAGCCGTCTGCTTCAGGCCAAGGCCTGCGGCGTTCTCGGTTCGGATCCGGAGAGCATCAGGCCCGAAAGCATCCGCCGAATCATCGAGCCGGTGATCGAGAAGAAACAGGATCTGGCGGTCGCCCGCTACCCGAGACGGCGGTTCGAGGGCTTGATCAACAGCGGCATCGTCTACCCTCTCCTGAGGGCGCTGTACGGAAAGCGCGTGCCCTGGCCGATGGCGCGGGATTTCGGACTCTCGGAACGCTTGATCGACCGCACCCTGGCGCCTGTCGGGGCCACCGGACAAGATGGCTCCCCCGCCTGGATGGTTACCAAGGCCGTCAGCGCGGGCTTCGACATATGCCAGGTCTACCTCGATACGCGCGCGCAGTCCGCCAGCGCGCCGGCGGACCCGAGTTCCGCTCTGACGCAGGTGTTAGGGCCGATTTTCCTCGAAATGGAACAGAACGCGGCCTTCTGGCAAAAGGTCCGCGCCACCCAGCCTACAGTGATTTTCGGCGATCCGATTTCGGAGGTGGAGGAGCCGGCCGCGGTAGACGTGACCCGAATGATCGAGTCGTTCCAATTAGGCTTTCGCAGCCTGCCCGAAGTGTGGAATCTGGTATTGTCTCCGGCGACGGTCATCGGACTCAAGAAGCTGACGATTCTGCCGGCGGACCGGTTCCGCATGCCGGATGATCTTTGGGTTCATACCGTGTACGATTTCGCCCTGGCGTCCCGGCAGCGGGTGATGAATCGCGATCACCTGCTTCGGGCGCTGACCCCGTTGTATCTGGGCTGGGTGGCTTCGTTCGCCCGGGAAATTCAGAGCGCGCGCCCCGAGGCGGTCGAGGAACGGATCGAAAAGCTTTGCGCCGCTTACGAAGCACAGAAGCCTTACCTGCAATCCCGATGGCGTTGGCCCGACCGGTTCAACCCGTAGCTGCGGTAAGAAAGGAGATGGTATGTGGGAACAAGCGCAGAGAGCGCTGGATGAATCGACTACCAGGGTCATCGCGGGAATTGCCAACCTGCTTCCGGGGGTACTGGCATTGTTTGTCGCCTTGCTGGTCTCCTCGGTCGTCGCCTGGATTCTGAGCGCGGTCCTCAGACGTTTTCTCAAGAGCATCGGGTTTGACGAGCGCCTGTCCGCCTGGGGACTATCCGGCATGACCGACTGGTCCCCTGCTCACAGCCCGACGTTGCTGGTGACGCGAACGGCGGCCTGGAGCGTGATGCTGGTCGGATTCTTGATCGGCATCGCCGCGTTCGACGCCACGCTGACGTCCCGCCTGGTGCTGAGCCTGTTCAGCTACCTGCCGAACGTGATGGCCGCCATCCTGCTGCTTCTCTTCGGAAACGTGATCGCCCGCTTTCTGGCCCGTGGAGTGCTGATCGGAGCGGTCAACCTGAACCTGCAGTACGCCCGCCTGTTGAGCATCGGCATCAAGTGGCTGGTGCTGGTCCTGACGGCCACCATGGCGCTGAACCACCTCGGCATCGGCGGCCGGATTTTGGATCTGGCGTTCGGAATCCTGTTCGGCGGCATCGTGCTGGCCCTGGCCCTGGCGATCGGACTCGGTTCCAAGGAGTTGGTAAGCCGCTCGCTCGAGCGCCAGGCCAGAACGCCGGAAGAACTCGAAGAGCCGTTTCGTCACCTGTAGAATCCGTCCGCGCGGCTCGGCCGGCGGGCGGTATGATGGCCTCTCATGAGCCAATTCCGACGCCGTGACCTTCCCGCGCTCCTGGGCGGCGGCCTGTTTCAGACCCGCCGCTCGCTCGCCGCCGCGCAGAAGCCGAACATCGTCCTCATCACCGGTGATCATCTGCGCTGGAACCACGTCGCCGCGAATGGAAATCCCGCTGTTCAGACGCCCCGCATGGATGCGCTGGCCGCCGCGGGAATCAGCTTTCGGACCTGCTGCACCGTCGGCGTCGCCTGCGCTCCCAATCGCGCATCGATGATGACCGGGCGATATCCCAATGCTCACGGCCTGATGGTCAACGGTATCAAGATGCCCGAAGACGAGGTCACGCTCACTCATCTGCTCCGGGGAGCGGGCTATTACACCGGCCAGATGGGCAAGCTCCACTTCTGGCCCCATAGCGGACGAAATCATCGCGAAGCGCACCCCGCATACGGGTTCAACCAGATGCGCCTCTCCGACGAGCCGGGCTGCTATGACGACGCGTACGGCCTCTGGCTCGATGCGCAAGGCGCGGATGTGCGCGAGAAAGCGCGTGTCGCCATGCCGGGCGAGCGCGGCAGGTTCGAGCACTACACTTTCCGTGGAGACGAGAAAACCACCCATGCTCACTGGGTTGCCGGCGAGACTGCCCGGTTCATCGCCGAGAACAAGGGCCGCCCCTTTTTCGTACACGCCGGCTTTTATGCCCCGCATCCTCCTCTGAACCCGCCCGCCTCCATGCTGGCGCTCTACAAGAACACGACCCTACCTCCCCGTATCTATCGCGAGGACGAGGCGCGCTACCTTCCTCCCACGATGCAGAAGGCCGTGCGGGCTCTGGCGGGTACGCCCGAAGACACCTGGACCGCCTACCGCAGGCACTTCTATGCCATGGTGTCCGAGCTCGACCGGAACATCGGACGGATCGTCGACAGCGTGGCCGCTGCCGGACTCTTGGACCAGACGATCTTCGCCGTCACAGCCGATCACGGAGATTACCTGGGCGACCACAACCTGAAGGACAAGAGCGCCATCCCCTACGACGGAGCCATGCGCATTCCGCTGATCTTTTCCGGACCGGGCGTTCCCCGCGGCGCGGCGTCCGATGAGGTGTGTGAAATCCTCGACGTGACGCCTACTCTCCTCGACCTGGCCGGCCTGCCCCTCCCGAAGGGAAATCAAGGCACGTCACTGACCGGGGCCATGAAAGGGGGCCACGGCAAGGAATTCGCTTATATGCAATCGCCGAACAATCGTATCCTGCGAGGTAAGAAGGCGGCGTATTGTTATTGGGCGAACGGCGAAGAGGTCCTGTTCGACATGGAGAAGGATCCCAACCAGCTACGGAATATTGCCCAGGAGTCGTCCGGGAAGGGATTGCTCGACCAAATGAGGATGCGCATGCTGGGGCGCGCGATTGAAACGGCGGACCCGCTGCCGGAACGAGTCGCGCCGTACTGACGTCGGGCACGTTCTCCTCTGGGGGCCGCGCCGGCGCCCTTATCCCGCCCCATCACACCAGGTCTTCGGTGAAACGGAACTTCTTGGCCGGATGCAGTTTCCATCCCCCGTCTACCTTCAGTTCGAGTACCTGAGAGTGATATTTCACCAGGGCCGGATGGTGGCTCACGCTCACCAGAGTGGTGGAGGTTGCGATCAGCTTCTCGTAAAGAGCCGACTCGTTTTCGCGATCGAGGGCGCTGGTGGCTTCGTCGAGCAGGACGTAACGCGGGTTGTTCAGAAAGACTCTGGCGAAAGCCAGGCGCTGGCGCTCGCCGAGCGAGAGGATCTTTTCGAAATCGAACTCGGCCTCAAAGCCGCCACAGCGCTCGGCCAGTCCGCCCAGATTCACCAACTCGAGCACTTCCGCCAGTTCTTCGTCGGTCACAGACCGCATTAAATTCGGATAGTTCAGCTGTAGGCGAAGGTTGCCGACTACGGTATAGGCGTGCTGGGGAAGGAATAACATGTCCTCGGATTTCGGACGGATGAGGGCCCCGTCCCCCGTTTCCCAGAGGCCGGCGATCGCCCGCAGCAGGGAACTCTTGCCGAGCCCGCTTGCGCCGACGATCATCAAGCTCTCTCCGGCCGGAATCGAAACAGTGAGCTCCTCGATGAGCGTCCGCTCGCCGTTCGGAGTTCTCAGGGTGAACTTTTCGAGACCGAGATCCTCGCCCTCCCGGGTCTGGATCGTGGCGAGTCCGCCGGCGGGGCCGATCGAGCCCGCCGCGGCGGCGCCAGACTTGCCCGGTTTCGCGTGCGCTTGGGCGGGGTGGCGCGAAAGGCTGCGCGCAAATGTCTCCAGGCGGCCGACGCTGGCGGCGAAGCGGCTCATTTCTTCAAGGTTATCGAGCAGAAGCGTGAGGGCGCTCAGGACGGCTGAGAAGGCTCCCGTGGCCTGGACGATGCGCCCCACTTCCAGTTCGCCGGAAAGCACGCGCGGCGCAATAATCAGTGTCGGCAGCACCATCACCAGGTAGCTGTTGCAGTAGTAGAAAAAGTTCAAACGCAGGGTCCAGCGGATGATGCCGGTGGCGTTGTCGAACAGCCTGCCGAACAGCGCCTGGAGGTGACCTTTCTCCAGCCGCTCGCCGTGGTACAGCGCTACGGCTTCGGCGTTCTCGCGTAGACGGACAAGGCCGAAACGGAAATCGGCTTCGCGCCGGCGCTGGTTGAAATACAGGGATACCATCCTCTCGCCGAAGATGCCGAACGTGACCGCCGTTACCACCGCCGCATACAGGAACAGAAACAGCACCAGTTTGCTCGAGATGGACCACAATACCTGGCCGAACGCGGCGAGTTGGAAGACGCCATTGGCAAACACCAGAACCAAAGACAGCGACTGGCGGGTGAAGGAGTCGATGTCTTCTGAGATGCGCTGGTCCGGGTTGTCTATGTCGGGGTTCGAAAGAAGCCGGTAAAAGTGGCGATCTGCAAAATAGCGGCCCAGGAAGTGATCGGTAAGCCAGCGCCGCCAATTGAGGGCGAGCTTGTCACGAACATAGTAATAGTAAACGTCGATGGGAACCCCGATCACAAGCAGGCCGAAGAATTCGAGAATCGACCGCCAGAAACGCGGCGCGTCGCGAGCCGCCAGGGCGGACGTGAATTCACCGGACTGCTGATTGAACAGCACGGCCACTTCGGTGTATCCGACGAGCATAGCCATGAGCAGTCCGATCAGCCACCAGGCCTTCTTTTTCTCTTCG
>DATJFH010000010.1:0-10266 GCA_035495815.1 Bryobacteraceae bacterium
ATTCCCTGCACCTTGCCTTCGGGGTTGGGGCCGTTCCACCAGGGCTCGGCCTTCTGGGCGGGCGGTCCGCCGGCGCTTTGATTGACGCGTGCCTCGAGGGCTCGCAGCCGGGCGATCTCTTCGTTCTTGAGCTTTTGCAGCTCCCGCGCGTTTTCGTCGGCGATGCGCTTCTTCTCCGCGTCTTCGAAATCGAGCCTCTGCCGCTCCACGTCCAGGCGCGCCCGGCGCATCTTTTCGCGGCCTTCGGGGGTGGTCTCGGCCTGTTCGGCGGCATGCCAGGCTTTGGCAGACTCGGCGAACTGATGGAGCGACGCGTAGGTTTCGGCCAGCGCTTTCCAGGCGGGCGCCTGGCGGCGGTCGAGCGCGATGGCGGCCTTAAGCATCTCGATGCGCTTGTGGGCGTCGGGCTCGCGCTGAGCCAGCAGCAGACGCGGCTCGGCGAGATTGGGCTCCATCCCGATGGCGCGTTCGAGCGCAGCGGTCTCGCGGGGATCTTTGCGAGCCTGCTCGATCAGGGACCGGTATTCAGCCATCTGCTGGCGCTCTTTGAGCAGCTCCGCCAACTTCTGCGGGATGTCGTGGGGCTCGAGCGGTTTGGCCGGGAAATCGCGCTCGGCGCTCATGGCGCGGCTGGAAGGTGACGACGTCGGGAAATTTCCGGCGGCCAGATACCGGTCCACTTCGGCTTCGATTTCGGCCTTGCTCTTGCCGAACGCGTTGCGATAGGCCGGATCGTCCTCAGCCCCCTTCCGCAGGTTGTAGAAGAGCACGGGCAGCTTGCCGTAATACTGCGGGTCCACGGCGAGCATGTGCATGCGGGCCCAATCCTTGTCCGGACGGGCGCCGGGCAGCGGCTTGCCCAGCGTGATGCGGATACCGGCCACTTCGAGATTGCTGAACAGAGCGATCAGCCCGCGTTCGAGATCGGCGGGCATGCGATCGGTGTTGGAGTCGATGAGCAGGCGCGCCAGGCGAGCCTGAAGGTCGGCCGGGATCGCATCCGCGGCGAGGATCAGGGAGAGGCGCTCGCGGCCGACTTGAATGGGACCATCGGCGGCGTATCGCCCGGCGTCCTTCGAGGACTTGAACAGCAGCACCTGCGCGGGCGGCTTGAAGGCGAGGTCCGGCTTCCCCAGAATCGTACCCAGGGCATACCGGAACTGCTCCAGGCGGACGAGCTCGGCGCGGCCGGCGCGCGCTCCGGCGTCGGTGAACAGCTCGAAGCCGTCCGAGTGGAGCCAGATCCAGCGCTCCTCCGCCGAAGCCAGCGTCGAAAGGAATGCGAGGATCAGGACCGCCCGGGACATTTATCGTTGGGACATCAGGTTCTGGCTGTCCAGAGTCAGATCGAACCAGCCGATCATCATTTCTTCCCAGGTCTGGTCGCCCCAGCGGACCGTCCTGGTGGGATCGGGATTGAATTTGTTGTTAGCGGAGTTGTCGAAGTGGGCGACGCAATCGAGCCGGCTGCCTTTCGGCAGGAACAGCGGCTCCTTCAGTTCATACACGAGCTGCCAGTTGAAATAGTATTTCGGGACGCTGAGGACCACTTCCGAGCGACCGTCGGGATACACGGCGGTGTACTGGAAATCCTTGCCGCGGAGGTGCATGTGGGGCATGAAGCTGCGGATGCGCGTGTCCTCTTTGGCGGTCCAGGAGGATTTCACTTCGTAGTTGGAATCGCCCGGAGGGATGGCGAAGTTGTTGGTCAGGGCGCGACCGGTCAGGGCGCGATGAGTCACCGGGGTTCTGGCGAAGCGTAGGCCGACATAGGTCTTGTCTTTTCCGGCTTTCCCGTTCGGGGTGTAGTGCATCTGGAAAAGGAAGGTGGATCCCGCCTTGACCAGCTTGGCGGTTCCGGGCGGATAGATCTTGGGTTGCTCGCCGGGAGCGAACCCGACCAGCAGGTTATCCTTCACTCCGTTGTCGGCGGGCTTGGGAGCGCCGTCCGGCTCCTGAATGAAGACGATCACGTGATGGACGAGCGAGCGATTCCCGGCGCGGATTTCGGCGGCTTCCACCCATTTGTCTTCGGTGAAGTTGCTGGGGACCTTGTAGTATTTGTAGGGGACCACGCCCTCGGCGGGCACGTCCACTTCCTCCAACAGGGAAACCACGGCGTCCGGTTTGCCGATGCTCCAGCCCTCGACGAACTCGGGAAGCTCAGGCAGATCCCGCGGGCGGCCCTCGGGCGCGCCGGAACCGGCCCAGGCGGCGATGGTGTCGATTTCGGACTGCGGCATTCTGCGGTCGTTGGCGAACTTGCCGTAATGCGGATCGGCGAGCCATGGGGGCATGGCGCGGCTGAGCACTTTTTCCCGGATAGCGGCGGCCCAGGGACGGACCTGCTTGTAAGAGAGGAGCGGCATGGGCGCGGCCTCACCCGGCCGGTGGCATTGCGCGCAACGATTATGGATGATGGGCGCGACGTCCTTGGAGTAGGTCGGGATGGAGGCGGCCGGGAGGCTCACGGCGGCTGCCAGCGGCAGCGCAGCCAGAATCAGGTTACGCTTCATGGATCCTCCGCGAAAAGCCGCGCAAATTGAGTATTCTGAACGTACGTAATGATTATAAATCAGGGTAGCGCTCTCGAGGGGATCCGTGTGATCGACTTCGGCCGCTTCATCGCCGGGCCGTATTGCGGCATGCTTCTGGCAGACATGGGGGCGGACGTGATTCGCATCGACCGTCGGGGCGGCAGCGAGGACCGGTTCCTGGGCCCGGTTGCCGAGGGTGGGGAGGGCGGCATGTTTCTCTCGCTCAATCGCAACAAGCGGAGCCTGACGCTCGATCCGGGCGGGCCAGGAAGCGGGGAGATCATCCGGCGGCTGGCGGCGTCGGCCGATATCGTGATCGCCAACCTGCCGCTGGACGTGATGGAGAAGATGGGAATCACCTACGACGCGCTACGGGTGGTGAAGCCGGACGTGATCCTGGTGATGATCTCGGCCTTTGGTCCGGAGGGTCCTTACGCGCATCGGGTGGGGTTCGACACGGTGGCGCAGGCGATGTCGGGCGCGATGGGGCTGACGGGATTTCCCGGGGCGCCGACGCGGTCCCTGGTTCCGTTCGAGGATTTCGGGACCGCGCTGCACGCGGCCTTCGGCGCCATGACGGCGCTGTATCACCGGGCCCGAACGGGCGAGGGACAACTGGTGGACGCCTCGCTGCTGGCCAGCGGAGTGACGTTCATGCAGGCGTTCCTGGCGGAGCGGCACGTGCTGGACCGGGAGCGGCGCCAGCAGGGAAACGCCGGTTTCTATTCGGCGCCATCGGATTGTTATCCGGTGAAAGACGGCTGGATCGTGGTGGCGGTGATTGGCGGCGCGATGTTCAAGCGCTGGGCGCGGCTGGTGGGGCGCGAAGACCTGCTGGGCGACGAGGGGTTTCGCGACGACCTGAGCCGGGGGGATCATTACCCGCAGATCGGCGAAATCATGACGGAGTGGACGCGGCAGCGGACGGCGGCGGAAGCGATTGCCGAGCTGGAGAAGGCGAGGATTCCGAGCGGTCCGGCGCACAGCCTGGAGCAGACTTTGTGCGATCCGCAGGTACGGGCAAGGGAGTTGCTGCGGTACGTGCCGTTTCCGGGGGCGCGGAAGGACGTCCCGCTGGCGAACACCCCGGTGCGGCTTTCGGGCACGCCGGGTGGCATCCGGCATCGCGCGCCGCTGGCGGGAGAGCATACCGAAGAGGTGCTGGGCGAGCTCGGGTTTTCGCGGGATGAGATCGCGGAATTCCGGCGGCTGCAGGTGGTTTGAAGACGCCGGGCGAGCGGCTGGCGCGGCTACGGCTTACCCGGCTGGTCCCGCCACATGCCCAGCATGCGGTAGAGGTTGGTGAGGTGGCGCAGCATGATTCTCTCGCCGGCGCCGACCTCGATCCGGGTGGTCACGTCTGCGCCGTAACCTCCATAGGCCGCCGTTTTGAGATCCGGTATGTAGCCCGGCCACTCCCCGCCCGCGCTGTAGGTGTAGCCGTAGAACAACGGATACGGAACATCGGCCTGCTTCTTCCAGAGCGTCTGGAGCTTGTGCATCGGCTCGCCCGGAACGGCGGCGATGGCGATTTCCCGATTGATGAGGACGGTCGTGATCCCGACATCGAGATTTTTGTCCTTCTCCCAGCGGTCGGAGAATTTGAGGACTTCGCTGGTGTACTGGATCGGATGGCGGACGGGCGAAATCGGCCGGATCTGCCGCGCGCTCTTCAGCACCTGCGCCGACAGCAGCTCGCCCATCTTCTGCATGGTGGCGAAATCGGCGGCGTCGTCCTTGGTACGGCCCTGAAACAGCGGATTGATGTCACCGGCGCCGCCCTGGACGAACATGCATTGCGCTCCGGGAATTTCCGCTTCGACGCGCGCCTGCAGGACGCCCGGATAATCGGCGGAGTACTTGCAGCTGCTCGACCCCATGACGACGGCGTGGACGGCGTAGTGCACCAGCAGCGCCTTGGTCGCGCCGGCCGCATCCTCGACGCGCAGCAGCGTGAATTCGGGATCGACGGGACCGTAGGGTATCCGGTCGAGGTTATCGAAAACGGCGCGGGCCCGTCCGTCGTCACGAAGCAGCAGGCGGTTGTAGCCGAGCCGCGCCGAGCCGCGGCCGACACCGAGGCGCGCCGGGAACATCGACTTGCTCGCCTGCTCGACGGCGGCGAATATTTTGCCCTCGAGCTCCTTCAGGTAGCCGCTCGATCCATCGAGGTAAAGCGGGCCGGAGTGGGTGTGGGAGGCGGCCAGCAGCAGCACCGGAATTCCAAGCCTGGCGGCGACGTCCCGCCGCAGATTGTCCGAAGCGATGCTGCCCAGGTCGAGCGTGACGATGGCGACACTGGACTCGCCGGCGCGGAGCACCAGCGCCTTGGCGAAGAGAGGATCGTGCGTGCCGGTGGCGGGACCACAGCGGCGATTGGAATAGCCGTACATGGGTCCGAAGGTGGAGGGAGTGATATCGACCCTGGCTACACCCGCCTGGAGCGGCAGCTCGGCGGCGGGCGCAAATTGGGAATACAAGAGAAAAGCCACGGCGGCGAATTTCATCGGCAGCTCCGGTCGGTAGACGACAGAAAGAGTATACACCGCGGGCGCGGCTGCTCCCTCTGGATTTCAAAATTCCATTCCGGCCAACCTCTCACTGCTACGATAAGCTCGTGCTTCGCATCCTTTTGCTTGTTCCCATGCTGGCGGCCGCACAGGACGGCGGCGGACGTCAGGAGTTCTCGTCGCGCTGCGCCGGCTGTCACGGGGCGGACGGGCGCGGCGGGGAACGCGGTCCGGCGATTCTGCTCCGCGGGCGGACGGACTCGGAATTGCGAGACCTGATCCGCAACGGACTGCCATCGGCGGGGATGCCGGGATTTCAGATTCCAGCGGCAAGGCTGGACCGTCTGGCGACGTTCGTCCGCTCGCTGGCCGATACGCGCGACGCGGAGATCCCGAGCGGGTTGAAGGGCCGGCGCACCGTGGACTTCGCCGGCATCGTCAACCCGGCGGCCGGCGACTGGCCCACCTATCACGGCCTCCTGAGCGGCAACCGGCACAGCCCGCTCCGACAGATACACGCGGGCAACGTGGCGCGGCTCGTTCCCAAGTGGATCTTCCCCATCACGGGGTCGCAGCGGCTGCAGGTGACTCCGTTGGTGGTGGACGGCATCATGTACGTCACCGCGCCGAACGAGGCGTACGCGCTCGACGCGCGGGACGGACGTCCCATCTGGCGCTACTCCCGGTCCCGGACAAAGGGGTTGGCCGGTGACGCGGCCAGCGGCATCAATCGCGGCGCGGCCATCCTGGGCGAGCGGCTGTTCATGGTGACCGATCACGCGCACCTGATCGCGCTCGAACGGACGAGCGGACGGCTGCTGTGGGACGTCGAGATGGCGGACCATCGGCAGAACTACGGCGCGACGTCGGCGCCGCTGGTGGTGAACGATCTGGTGATCTCCGGGATTTCGGGCGGCGACGAGGGCGTGCGCGGGTTCCTGGCGGCCTACCGTGTCTCGACCGGAGAGCGCGTCTGGCGCTTCTGGACGGTCCCGGCGCGGGGCGAGCCGCTCTCGGAGACGTGGGGAGGCAAGGACATCGAGCACGGCTGCGCCACTACCTGGCTCACCGGAACGTACGATCCGCAAACGGGGCTGCTCTACTGGACGACGGGCAATCCCTGCCCGGATTACAACGGCGACGAGAGACGGGGCGATAACCTGTACTCCGATTCGGTCCTGGCGCTGAAGCCGGGAACGGGCGAACTGGTCTGGCACTATCAGTTCACGCCGCACGATCTGCACGATTGGGACGCGCAGCAGACTCCGATGCTGATCGACGCCCCATTCGGCGGGCGTCCGCGCAAGCTGCTGGTCCAGGCCAGCCGCAACGGGTTTTTCTACGTGCTGGATCGCGTCAGCGGCGAGCTGCTGCTGGCCAAGCCCTTCGTGCAGAAGCTGACCTGGTCGAGCGGCGTGGGGGCGGACGGGCGTCCGGTGATTCTGCCGGCCGCGATACCATCGCCCGAGGGCGTCGAGGCGTGCCCGGCGGTGGAAGGCGCGACCAACTGGATGTCCACCGCTTTCAATCCGGCGGCCGGCTTGTTCTATGTAATGGCGCTCGAGAAGTGCAGTATTTATTCAAAGCGGCCGGAGCTGTGGCAGGCGGGCAAATCGTATTACGGCGGCGATACGAAGCGGGTCCGCGGCGAGCCCGGGCGGAAGTACCTTCGGGCGATCGAGCCATCGACGGGGAAGATCGTCTGGGAGCTGCCTCAGAAGGGACCGGCCAACACGTGGGGCGGGGTGCTTTCGACCGATGGAGGCGTGGTGTTCTTCGGCGGGGACGACGGGGCCTTCAGCGCCGCCGACGCCAGAAACGGCAAGCTGCTGTGGAGCTTCCCGGCGAACCAGTTATGGAAGGCGTCGCCGATGACCTACGAGGCAGAGGGCAGGCAGTACGTCGCCATCGCGGCGGGCGCGGCCATCGTGGCGTTCGGGCTGTAGCTTTCAGGGACGGGGAACGAGGCGGATGCGCTCGACCGTGGCGGCCTCAACGGCTTTCCGCGTATACGGCAGCGGATGGTATTTGCCGGACGCCCAATCGTTCAACAGGTCGCTGTAGTGCGGGCTGGCAGGGTCGCCGGATTCTCCCGGGGCATTGGTGATTACGGAGCGGTCCCAGTCGGCTACATCCAAAATCTCCCGGAACGAGGCGCCGCTCGTCTGGAGATAACCGGTTCCACTGGTGGCGTTGACGGTGAAGCCATCGCCGGGACGGGCCACAGGACCGCGCCGCCATCCGGCCACCTGCAGCGGGTGCGGGAAATCGGCCTGATGCAGCTTTCCCCATTGCCAGCGGTCCATGTCCGGACCCTGCGAGCCGGTGAGCTGCTGGAGCGTGGCGGCCAGAGTTTCGGCGAGGGCGTTGGGATGCGGATCGGCCTCGAGCGCCGCGAGCAGTTGGGTCAGCTCCACGCGCGCGCCGAGCTTGGGACCGAATACAGCGGACGGGAGCCTGCGGATCCAGACTTCGTAAATCGCCCCGGCGGCTGAATCGGCCGTCAGCCGGGCGTCCCAGGCGAGCAGCTTCTTTACGGCGGGGGCGCCGCTGCCCCAGCGCTTCAAGACGCCCTGAAAACGGCGCGCCGGGATCGAGAGGACGTCCTGCTGCATCCGCTCGAAGTCCGCCGGTCCGAATTTGCGGGCGGGTTCGGAGAGCATCTCCTGGACGCGCTGAAAGCGGAAAGGCTGAGTCCATTCATAACCGAGCGGGATCTTGTAGCCCGGAGGCAGGATGTTGTGATTGGCGGTCGCGATGAAGTGCGAAGCGGGATTGAAGGAGTGGGGCAGATCTTCCGGAGACCGGAAACCGGACCATTCGTATTCGCCCGAATCGCCCGGCACGGGAAGCAGTCCGGACCAGTTTTTCCGGACGGGCGCGAGGCCGACCACCTGCCAGCCGATATTGCCCTCGATATCGGCGTAGACGAGATTCTCCGACGGCACTTTGAAGCGCGCGGCCGCCTTCCGGAACTGCTCCCAGTTTTTTGACTGCGCCAGCGCGAGGCCGGCGAGATAACCGGCCGAGCCGGGCTCGCTGCCTACCCAGCGCAAGGCATAGGCGCGGCTGCGGGCGGCGTCCACGTGGATGATCGGACCGTGGACGGAGTAGCGGAGCTGAACTTCGACCGGCTGCTTTTCGCCCTTGACGTGCACCTGCTGGCGCTCGATCTCGAAGTCCTTCCATGCGCCGCGGTAACGATAGCGGTCGCGGTTGGCCGGATCGAGCTTCTCCACGTAGAGATCCTGCTGGTCGATGCCCACGATGGTGAAACCCCAGGCGACATTCTCGTTATGTCCGAGAGCGATTCCGGGGAGGGCGGGCTCGCCCGCGCCGATGGCGTTCCATCCGGGGCCCACCAGGTGGACCGTTTTTCGCAAGGACGGAAGCTGCACCGGGCGGTGCGGATCATTGGCCAGAAGCGGTTTCCCGGTGATGGAAAGCGCACCATCGATCACCCAGTTATTGCTGCCCTGATCGGCGAAGCGCGCGGGTCCGATCGTCTGGTTGTAAACGCGCAGAATGGTCGAATCGATGCCGGTGAGGTCGAGACCGTTCGGTATCTCGACAGGCACGACCGGGTCGGGCGGCAGATAGCGGGTGACGGTATTCAGACCGAGATTCCTGACGTCCTGGGCCCGATCGACTTCACGCGTCAGATTGCGCGTCATCAGCAGGCCGGCGACGCGGGCGACGCAATCTTCCGGCGTCCACAGCCCGGGATCGTAGCCGCCGCGCACAAATTCCGGCGGACGCTTGCCCTGGAGAGACCGGATATAGGCGTTGATACCGCTGGTGAAGGAAGCGGCGATGAGACGGGCGTCGGGTCCGTAACCGGACCATTCCTGGTCGAGGGACCCGCGCCAGCGCACGGAGCGCGCCAGCCGGTCGCGGTCGAGAGCGGTGGGACCCAGCGCCTCGGACAGCTTTCCCGTGCCGATGCGTCTCCACAGATCGATCTGAAACAGGCGGTCGCGGGCCGCGATGAAGCCCTGCGCGAAGAAGAGATCTTCGACGGTCTCCGCGTAGATGTGGGGGACACCCCAGCGGTCGCGCAGGATTTCGACGGGCTTATGGAGACCGGAGAGGGCGATGTCCGCCGGGCGGGCAGCCGGCGCGATCAGGATGGCGCCGATCAGAACCGCGAGCGCTCGCATCTACTTGCTGTCGGATTTCGGGGCGGCGGGTGCCTTCGAGGTGGATTCCGATTTCGTGGAGCTCCCGGTCTTGCCGCCGGAATCGGACTTGCCGGAATCGGATTTGGAGGAGGACTCCGAAGAGGAGGCTCCCTTTCCCTCGCCAGTCTTACCTTCGGCGCCTTTTCCCTCGCCATTCGAGGCGCCGGACTTGGGCGGCTTGGCGTTGCCCTTACCGTAATCGGTGACGTACCAGCCGCTGCCCTTGAACTGGAGGGCGGAAGGCGAAATCAGGCGTTCGACGGCGCCGCCGCAGTTCTCATGAACGGCCAGCGGCTCGTCCGAGAATTTCTGGATGATTTCAAAAACATCGCCGCAAGAGTGGCACTTGTACTCGTAAAGAGGCATCGTTCAGATCCGGGACAGGATCTGCATCGAGTATAGCAGACAGACTCCGAGGCTACGCTCGACTCTACTTCTTCTTGCGGACGGGCGGCCGCCTGACCGGGGCCGGAGGAGCGGGCCATCCTTCGATCTTGTCCTTCTCCGCGTCGAAAGTGAGCATGAAAGGCTCTTTAGTGAAGCTGGTGGCAACGCCCTCGAACTGAATCTCGGCGCCTTCCGGCGCCTTGGTTGCCATCGGCTTGTCCAGGTTCACGGTGACGGCCGGCGTATCTTCCTTACCCATCGCCAGAACGAAGGAGGTAGGTTTGGTGGCCGGCTTTTGCGAGATCAGCTTGCCTTTGAACTTCGTCACGCCGTTGGCGCCGCCGGGCAGCGCGGCCCCCTTGACGGACGATTCGAAGTACTGCTCGCCATTCGCTCCGGCAAGCTGATCCTTGATGGTGACCCAGAGGGCCAGCTGCGGATTCTCGGCGGCGAACTTCTGCTGGTTTTCAGCCTCGATCTGATTCTTGTTCTTGAGTTCGAAGCCGGGGGGCGGGAGCGGATTGGCAATGGCCAGGGCACGCAGGTCCTGCAAGCCCTTGTCGTCGGCTCCGTGAAAGGTGTTGTACTGCTTGACGAAGAACGCGTCGATGGTCTTCTGCTTGTCGGGCGGCAGGGCGCCGGGTCCCTTCA
>DATJFH010000011.1:0-97982 GCA_035495815.1 Bryobacteraceae bacterium
GCGGGCCTGTTCGTAGGAAGCGATAACGCCGAAATCCCATTCGCGGTTCCGGAATCCTAGTAGAACTTCACGACACAGCTTGTAAAGGAACTGATCAGTCGTGATCAGACGGATCCTCATCTGTTCCCGTATCCTCCCAACCGGAAGGGGCGCGATCAAAACGAGCCACCAAAGCTCGTACAAAAAGAATAACCCAGGCCGTGGTCCTTCTTCAAGGAAATAAGTGCAAATACCTGACACTTTGACTAAGGTGTGTTCACTCGCGATTCGTAAACGTCAGTAACTACAGGGTTCGGCTACTGGACTTTGACTTGCACAGACGCGGGCGGATTGAAGTCGAACAGTCGTTCCTCATATGGATCCGGTCATCTTAAATCTCGCAGGCGAGGCATGAACGGGACTCTTGAACGGCGGAACCGTTCGCGCGTGCTCCTGCACTGTCCTCTGCGCCTGTACCGGCGCGGGTATTCGTCTCCTTATGAGGGCGAAACTCAGAACCTGAGCAGCGCGGGCTTCTACTGTGTTGTCAAGGAGCATTTTCTTCCCGGCGACAATCTGGATTGTATTCTGACGGTTCCGGCAGAGAACTTCAGCTTCAATACGGGCGACGTCAATCTTCACTGCGAAGTGGAAGTCACGCGGGTCGACGACCTGACGAACTCGTTCGGGGTCGCCTGCCGTATTGACCACTACTCATTGATCTTGAGGCCCGAAGGAACCGGCACCGTAAAGCATTAGCTGGCGATCCCCGCCGATCCGGCCCCCAACTTTAGTGGATAGGAGTAGCCCCAATTGGGGTCGGCCATTCCGGCGAGTGGTCAAGTTAGCAAAGGGCAAGAGTACCAGAGGGCAAGAGTACGTTCGGAGGAGGATCGGAGCTGATGGCGGGTTGCGGCTACCCGGGAGTCGGAGGTTCTCCAAAGCTTTGGGCGAGTATGAGACCCAAGGCTTCTTGGGTAGCCGCAGCCCATAAGGTGACGGCCCGCGGCTTTCACAGCAAACCGAACACCACTCTCAGATGAAGAATCGGAACAGCATGAGGCCAACCGGGAGCGGAAGCATGGCGTTATGTCTCCAATTTTAGGAAGCCTGTCCCGAACCGTCATACGCGGGATGCCCGGATCAAGGCTTGCGGACGCTGGCTAAAACTCCTGGGTTCGGAGAAAAACGACGGCGCCCCGGCCAGTCCTTCGGCCGTCCCGATATCGATGAAGGGGGCGCGGACGCAGTATCCGCCGAGGCCTCGCTCCATCCAGAACGGAAATGCGTCGCGCTCGAGAGAGAGGGGCACGTCCGCGGGCAGGCTCTCCAGCCAGGCGCGCGACAAGGAGCAAACGCCGGAGTCGGTCCAGGCGGGCCGGGGCTCGTCGCCTTCTTCGCCGACGGAGGTAATCCTCCCCGCTGCATTCACCTCGAAGGCGCGGGACTGGGGGCAGCGCTCGTCCCATCGCAATAGAAGGGACGATTGAAACGGCCGGGAAGCGGCCCATTCGGCGAATCGGGAAAGGTCCGTGTCGATGTAGGAATCGCCATGCAACACCAGAACGTTGTCCGCATTGAAAAGCTCGAGGGCATGGCGTAAGGCGCCACCCGTTCCCATCGGCCAGCACTGATGAGATATCACCAGAGGGACGGCTGCCGGCCGCTGCCCGAGGCTGCGCCCGAGCTGGTCTCCATAATGGCCCGCGCAAACTACGATACGCGAAACAGGAGCACGATCGATCTGATCGAGCAGATAGGAGATGAAGGGCACGCCGTGAATGGAGTGGAGCGCCTTCGGTGTACCGCCGAGTTGTCCGCGCAACCGCGTCCCCAGACCGCCCGCGAGAATGGCAGCGACCATGGTCGTCATTTTCCTGGTTATAAAACGTGTTGCCCCCACTCCGGAGCCGGAGGCTTACGCGCGCGCAGGTTCCGTGCAATATGATTGCCACCATCCAAACCTTCGGGAACCAGCAGTTGCACGGCGTGGCGAGCGAAAAATCCGGCAATTCCCCCGGAATTTCGCCAGGGGAGTTTCAAACCGCGGGGAGGGCTGATAAGCTACCCGGTATGAACGGCACCGCAATCTCGCGGCGAGGTCTCCTGCTGGGCGCAACGGGAATGATCGCGGCGCAGCCCAGCAAGGTAGAACGTTCCATTACCGACTACCTGGAATCGCTGGCCCGCCCCGGCGGCGGCTACGGGTGGGAGCCGGATTCGCATTCCCATCTGACGCCGAGTTTCGCCGTGCTGGGCTGCTATAGGCTGCTGAAGCGGGAAGCGCCGCGCAAACAGGCGCTGGGAGCATTTATCAGGGAGCATTATCCCATGCCGGCAGCCCGGCACAAGGATCGTCCCCTGCGCCGCTTCGATTACGAACAGATTCAATCGCTGCTGTGGCTGGGGGAAGACGTATCGGGCTTGCGGAAGGAAGTGGAGCAGTGGACCGGTCCTTCGGAATTCACTCCGCGCTACGAACTGGGCGGCAACCCGGTATTCCAGCACGAAGTGATGGCGCTGCTTTGCCGGAGGCTGCTCGGCATGCGTCAGGCGGTTCCGGAGTGGAAGTCCTACATTCTGGCGCGTCGCCGGGCGAACGGGTCGTTCAACACGACGCCGGCGGCGGATGGCAGCGACGGCCACGTGATGAACACATGGTGGGGACTGGAAGCGCTGGACGCACTGGGCGAGAACCCGGCCGCGGGCACGGCGGACTGGGTGGCCGCCTGCCAGCTTGCGGGCGGCGGATTCACCTACGCGCCGAAGCCGCAGCTGGCAGGCGTTGACAACGTCTGCTACACGTGGTCCGCGGTTCGGGCGCTGAAGCAGCTCGGCAAGCAGCCCGGCAACCGGGAGGCCTGCGCACGGTATCTGCAATCGCTGCGAAATGCGGATGGGGGATTCGGGGACCGTCCGGGCCGGCTGTCCAACCCGGTGGCCACTTTTCAGGCGCTGGATGCGCTGGCTGCGCTGGGAGCGGAGGCGAAGCCATCGCGGACCGCTCCCGCGCGGCCGCGGGCGCTGCCCTCCGGCTTATCCGTGTTCACGATGCAGATCGAGGCGCCGGGCGGCGGCAGTCCGGCCGACGCGGTGGAGATGGCGCGGGGGCTGCGGATCCATCTGTGGGGCGCGAAGAACGCGCCGGCGGGCTGGATTGCGCGCTGCCAGGAGATTGCCGGGCGCCGCAAGGTCCCGGTGCGCTTCTTTGTCGCCAACGAAGAATACGGCACGTATGTCAGCCTGCCGGGACTGGGGACCTACAGCCATCTGAGCGACATCATCGCGCCGCCGGATTCCGATTTCGGACGGTCCATGGCGGATCCCAAGAAGCCGGTTCCCTGGAACGTATTCCGCGATGAACGGGTGGCCGCCCTGCGGCGGGCGCAGGGAGCGAATGTGTGGCAGTTCAACGAAAACGAGGAGTTCACGCGGGTGCTGCTGGACGAGGCGGTGGAGCGGGGAACCTACATCGCCGTGAGCAGTTTTCATTTCGGCAACGAGAATTTTCTGAACACGCAGCCGTATCTGATGAGATATCAGGACGTGCTGCCGTTTGTCGGGCTGCAGGACTCGCACGCCAAGGAGCCGTGGTGGTGGGGAGACAAGCTGGCCGGATTCAGGACGGTCTTTCTGGCGAAGGAGCCGACCTGGGAAGCGGCTACGGAAGCGCTGCGGGAAAACCGCGTGATGGCAATCCGGCACGACGAGGTCACCGGCTTCAAAACTCTGCTCGGCGGAGGAACGCCAGCCGTGCGGCGCATGGTGATGGAGCACGAGCGGGAGTGGCGCTGGTGGGGCGGTACGCCGGACGGGATCCTCCGGCCGCACGCTTCGATGGTGGCGGTTCGTCCCGGGGACCGGTTCGAGGAGGCCCGCCCGGAGCGGGGCGTTGCGATCCGCGTGCGATGCTGGCGCCGCAACACCAACATGGGAGCGCCCGCCGAAGCAATCACGGAGCTGGCGAGTCTGCATGTGGACGGCAAACCGGTGGAGGCCGAACCGGTGGAGATCCGCAACGACCGCAAGGCGATGTCGGATTGCTACTACAAAGCGCTGCTGCCGGATCTACCGCCGGGGAAGCATTCGGCGAAGGCTGAAATCCGTGTGATCGCGACGGGGAAAGTGGCGCCTCTGTCGGTCGAGATTTAACGCCCCGGCGTACAGAAACGGCAGTATGGCCGATCCATCTCCGGCTCCTTATACTCTCCACAGGTTGTAGATAAAACCGTGTGCGGAAAACTGCGTTTCCGCCTTATGGGGGTGTTGATGAAACGTGTCCGTATCCTATCCGCCGTGTGTTCATTGAGCCTGGGGGGTGTTTTTTCAGCTGTAGGCCAGACCACTTTCGCCACCATCACGGGAAGGATCACGGATTCGAGCGGCGGCGCGGTTTCCGGCGCCAGCGTGGTAGCCACGCACATCGAATCCAACTACACTTACGACACCGTGTCCAATGCGACCGGCTCGTACACGATTTCCCAACTGAGAGAAGGGGACTACTCGCTGAAGATCAGCGCCGCCGGATTCAAATCGTATGTCGCGCAGAGGCTGAAGCTGGTCTCGCTCGACATCCGCCGGCTGGACGTGAAGCTGGAGGTAGGCTCCGTGGAAACGCGGGTGGAGGTCACGGCGGGCGCGACTCTGATCGAGACGGAAACGGCGCGTATTTCCGACAACAAGGACGCGCTACAGCTGAAGACGCTGCCGCTGAACACGCGGTCGCTGTGGAATTTCGTGGGCCTGTCGCCGGGCGTGGTGCAGGCCGGCGGGGGATCTTCGACGCGCCGGTTCGCCGGCTCGCGGGCCAACCAGTCGGACGCTTCGATCGACGGCATCACCTTGTCCAACCAGTACGACGGCACGCAGATCTCGCCGCTGGTGTCCCAGATCGAAAGCTTCCAGGAAGTGCGGGTGGACATGGCGAACAACACCGCCGAGTTCGGCTCCATCGGCCAGGTAACCATCATCTCCAAGGGGGGCTCGAATCAACTCCACGGCGCGGCGTTCGATTATTACTCGACGCCCTGGTTCCGTGCGCGGGATCCTTTCGCCCTGCAGCGGGGAACGGGCGTTCGCCACAACCCCGGGGCGTCGGTGGGCGGTCCTGTGTACCTCCCGCGCGTTTACGACGGCCGCAACCGCACCTTTTTCTACTACTCGTTCGAGACCACCCGCGGCTCCCAGATTCTCTCCAACCTGACACCGACCGTACCCACGGCACCCTGGCGCAGCGGGGATTTCTCGCGTGAGAACGCAGACATCCGGGACCCGTTCGCGGGCGCCGCGCCGTTTGCCGGAAGGATCATCCCGGCCAGCCGCATCAACCCGGTGTCCAAAAAGATCCAGGACCGGTTCTACCCGCAGCCGAACTTCGGCGACGCGAGCGTTTTCACCAGCCGCAATTTCCGTACGCAGCTGCTGCGGCCCTTCGATCCGAACACCTACTGGACCACGCGCATCGACCACCGATTCTCCGACAGGCACTTCGTGTTCGGCCGGTATATCTGGAACCGGTCGCACTCGCGCGATTACGACAGCGCTCTGCCCAGCATCGGGACGCGCTGGCAGACACGGGACACCCGCGCCATCCAGGCGTCCTACACCGCAACGCTGCGCTCCAACCTGATGAACGAATTCCGCTGGGGGTACGCCTGGAACGACAACCCGCGGAACGGCCCGCTGCTGGGGCTGGAAGTGGTGAAGGACCTGGGGCTGACCGGATTACTATCCGATCTGCCGGATATCAACGGCGTCTACACCGTCTCCTTTTCCAATCTCGGTTTGACGGGCATCTCGCAAACTCCGTGGAGGCATCCCGGGTTCAAGAATTACGCCCAGCAGTTTCAGGAGCATCTTTCCTGGTACCGCGGCCGTCACAGCCTGAAGTTCGGAATGATCGCCGGCCGCACGCAGTTTCAGGATCAGAACATGCCGACGGCGCTGTTCGGCTCGTCCTCGTTCTCGAACCGGTTCACCGGGCAGTCCTACGCCGATTTCCTGCTGGGGATCCCGACTTCTTCGTCGCGCGCGGCGCCGGTATTCTTCACCGACCGGGTGCGCTGGAACTGGGACTTCTTCGCCACCGAGGAGTGGAAGGCGCGTTCGAACCTCACGCTCAACCTGGGCGTTCGCTACGAGCTGCATCCGGCGTGGAGCGAGGCGTCGGGCAGGCAGGCGGTATTCGATATCGCCAGCGGAAAGATCGTAGTGCCGGACGGAGCGCTGAACCGGGTGAGCCCGCTGCTGCCGGCCGGCTACGTGGGTGTGATCGAAGCGTCCGGAGCCGGCTACGACGCGACCCGGATTCTGAAGAACGACTATAACAATCTCGCGCCGCGGATCGGCCTGGCCTGGAGGCCGTGGGGGCCGAACACGGTGGTGCGGGCTGGCTTCGGCATCTTTTACGACATCGTGCCGCGCGCGGTCTCGGCAGGCGGCGCTCCGTTCGTGATCAACGAGCCGGGCTTCACGAATCCGACGCCTGTGCCCACGCTGATGCTGCCGCAGGTGTTTCCGTCCAGTGTCGCCGGGCCGACCAGCATCAGCCTGCCGACGGCGTACCGGGCCGACCTGCGCGATCCATATTCCATGCAGTACAACCTCACCGTCGAGCACCAGCGCTGGAACACGGGATTCCGCATCTCATACATCGGGACGAATACGCGCCAGGGAGAGTGGGGCTACAACTACAACCAGCCGGTACCGGACAATCGCCCATACGTCGACAAGCCGCGGCCGTTTCCGAAATATCCGGCGTTCAGCTACGTCAGCAACGGCGCGGGACACCAGTACCATTCCCTCACGATGGAGGCGGAACGGCACTACGCCAACGGGCTGGCCTACCAGCTCTCCTGGGTATGGGCGCGGGACATCGGTGATCTCGAGCGCGGCGAGAGCCCGGAAAACGCCTTCGACCGGCAGCGGGAGCGCGCGGTCTGGCTCGACATCCCGACCCACCGGGTCACCGGGAACCTGATCTACCAGTTTCCGTTCGGCAAAGGACGGCGTGGTTTTGCGCGAGCGGTGATGCAGGGCTGGGAATGGTCTAGCGTCTTCAGCTTCTATTCGGGCCAGTTTCTGACTCCGCAATGGACGGGTCCGGACCCGGTGGGAACCGCGTTCACGAATTCCCGCACTCCGGCCCAGGTGACGATCCGGCCGAATCAGCTGCGCAGTCCCAACCTGCCGGCCGATGAGCGCTCCACGGGGCGATGGTTCGACCCGTCGGCCTTCGCGGCGCCGGTCCCGGGCTCCTACGGCAGCTCGGCGAAAGGCGTGATCAAGGGACCGGGAACGCAGATCCTGGACGTCGGACTGGCCAAGGAATTTCCGATCCAGGAGCGGTTCCGGCTGCGGCTCGAGATCACCGGAACCAACTTCTTCAACACGCCGAATTACGACGTGCCGAACACCACGATCACGTCGGCGGCTACGGTGGCCACGATTACTTCCATCGGCGGCGGGGCGGGTCTCGACGCTACCGGCGCGCGTGGCTTTCGCGCGGGCGTCCGGCTGGAATGGTGAAAGAGAGGACAGCGGCCGGGTTCGAGGGCATAATCAATAGGGAACTTCCCAGGCCTTCATGAACCGACGCCGATTCTTATCCAGCACGGCGGGCGCGCTGGCTGCTACGCCGGCGCGGGCCCAGCCGGCCACCCGCAAGCCGAACATCATCTTCATCCTCGCCGACGACCTAGGCTATGGCCATCTGGGCTGCTACGGGTCGAAAGAGATCCGGACGCCGCATCTGGACAAACTCGCGGCCGAAGGGCTGCGCTTCATGCAGGCGTACGCGGGGAGCACCGTCTGCGCCCCCTCCCGCTGCACCTTGATGACCGGTTTCCATACGGGTCACAGCCGGGTGCGGGGCAACATCGAGCCGCAGATTCCCTTGCGCGAATCGGACATTACGGTAGCCGAGCTGCTCAAACGGGCAGGCTATCGCACGGGCATGTTCGGAAAGTGGGGACTGGGCGAGCCGTACTCGACCGGCATTCCCAGCCGGAAAGGATTCGACCAATTCTATGGCTACCTGGACCAGACCCATGCCCACAATTACTGGACCGACACGCTCTGGGAAAACGAAAAGCAGGTCTGGCTTTCCGGTAATTACGGCGGGCAGAACAAGCAGTACTCGCACGACCTGATCGCAAACAAGGCGCTGGAGTTCCTGGAGAAGTCCGGCTCAGGACCGTTCTTCCTGTACGTGCCCTTCACGATTCCCCATTCCCGCTGGGATCCGCCGGATACCGGGGCTTACGAAAAAGAAGACTGGCCCGACCAG
The DNA here is from genome assembly GCA_035495815.1 of Bryobacteraceae bacterium. Lineage (GTDB taxonomy): Bacteria > Acidobacteriota > Terriglobia > Bryobacterales > Bryobacteraceae > DATJFH01. Next base: position 8,267 of record DATJFH010000011.1, read on the forward strand.
AAGAAGAAGATCGCGGCCATGATCACGCGGATGGACGCGGACATCGGCAGATTGATGGCCGTGCTGGCGCGCAAGGGGCTGGACGACAACACGCTGGTTATTTTTGCCAGCGACAACGGGCCGGTTCCGACGAGCGCGAAGCTGCTGAAATCCGGCGATCCGCTGCGCGGCGTGAAGCGGGATCTATACGAGGGCGGGATACGGGTTCCCATGATCGCCCGCTGGACGGGGCGGATCAAAGCCGGCGCCAGCACGGATCAGCCGGTCGCCTTCTGGGACTTCCTGCCGACCGCCTGCGAGCTCGCCGGGGTTGGGTCTCCGGCCCGGATCGACGGAATCTCCTACGCGCCGACGCTGCTGGGACAGGCGCAGAAGCAGCACGATCACCTGTATTGGGAATTCTACGAGCGGGGCTTCACGCAGGCGGCGCGGGCCGGCGACTGGAAAGCGGTCCGCAAAGGTCCGGGCAAGCCGCTCGAGATCTTCAACCTGCGCGAGGATCCGTCGGAAGAGCACGATCTGGCCGCCGGCCGTCCGGAGATCGCGGCCAAAATGGAGAAGGTCATCGCAGCCGCGCACACGCCGTCCGATATCTGGCCGCTCAAAAAGTAGCCTGTGCGGTGTTTGTCCGTGCGGGAAATTGCCGTGGGTGTGAAAAAGACATAAGATCGTGTGACGAGCGCCGCGGCGCTCGAAGCTGAACCGGGAGTCTCTCCGATAATGCGCGCAAAGCTGCTCTTAGGGGTATTCCTGTCCGCGGCCTGCGGACTGGCCTCCGCTCAAACCATAACCGCTTCCCTCGAAGGCATCGTCAAGGACCCCACGGGAGCGGTGATCGTGGGCGCGCGGACGGTGATTACGAACGTGGAGACGAACGTAGTTACCGAGCTTTCGACCGATGGTGACGGACGGTTTCTGGCGCTCTCACTTCCGCCGGGCCAGTACAAGGTGGCGGTGGAATCGGCCGGTTTCAAGAGAGCGGAGCGTTCGGGGATCCTGCTGCAGGTGGACCGGGCGGCGCGTCTCGAAATCGCGATGGAACTGGGCGCGGCGACCGAGACGGTGGCGGTGGCCGGCGAGGCCCCGCTCATCGATGCCACCAGTTCCGCCATGGGGCAGGTGATCGACAACCGCAGCATCGTCAACCTGCCGCTCAACGAGCGCAACTCCTGGTCGCTGGTGTTTCTGGCGCCGGGCGTCACCGGCGCGGTGGGCGACAAGTACAACAACGTCAACATCTCGATTAACGGCGGACGGCCCGGAAGCGCGGCGCTCATGGTGGACGGCATTCCCGCGTCGACGCCGCTCACCAATCCCATCGCCGGCTTCACGATCTTTCCGTCCGTGGACGCCGTGCAGGAGTTCAAAGTCGAGACCAACAGCTACTCGGCCGAGTTCGGACGAAGCGGCAGCGGCGTGATCAACCTGATTTACCGGTCAGGGGCCAACGATCCGCACGGGAGCTTCTTCGAGTTCCTCCGCAATTCCAAGCTGGACGCCAACGATTTCTTCGCCAACGCGGCCGGAGCCAAGCTGGCCAGCTTCAAGCGGAATCAGTTCGGTTCCACCGTGTCGGGACCGGTGATGATTCCCAAGCTTTACAACGGGCGCAACAAGACGTTCTTCCTGTTCGGCTACGAAGGCCTGCGTCAGTCCGGCGCGGCGAGTCTCAATACGACCATGCCCACGGCCTTGCAGCGGGCCGGCGATTTTTCGCAAACGCGCAACGCGGCCGGGGCTCTCATCAACATATACGACCCCGCCTCCACCACGCCCAACGGCGCGAACTTCGTCCGCACGTTGTTCCCCGGGAACGTGATTCCGTCGGCCCGTATCGATCCGGTGTCGCGGAACGTCGTGAAGTATTACGCCATGCCCAACGGGCCCGGGAATCCCAATACCGGAGCGAATAATTACTTCGTCGCCAGTTCCAACGTGAACAACATCGACAACTTTGACGCCAAAATCGACGAGAACATCAACGACCGGAACCGCTTCTTCATCCGGATGTCGCGGCGCATCGACGACGCGATCCCACCGGACTACTTCCCGGCCGATATCCGCATCGCGCAGGGCGGGGTAGCCATCACCGATACCTTTCTCAACGGCGCCGCGGACTACACCTACAACTACAGTCCGACATTCCTGATCGGGGTGCGCTACGGCTACGGGCGGGCGACGGAGACCCGCATTCCACGCAGCGACGGATTCGACCCGGTGCAACTGGGTCTGCCCACCTACTTTCACGGCGCGAATGCGCTGATGTTTCCCGGGTTCCAGCCCGCGGGCTATTTCACGCTGGGAAACGGGTTCGCCTCCCAGTGGGGGCCGGCCGCCTACAATACTCATTCACTGGGCCTGAACAACATGAAGGTGCTGACGAGACACCTGCTCAAATTCGGCTTCGACTGGCGCGTCATGCAGGCCAACGTGGAGCAGGGAGCGAATTTCTCCGGCGGATTCACCTTCGACCGAGGCTTCACGCAGGGGCCGAATCCCAATCAGGCCAGCGCCATTGCCGGCGACGCCATGGCTTCGTTTCTGGTCGGGGTGGGGAACGGGATGTTGATTCTGAACAACCGCATGAACGCCACGCAAGGCAAATATTATGCCTGGTATCTGGCTGACGATTGGAAAGTCACCAGCCGGCTGACTCTCAACATCGGCTTGCGCTACGGGCTCGACAAACCTTTCACCGAGCGTTTCAACCGCATGAACGTGTTCGACCCGAACGTCGCGTCTCCGCTGGCGGGTCCGGCGGGGCTGCCGCATCTGAAGGGCGGACTGGTCTTCCTGGGAATCAACGGGCGCGGGCGGCAGATACTTCCGACGGACCGCAACGGCTGGGATCCACGCTTCGGATTCGCCTACCAGGCGTCGAAATTCACGGTGATTCGCGGTGGTTTCGGAATCTTCCACGCGCCGACGACGCGCGGGGCCCAGAGCCTGAACTCGAACACTGGATTCAGCAGCACCACCAACTTCGTGTCAGCGGCGAACGGCGTGACCCCGACGAACTATCTGCGGGATCCGTTCCCGGGAGGTCTGGTCCCGGTCACGGGCGCCGCGGCCGGGCTGGTCACGGGAATCGGCACGGCGCTCACGGCTGCCGTCGATGGCGATTTCCGCGTGCCGTACACGGAGAACTGGAGCTTTAACGTGCAGCGGCAATTGCCGGGCAGCATTCTGGTGGAAGCGGGCTACGTGGGCAGCCGGGGACTGCAGCTTTCCCTGGTGTCGTACAATTTGAACCAGCTGCGGGCGGAGCAGTTGTCTAACCAGCTTCAGCAGCAGGTCCGGAATCCGTTTTTCGGCCTGATCACCAACGGGACGCTGGCGGCCGCCACGGTTCCCAACAGCGCATTGGCCTCGCAGTTTCCGCAATACATGAGCCTGTCCGCGCAGAACCCGTCGGGTTCGAAATCAATCTACCATTCGTTCCAGCTCAAGACGGAGAAGCGCTTCGGCGCCGGACTGAGCCTGCTGGCTTCCTACACCGCGCAGAAGCTGCTCGACGACAATTCGATCACGGCGGTGGTGGGGAACAATGCGGCGACCCAGAACATCTACGACCGGCGTTCGGAATGGTCGGTGTCGGCCAATGATGTGTCGCAGATTCTGACGATCAGCTCGGTCTACCAGTTGCCGTTTGGAAAGGGGCGCAAATTCGGGGGCTCCTGGAACCGGTTTGCGAACGCATTCGGGGGCGGATGGCAGGTCAACGGCATCGCGGCTCTTCAGACGGGCCAGCCGCTGGCGATTACGACGCAGAACACGTCGGGCGCGGGAAACGCGTCGCTGCGTCCGAACAACACGGGCCACAGCGCGAAGCTGGACGGACCGGTCGTGGACCGGCTTAACCGATACTTCGACAAGTCGGTATTCACCCAGCCGGCGCCATTCACCTTCGGCAATACGGGCCGGGTGCTGCCGGATGTCCGCACGCCCGGAGCGAAGAATCTGAACTTCTCCCTGTTCAAGAGCTTCGCCGTGGTGGAGCGTTTCTCGCTGCAGTTCCGCGCCGAGGCTTTCAACCTGTTCAACACTCCTCAATTCGGCAGGCCGAACAGCAACATGAACAACGCGCAATTCGGCGTGATCTCAGCCACAGCCAACGATCCGCGTCAATTGCAGTTCGGTCTCAAGCTATTGTTCTGATGGTGTGGGAGCGCGGCCCGTATTGCACGGGACAAGGACGGCGTTCATAATGGGCCTGAGGGATACTCCGGGCAAAGAATGCGCCAGACTGTGCTGCGGTTCGCCTTAGGTTTCTTCGCCGCGCTGTACCCGGCGGCTTCTCAAACCATTCCGATCCAGCCGGCGGCCTTACCGAACTCGGTGGCGGGCGCTGCGTACAGCGTACAATTCACCGGGTCGTCAGCGTACCCGCCGCTGACCTGGACGCTGGCGTCAGGCAGTCTGCCCACCGGCTTGAGCCTGAGCTCTTCCGGGCTATTGAGCGGGACTCCGGCTCGCGACGGCGCCTTTCCATTCACGGTGCAGGCGGCCGACACGGTACGCCTGACCGGCACGCGCGCCTATACGCTCACGGTGCGGCCGGCCATTGTCATCGCGACGGCTTCCCCTCTGGCTCCGGCGAGCGCGGGCGCAAGTTACAGCGCGGCCATCGGGGCATCCGGCGGCTGGCCTCCGTACACGTACTCGGCGGAACCGGCCCTGCCATCGGGCTTGCGGCTGGACGCGTCCACGGGCGTTTTGAGTGGAATTCCCAGCGCCGCCGGCACGTTTACCTTCAACGTCAAGGTCACCGACAGCTCCCAATTCTCGGCCACGAAGTCGTTTTCACTCACGGTGCAGAATGCGGCGCAGCTGCTGACCTCCGCCGGCAGCCTGGTTTTTTCCGCCTGGGAGAGCGGTGATTCGCCAATCGCGCAATCGTTGCTGGTGAGCACGTCGGACGGCTCCGCTGCCCGCTTCTCGGTCCGGGTAGAGGGAGCTGCCGCCGGTTCGGCCGCGCCGGCGTGGGTGGTGGTGCAGCCGCTTTCGGGCGTGACACCCGCGCGGCTATCGGTTTCGATGGACTCATCGGCTCTCGGAGCAGCGGATTACTCGGCGCGCGTGGTGATCACGGGGGCCGGCGGCCAAGCCACTACGGTCCCGGTGGCATTTACCGTCAGTCAGCAGACGCAGGCGCTCGAGGTTACCCCGCGCTACCTTCGACTGACGGCGCCGGCACAGCCTGCCGGCGTCGTCGAAAGCACGCTGCTCATCCGAAATTCCGGCGGCGAGGGCCCGATTGATTTTCAGGCTTCGGTATCCAATTCCACCTGGCTGACGGTGGAACCGGCCGCGGGCCGCACGGCGCCGAACTCGTACACGATTCTGAGAGTTTTCGCCGATCCGAGCCAACTCCGCCAGGACGCTTACCGCGCGGCAGTGCGAATCACATCGAACGCCGGCGACTTCGAAGCGCCGGTCGCCTTCTTCCTGCCCGAGGCGGGTCCAGCGCTGGGCTTGGGCTATAACGGAGTGCGCTTCGATCTGCGGCAGTCGCAGGGCGCATCGGATGCACGGACCGTGAGCGTGCTCAACCTGGGGGACGATACCGTGAACTGGACCGCGGAAGTGGTGAGGGGGCAGGAATGGCTATCCCTGGGCGCAACCAGCGGGCAGGCGACGGCAGCCAGGCCGGGTACGATCTCCCTGACCGCGAATTCGGGCAGCCTTGACGCGGGGCGGTACTACGCGCTGGTGCGCCTGACCGATCCGCAGGCGCTGAACTCGCCACAGTACCTGACGGCGGTACTGAATCTTGTGGCGGCGGCCTCGGCTCCGGCGCCGCAATTGACGCCATCGGGATTGGTTTTCACCGGGGTGGCCGGCGCGGCGGAAACCCTGCGGCAGTCGATTCGTGTCTTCGCCAGCAGTTTGACTCCCGTTCCCTACCAGGCCACCGCAAGCACTCCCGACGGCGCCGACTGGCTCTCGGCAGACCCGTCCACGGGACAGGCCTACACGACTACGGGGCAGATCAACGTCACCGTGAACGGAGCCAAGCTGAAGCCCGGCGTCTACACGGGTGAGGTGACGGTTTCTCTCGCCGGGGGCCAGACGCGCGCCGCCGGCGTGACGTTCATCGTGACGCCGCCGGTCAATGCCGCGGCGAAGTCATCGCGAGCGGCCGCCGGCTGCACGCCCTCCCGCCTTTCGATCACCCTGACCGACCTGGGGAATTTTTTCAGCGTACCCGCCGCCTGGCCGCAGCCGGTGGTAGCGCGAGTGGCGGACGATTGCGGCGAGCCGGTGGCCGACGCCCGAGTGGTCGCCTCATTTTCGAATGGCGATCCGCCGCTCTCGCTGCGGCTGGCCGACCGGAATACAGGCAGCTTCGCCGCGGCATGGACGCCGGGCTCCGCAGCTTCCCCCGCCAGCGTCTCGATTCGCGCCATTGCCCAGGGGTTCGACATCGTCAGCGCGCAAATCGACGGGCTGGTGCAGGCCAACGGCGCGCCCGTGCTGGCCACAAACGGCGTGGTCAACACTTTCAATCCGGTGACCGCCGCTCCGATCGCGCCCGGGACCCTCATCCAGGTGCGAGGCTCCCGACTTTCGAGCGTGAGCGCGGAAGCCGGCGTGATTCCGCTGCCCTCGACGATGTCGGGTGTGACGGTGCTCACCGGCGGAATGCAGGCGCCATTGTTCTCCGTATCCCCGGACCGGATCGACGCCCAGTTTCCGGTCGAATTGAAACCGGGCCGGCAATACCAGGTGGTGGTCTCCTCGGGCGCAGCGGTTACGGTAGCGGACACGATCAGCCTGACGAGTGTACGGCCGGGAATCTTCGCTTCGAGCGAAGGACTGGCAGTGGCGCGGCACGCGGACACGAGCCCGATCACTCCGTCCGCGCCCGCAAAACCAGGCGAGCAGATCACGGTTTTTCTGGCGGGAATGGGGGCGACGGATACCGTTGTGGCGAGCGGTGAGGCGTCACCGGCGGAGCCGCCCGCCCTGGCCGTGTTTCAACCGGAAGTCTCCATGGGAGGCCGCCGGTCGGATGTCATCTTCGCCGGACTCAGCCCCGGAATGGTCGGGCTGTACTCGGTGTCGTTGCGAGTGCCGAGCGACGCCGCAGCCGGAGACCTGACGCTGACGGTCAGCCAGGACGGGGTGGCTGCAAATTCCGTGACAGTGCCGGTCGCGCCGTAGGGTGGCGAATCCGCCAACTCGACAGCCGCGACTACCCAGGGGTCGTGGTATATTTATTCATGGAGATGAATATTTAACCAATGGGTATCCGTGCCGGTATAGTCGGATTTCGAGGATACAGCGGCGCCGAGCTGATCACGATTCTGGAGCGCCATCCGCAAGTCGAGCCGGTTCTTCTCGAACACCGTCACGACGCCGGCGAGCGGCCGGCTCCGCGCGGATACTCCAGACCGAAGCGGATCCCCTGCACTCCGGCGGCGGCCCGTTCCGAGGGGCTGGCCGCGGTGTTCCTAGCCACTCCCGCCGAAGTGTCCATCGAGCTCGCCCCAGGCCTGGTCGAGGCCGGCGTCAAAGTCATCGACCTCAGCGGCGCGTTCCGGCTGCGCACGCCGGAGCGCTATCTTCACTGGTACAAGGCGGAGCACACCGAGCCGGCCCTGCTTGCGGAAGCCGTCTACGGGCTCCCGGAATACTGCCGGGACCGCATTCCCGCGGCCCGCCTCATCGCCAACCCCGGCTGCTATCCCACGGCCGCGAATCTGGCCCTTCGTCCGCTGATCGAGGCGGGCGCCATCGACCGGCGCTGCGGCGTCGTTTGCGACGCCAAATCCGGCGTCAGCGGCGCAGGCCGGAAGCCCAGCCTGAAGACCAGCTTCTGCGAGGTCACCGAGAACTTCTCCGCCTACTCGCTGCTCGATCACCGGCACGTGCCCGAGATTCTGCTGATCTCCGGCCTCGAAGAGCGCGAGCTCAGCTTCGCCGCGCAGCTCATTCCCATCGACCGGGGCATCCTCGAGACCCTCTACTTCCGCTCGGAAAGCCTGGGAAGCGCCGCCGAGCTGCTAGCCATTTACGAAAAGCGCTACGGCGGCGAGCCGTTCGTCCGGCTGTACGACCCGGGCCATGTCCCCGACCTGCGCGCGGTGGCCCGCACCAATTTCTGCGACATCGGCGTCAGGTTCGACGCGGCCACGGGGCGGGCCATCGTCGTCAGCGCCATCGACAACCTGGTGAAGGGCGCCGCCGGACAGGCTGTGCAGAACATGAATCTGTCGCTCGGATTTCCCGAGACCGAGGGGCTGCTTTGAAAATCCTGGTCAAGCTCGGCGGGACGCTGCTCGATCAGCCCGATCTGCGCGCCGGTCTCGCCGGTCAGATCACGCGGGCGGCGCGCGAAGGCCGCGAGGTGGTGGTAGTCCACGGCGGGGGAAAGCAGATGACGCGCTTCCTCGGCGAGCGCGGGATCGAGAGCCGTTTCGTCAACGGACTTCGCGTTACGACTCCGGAGACCATGGACGCGGTGGTGAAGGTGCTGGCAGGCTCGGTCAACCACGAACTGGTGGCCGCCTTCACCGCGGCGGGGGCCAACGCGGTGGGACTCTCCGGCGCCGATTCCGGAATCGCGTCGGCCGTGCAGATGGATCCCGAACTGGGCGCCGTGGGACGGGTGGTCAAGTCCAATCCGGGGCTGCTGTGCCTGCTGACGGCGAACGGCTACATTCCGGTTGTCGCCTGCCTGGCCGGCGACCCGGAAGGACGTCTCTATAACGTCAATGCGGACCAGATGGCGGTAGCCTGCGCGGCCGGATTCGGAGCCACGCAGCTGATTTTTCTCACCGACGTGGACGGCGTCCTCGACGGCGCGAAACGCCTGTGTCCGGAGCTGTCGGCCGCCGATTGCGGCCGCCTGATCGCCGAGGGCGCCGCTACCGGAGGCATGCAGGCAAAGCTCAACGCGGCTACTTCGGCGCTCGAGCAGGGCGTGGGCCAGGTGCGGATCGCGCCGGGCGCCGCTCCGGACGTTTTGTCGCGGCTGCTCGCAGGTGAGGAACTGGGGACCCGATTGAAATGATCAGCGCACTTACTCCCGACTCGGTAATCGAATCGGCGGCCGCCGGTTTGCCGCTGGAAGTCCGCAAAGCCGGCATGGCCGACATCGAGCCGCTGCTGGGGCTCATCAACGGCTACGCCGCCAAGGGAATCATGCTGCCGCGCACAGAATTCGAGATGTCGGAGAACATCCGGGACTTCTCCGTCATCTATGACGGCGCGCAGCTGATCGCCTGCGGCGCGCTGCATTTCTACAGCCCGATCATGGGCGAGGTCCGGTCGCTGGCGGTGGACCCGAACTGGAAATCGCACGGCGCCGGAGGGCGCATGGTGCAGGCGCTGGTCGAGGAGGCGCGGCTGTTCTCGCTCGACGCGGTCTTCGCCTTCACCTACGTAGCGGACTTTTTCCGCAAGATGGGCTTCCATGAAGTGGAGCGGGGCGAGCTGCCGCTCAAGGCGTGGAAGGACTGCTTACGCTGTCCGAAATTCCAATGCTGCGACGAAATCGCGATGGTCCAGATCCTGCGTCCGGATCACTGGCGAAGCCGCCACAGGGACGCGGACGACGGCGAAAGCGTTCTGTTCCCGATCGTGAACCTGGTCACAAGCAAGCCGTAGACATCGGAGCAGGCGAATACCGTTGGCAGATACCCGCCGGCGCGGCGCCCGCGCTTGATGTTGGCAGCACGTCAAGCTGTCCGGTTTTATTAGCCAAGTGAAATGTCCGGTTTACAACGTAAAGTCCATCCACGCTGACAGCCAGCGGGGGGATGCACAAGGGGGGCGGCGCAGGCGTCAAGGGCGCGTCGTTATCGGACGCGGCGAAGCTTTCCTTGAAGCCGATGAGGCCCCGCATACGATAGCTGTGCAGGAAAAGGCCGCCTGCGAATGGTGTCAATCCCTCGCCATCTTGGTGTATGATGGCCCACACCGGGATCCGTACGGACACCCGGATCAGGAGCTTACAAATGAGATTCTCGAGCGTGTGCGCCTGGTTGGGCGCTATTCTCCTTATGTTTCCGCTCCCGGGAAAGGCCCAAGTGGCCACGGGTACGATCAACATCACCGTCGCGGACGGCACTGGCGCCATGATCCCCGGCGCCTCGGTTACCGTCACCAATAACGGCACCGGGCTCGTCCGATCCGGACCCACCAGCGAGCGAGGGGAATTCAGCGTTCAATATCTGCCTGTAGGCCAATACTCCATCAGCGTGCAAACCGCCGGCTTCAAGAAGACCACTATCGAACAGGTCGTGCTCCAGGTGGACCAGACGGCTTCGATCCGCGTCACCCTGCAGCCGGGCGAAGTCCGTGAAGTGATCGAAGTGAGGGAAGTGACTTCAGCCCTCGAAGCGGAAACATCGTCGCTCGGCCAGGTGATCGAGAACAAGAAGATCCTGGAGCTGCCGCTCAACGGCCGGAATCCGTTTGCGCTGGGCCTGCTCGCGGGCAATACCACGCCACAGTTCGGGATGGGTACGAATCTGACATTCATCGCGGGCGGCGGCCGTTTTTCCGCCAACGAAGTCACGCTGGACGGGGTCGACAACAATACCGTCTCCAACAACGGCTCCATCGGACGGAATGGAATCGCGGTGACGCCCTCCGTCGACGCGGTGCAGGAATTCAAGGTGAAGACCAGCACCTTCTCCGCCGAATACGGCCACGCGGCGGGGGCCGTGATCAACGCCACCATCAAGAGCGGTACGAACCAGCTCCACGGCGCCATTTTCGAGTTCCTGCGCAACGACAAGCTGGACGCCGCCAATTTCTTCACCAATTCCGCAGGACAGGCGAAACCGGCGTTTCATCAGAACCAGTTCGGCGCCGCGGTAGGCGGACCGGTCGTGCGAAACCGGACTTTCTGGTTCGCCGATTACCAGGGGACCCGGGTTGCCAGAGCGGGCGGCAACTCCATCACCGATGTGCCGCCGGCCGCATTGCGCGCGGGCGATTTTTCCAGAGCGGGGGTGGTCATATACGATCCGGCCTCGCGCCGCCTCGGGCCGACCGGACTGGTGATCGCCGATCCCCTTCCAGGCAACATCATCCCGCAAAGCCAGATGAACGCCAGCTCGGTTGCCACCCAAGGATTGGTGCCGCTGCCGAATTTTGGAGCGCCGGGCGCTCTTTCGCGGAACTTCTTCTATGGACCGCCCCGGTCCTCGAACACCGACCAGGGCGACGTCCGCGTGGATCAGATACTTTCGGCCAAAGACAATCTGTTCGGCCGGTTTTCAATCTCCAAAAATTCCACGCCGGGCGTGGGCAGCTACCCGGGGTTCATCGGAGGCGGCTCGGACTCCATCGACAACAGCCAGCAGGCGGTCTTGTCCTACATCCATATCTTCACGCCATCTTTAATCAATGAAGCCCGCTTCGGCTTCATCCGCCACAACGGCAGCTCTTTCGGCAACACCGGGGACGGCAGGGCCTTCGCAGCCGATCACAAGATCGCGACTCTGCCTTCGCCGCTGCCGGGATTTCCCGGGATCTCGTTCATTTACGCCGGAACCGTTTCCGGCTCGGCGGAGTTCAGCGGCTGGGGCGGCGGCGATCCGAATCTGAACGTGGAAAACCGCTTTCAGTGGTCTGACAACCTCAGCTGGACGCACGGACGCCATAGTTTGAAGATGGGGGCCGATCTTCGCCGCCAGCGTTTCGACGTTTTGAAAGGCGGTGTGGGCAGTTTTGTCTTCGCCTCGACTTTCACCTCCAGCTCGAATGCGCCGGGGTCCGGGTTGCCCTACGCCGACTTCCTCTACGGCTACCCGACCACCGAAGCCGGGAACGGGAACGCCATGCTCGATTGGGGCCGCCAGCGCTCCATCTATGGCGGCGCCTTCGTGCAGGACGATTGGAAAATCACCAACCGGCTGACCCTGAATCTCGGCCTGCGCTATGAGCTTTTTACGCAATGCGTGGACGCCCGCGATCTCGGCAGCCTGTTCAACATCAAGAACGGACAGTTCGCACTGCCGGGCAAAGACGGCTACAGCCGCGCGCTGGTGGCTGGCGACCACAACAATTTCGGGCCACGCGCGGGTTTTGCCTGGCAGGCCTCCAAGAAACTCGTGCTGCGCGGAGGGTACGGAATTTTCTTCGGAGAGCGCGACCAGAATCAGCAGGTGACGCAATTTTCCGGCAACTTTCCGAACGTCCCCGTGATTGCGTCGCCCACGATTACGGCGCAAAACACGGTGAGCCCGCCTTACACCATCAACACGCCGATACCGATCGTGGCCGCGAGCGCGTCGCTCGAGGGGTTTACCGCCGCCAAGCCTTTTGTCGGGACCCTTCGATCGCAAGCCTTCGACCAGGCTGCCGACCCGATGGTGCATCAGTATAACTTCAATATCCAATATCAGCTTACCGATACCCTGGTGGTGGAAGCTTCTTACAGCGGACTGCTCGGCCGCGATCTTTCGAGCATGTTCATCAACGTGAATCAGCTTCCCTTCCAAGCCGCAATACAGGGAAAGAACAGGCAGGCGGACCGGCCGTTCGCCAACATCAACGGGACCGTGATCCCGGTCTTTTCAAACGGCAGCAACAGCTACAACGCCTTCAATGTCCACATTGACAAGCGCTATTCCAAGGGGCTGGCGCTGCTGGTGAACTATACGATCCAGAAGAACCTCGAAGCGCGCGGGTCCGGGCCCGATTCCTACACGCAGAACGGGACCAGCATCGCCATGGACACCTACAATCTTTCCCGGGAAAAGAGCGTCGCGCCCATCGACGTGCCGCAGTTCCTTTCCGCCAGCGCCAGTTATGCGCTGCCGTTCGGGCCGGGACGTCCGTGGCTGTCTCACGGTCTGGCCGGAAAGCTCATCGGCGGCTGGCAGTTGAACGGCATCCTGAGCGTGCGGGGAGGCTTCCCGACCAACATCCGGACCAACGTGATTCCACCCATCTTCAATACGTTTAACGTGCCGGACGCGGTGGCCGGCCAGCCTCTGGTATTGAGCAATCACAGCGTGGACGGCTACTTCAATCCCGCCGCCTGGACGGTTCCCGGCACGACTCCGAGCATCACCGGCGCTCCGATTCAACTGTTCGGAACCGCCGCGCAGCGGGCCGCGCGAGGTCCGGGATCCAGAAATCTGGATGGATCCGTCTTCAAGAATTTCAATTTCACCGAACGCCATTATCTGCAGTTCCGCGCGGAATTTTTCAACTCCACCAACACCCCGACCTTCTACCTGCCGGCGGCCAGCAGCGCCGCGCTCACTTGCATCGGACCGGCCGGACGGGCGTGCAATGCGGGCAATCCGAACTTCGGAAAGCTGACCACCGGAACCGCCACCGGACGCCAGATTCAGTTCGGCTTGAAGTACTACTTTTAGCGTCAGGCCCAAAGGAGCAGCCGCGATGAAACGAATCCCCTTGGCGTGTCTCGTCCTGTTGTCCGCGGTCTTGGCGCCGGACGTCCAGGCGCAGGAAAAACCTCTGCCGGATCCGGTATTCCCGTTCGGCGCGGTGTACTTCCGCAAATCGAACCCGCCGGAGCCGGATTGGGAGCGCGACCACCAGACCGCGGCCCGGATGGGAGTCAATATCTTCCGCCACTGGTTCATGTGGGCCTCGGTCGAAAACGCGCCGGGCCGCTACGACTGGCGGGATTACGACCGCATGGTGGAGCTTGAAGGCAGGAACAACATCAAGGTGGTCATCGCCGAAATCGTCAACGGCGCGCCGGAGTGGATGTGGGACAAGTTCCCGCACGCCCGGCAGATCAATGCCGACGGTTCCGAGAGCTACCCCTCGGTGAGCGGCAGCAGCGCCACCAGCAGCGCGCCGCTGTGTCTGGACAATGAGGATGTGCTCAATGCGGCCGGCAAATTCCTGGCCGCGATGGTGGAGCGTTATCGCGACAAGCCCGCGACGCTGGGCTACGACGTGTGGAACGAAGGCCACGTCCCGGAATGCCTCTGCCCGGCCACGCAGGCCAGATTCCGCGAGTGGCTGAAGGCAAAATACGGCACCCTCGAAGCTCTCGGCAAAGCCTGGCATCGCTACAGCTACGCCAATTGGGAATCCGTGCGTCCGCCGCGCGGCGCGGGAGGTTATCCCGACTCCCTCGACTGGCTGGCGTTCCGCCGCGACAACGCCATGCGTCTGCTCAAATGGCGCACGGGCCTGATCCGCCGGCTCGACAAGCGAAACAAGATCACCGCGCACAGCACCGGCCTGCTCACCGAGATCGAGTGGCGTACCGCGGCCGAAGTGGATTCGTACGGCTACACGTGGGTGGCTTCGCGCCACGGCAACGATCCGTGGATGCAGTTCCAGGCCGTGGACGTGGTGCGCGCGGGCTCGCGCGGCAAGCCGTTCTGGCATGCGGAAGCAACCGGAGGGCCGCTGTGGCTGCAGCCGCAGGTGATCAACCGCCCGCTCGAAGACGGCCGCAGCTCGGACGATAAAGACGTCCGCGTGTGGAGCATGATCGACATGGCCGCCGGCGCCACGGGCATCCTCTTCACCCGCTGGCGCCCCCTGCTCGACGGCCCGCTGTTCGGCGCGTTCGGCCCCATGGGGATGGATGGCTCGGTTACGCCGCGGGCCGAGATGGCCGGCAAGCTGGCTCGCTGGACCAACTCGCATGCGGACATCTGGAAGTCACGGCCCGTCCGGGGCGACGTGGGCATCGTCTTCGTTCAGGAATCCGCGGACTTCAGCGCCGTCCAGGGCGGAGAGGGCGGATCGGGAAGAACCGGAGGCCGGCGCCCGGGCGCCGAGGGCGGAGCCAATTACGTGCAATCCGCCCAAGGGGCGTACCAGGCGTTCTTCGACTCGAATATCCAGGCCGATTTCGTGGGCATCGACGACATCGGGGAATATCCGATGATTTACCTCCCCTATCCCGAAATGCTGCGTAAAGCGACCGCGGATAAGCTGCGTGACTACGTAACCAAGGGCGGCAAGCTGGTCAGTGAAGGCTGTCCCGGATACTTCGGGGACGGCGGTTCCGTCGGAGCGGTTCAGCCCAACCTCGGTCTGGACGAAGTGTTCGGCGCCCGCGAGACCTATGTCCAGTTCACGCCGGACCTGCTCGGAAAACTGACCCTCCAAGTGCGGGACCACCAGATCGGGGGCCAGTACTTCCTGCAGGAGTACAGGCTGGCGGGCGGGCAGGCTGCGGGCCACTATGCCAACGGCCACATCGCGGCCGTCGAGCACGCATTCGGAAAGGGCAAGACTTTGCTCATCGGCTCCTTCCCGGGCGGGAGTTACTACCGGCGCCACGCCGCGGGAACGCGTGAATTCTTCGCCGGCCTGCTCGCCTGGAGCGGCGTCCGGCAGCATGTGCAATCCAGCGATCCCGCTGTGAAAGCCCGCTTGCACCGGGGCCCCGGCGGCGCGTATCTCTGGGTAATCAATCCCACGCGGACGGCGCGCAACGTCAAGCTCTCGCTGGCCTCGCACTTTCAACGGGCGGAGGATCTGTGGCAGGAATCCAGCCGCCCGTCGCTCAGCGGCGCCACCCTGTCTGTCGCGGTCGAGGACCGGAACGCCGCCGTGATCCGGCTGGAATAACGGCATTGATCACTTGACATAACCACCTCATGGGAATGATCTGGTCTACGCACCGGGTCCGCATCGGTCACCCCGATCAGGAAGTGTCGGATGCTTCCTTAACCCGGATGGGCCCTACTTCTTGCCGCTGAGCTGCCACTGCGTGAACGGCGATCGGACTCCGCGCACGTTGACGTTGAGGCAGTACGGAATGCCGGACGAAAACGCGCGCTCGACCGCCGGACGCACCTGATCCAGCCTGTCGACGGTTTCGCCGCCGCCCCCGAAGCCCCGCATCACCTCGTCGTACCGGGTACGGCGGAGCTCGCAGGCGACCGTCGAGCCCGCGGTGGCGCCCTGCAGCTCGCGCTCCAGGCCCCAGCCCGCGTCGTTGCCGACGATCATCACCACCGGCAGCTTGTGCCGCACGGCGGTGTCCATCTCCGCGATATAGAAGCCGAGGGAGCCGTCGCCGGTGATGAGGACAACCGGCTTCCCTGGATTCGCCCACTGCATCGCCAGGCTGTTGGGCAGCGCCGAGCCGATGGTTCCCAGGGGACCGAGCCTGACCCAGCGGCCGGGATGCAGGGCGGGCAGCGTCGCGCGGCCCCAATGCACCACGTCGCCGCCGTCCCAGGCATAGTAGACGTCCTGCGGCAGCCACTTCTTCAGCTCGGCGTAAAAAGCGGCCGGGTGCATCTCCGAGCCGCGGTCCTGAGCGGCTTCTGCCAGCTTGGCTTCCCAGTCGCGGCGCAACTGCCTCAGGCGATCGATCCAGGGGAGCGGCGTCCAGGCCTTTTCACCTGCTTCCGCCAGCAGGGCCCGCAGCGTCGATTTCACGTCGGCCCAGATGCCGACTTCGAGCCGGCGGTTCATTCCGAGCTCCGGCGCGTGGATGTCCACCTGAATGAATTTCGCCGCCGGTCCGAACAAGCGCGGCCCACCGAGGGCCAGGCGATAGTCGAAGCGCTTGCCAAGCACCAGGAACAGGTCCGCTTCCTTGAAGGCGGCGTGGACGGCCTGGTTCAGCGCTGGATCGGCGTATCCCATACAGAGCGGGTGCTCGTCGGACACCACGCCCTTCGCCATCGTGATGGTGTAGAGCGGCAGCGAGGTACGCTCGACGAATTGGCGCAGCTCTTGGGCGGCATCGGCCCACCACACGCCGCTCCCGGCGATGATCACCGGCCTTTGAGCGGCCCGCAGCAGACTCATTGCCCGCTCGATTTCACGCGAGCCCGGAGCGGGCGCGCCTTCGTCGACGGGCTGCGGCAGCGCGGCAGGCGCGTCCGTCTTGGCCAGGAACAGATCCACCGGAATGGTCAGGTGCACCGCGCCTTTGCGGCCGGTATTGGCCTCCTGGTAAGCCTTTCCCATGTAGAAAGGGATCTGGGCCGCGGCCGGCACTTCGGCCGCCCACTTGGCTACCGGCTTCGCCATCCCTACCTGGTCGATGTCCTGAAACGCGCCGCGCCCGGCGGCTGCGGACGCGCGGCTGCCGCTGACGGCGATCAGCGGGCTGGCGGCCAGATTGGCGGTGGCGATGCCGGTGAGCGAATTGGTGTGCCCCGGTCCGCCCGTCACCAGCGAGATCGCCGGCTTGCGCGAGAGCCGGCCCCAGGCGTCGGCTGCGTGGGTTACGCCGGACTCGTGGCGCATGTCCAGGATCTCCAGCCCGTGCCGCGCGGCCACCGCAAGGGCCTCGTTCAGGTGATCGCCCACCAGTGTGACGATACGGTTGATTCCCAGCTCTTTGATCGATTGAACGAACAGTTCCGCTCCGCTTGGCATGAATCTGCCATCCTACTACAATCGGGTGGTGACCTCCTCCCAAGAGATTCCGATACTGGTTACCGGCGGCGCCGGATACATCGGATCCCACACGACCAAAGCGCTGCTCGACCACGGCTACGACGTTACGGTGGTGGACGATCTTTCGCGAGGCTACCGCCACAACGTAGCGGCGGACCGGCTGGAGGTCATGAACCTCTCGGACACCGGCGGGCTGACACGAATCCTGACGGAGAAATCCGTGGCCGCGGTTATCCATTTTGCGGCTTACATCGCGGTGGGCGAGTCTACCGTGAAACCCGAGCTGTACTTCCAGAACAACGTGGGCGGGTCGCTCTCCCTGCTAACCGCCATGGTTCGCGCCGACGTGCGCAACCTGGTATTTTCGTCCACGGCGGCCGTTTACGGGATGCCCGCTGCGAGCCCGATCACCGAGGATTTTCCGCTGAACCCGATCAATCCCTACGGCGAATCCAAGCTCATGGTGGAAAAGATGCTGCGCTGGTTCGACGGGGCCCATGATCTTCGGAGCATCTCGCTGCGGTACTTCAATGCTTCCGGGGCGGACCCTGCAGGCGTCCTGGGAGAAGAGCACGAGCCGGAGACGCATCTGATCCCGCTCATCCTGCGCGCCGTGAAGACCGGCCGGCCGGTCACCATCTTCGGAGTCGACTACCCCACGCCGGACGGCTCCTGCATTCGCGACTACATTCACGTGATGGATCTGGCGGAGGCGCATGTGGTCGCGCTCGAGACGCTGCTGGGGGGCGGGCGGTCAGATCGATTCAACGCCGGAACCGGGACCGGGCACAGCGTGCTTGAAGTGATTCGCGCGGTGGAGCAGGTCACCGGGAAGAAGGCGCCCTATACCGTCGGCGCGCGGCGGGAGGGGGATCCGCCGGCCCTGGTGGCGGATTCCACCAGGCTGCAGAAGACGCTGGGATGGAAGCCGCGCTACACTGATCTTCTCGACATTGTGGCCACCGCCTGGACGTTCGAGAAGAACCACGCCGGAGTTAAGATAACTTAGCCATGAAAACATCCGTTTTGATTTCGATTGTGCTGCTGGGCGCATCCGCCGCGGCGCAGGATTACGATCTGCTCCTTAAGGGGGGCCACGTGATCGACGGCAGGAACAAGATCAGCGGCGTTCGGGACGTCGCGATCAAAGACGGAAAGATCGCCGCGGTCGCCGCCCGCATCGACCCGGCGAAGGCGCACAAGGTGGTCAACGTGGCCGGCCTCTACGTCACGCCGGGGCTGGTCGATATTCACGTGCACGTTTATGCCGGCACCGGTCAGCGGGGCGCGTACTCAGGCGACAACAGCGTGTACCCAGACGGATTCACGCTGCGCAGCGGGGTGACGACGGTGGTGGACGCGGGCAGTTCCGGGTGGCGCAATTTTCCGGATTTCAAAGACAAAGTCATCGACCGCTCGAAAACGCGGGTGCTGGCGCTGCTGAACATTGTGGGCAAGGGCATGGGCGGCGGCGCTATCGAGCAGGACACCGGAGACATGGACGCGGCCGCGACCGCGGCGCAGGCGAAAAAGTACAAGGACACCGTGGTCGGGGTAAAGACCGCTCACTTCAGCGGGCCGGAGTGGATCGCGGTGGACCGGGCCGTGGAGGCCGGCAAAGCCGCGAATATCCCGGTGATGGTTGATTTCGGCACGTTCCGCGCGGAGCGTCCTTTTCAGGATCTGGTATTGAAGCACCTGCGTCCCGGGGACATCTACACCCATACCTACCTGGGCGCGGTTCCCATGCTGGACAGCGCCGGCAAGGTCAACCCGTATTTGTTCGAGGCCCGCAAGCGGGGGATTATTTTCGATGTCGGCCATGGCGGCGGAAGTTTTCTGTTCCGCCAGGCGGTTCCCGCCGTGAAGCAGGGCTTCATCCCGGATTCCATTTCGACGGACCTGCACATCGGCAGCATGAACGCGGGGATGAAAAACATGCTGAACGTGATGTCGAAGTTCCTCAACATCGGGATGTCGCTCGACGAGGTCATTCTGCGGTCCACGTGGCATCCGGCCCGCGAAATCAAGCGCGAGGAGTTCGGGAATCTCTCGGTGGGCTCGCCCGCCGACGTAGCGGTGCTGAGCCTGCAAAAAGGGAACTTCGGCTTCGTGGACATCTACGGGGCCCGGATGAAGGGCGCACAAAAGCTGGTGTGCGAGGCTACCCTGCGCGACGGCATGGTAGTCTACGATCTGAACGGCATCACCCGGGAGGATTGGAACAAGCTGGGCAACTACGGCTCACAAGGCGACCGGCGCTGGGACGGGACGCTGAGCGAGTCGGTGCGAGCGAGAAAGAAGTAGGAAGCGGGCAGGCTCAGGCCTGTTGTCGGCCGGGAGCAAAAACGAACCTCCGCTTCGGCCCTCGAACCTCATTCGGTGACGCCCGCAGGGTGCGATTGCGACGAGGTTCCCCGGCGGGCGAAGCGCTTCCTCTTTGGCATACACTGAATTTCGGTGCATCCATGTTGCAGACCCCGCGCCGCGAGCGCGTCTACGATGTCGTTGTGATCGGTTCCGGCGCCGGCGGCGGCACCGTCGTTCAGGTGCTTACCCGGCTCGGCATCGAGGTGGCCCTTCTCGAGGCCGGCCCCATGCTGCATCCGGAAAAGGATTTCCGCGAGCACCAGATGCCGGCCGACTTCCCCCACCGCGGCGCCGGCGAGGGCGCGCCATTCTACTTCGGCAAGCAGCAGCGCGACTTCTTCGAGGTGAAAAACAGCTTCTGGGAAGATCCGAGCGAGCCCTACACGGTGGCGCCGGGCAGCCAGTTCAAATGGTTCCGCTCCCGCATCATCGGCGGCCGCACCAATCACTACGGCCGCATCTCGCTGCGGTTCGCCGAGTACGATTTCCATCCCTACTCGCGGGACGGCATGGGCGTCGATTGGCCCATCACCTACGCCGACGTCGCTCCGTATTACGACAAAGCCGAATCGTTCATCGGCATCCACGGTTCGAGGGAAGGCATTCCCAGCGCGCCGGACGGCATCTTCCAGCCCCCGCCGGCGCTGCGGGTACCAGAGATCCTGATTCAGAAATCCTGCCGGAAACTGAACATTCCCTGCATACCGGCGCGCCGCGCCATGATCACGCAGCCCACCAACGGGCGGGCGCCGTGCCACTATTGCGGACAGTGCGGGCGCGGCTGTCTGACGGCGTCGGCGTACTCCTCCTCTCAGGTCCAGATCTTTCCCGCGATGAAGACCGGCAAGCTGACGCTGTTCACCGACGCCATGGCGCGCGAGTTGATCGCCGACGATGCCGGCCGCATCCAGGCAGTCTCCTACATCGACAAGAACACGCGCACGGAGAAGAGGATTCGCTGCCGGACGGTGGTCCTGGCGGCGGGAGCGTGCGAAACGGCGAGACTGCTGCTCAATTCCAAATCGCGCCGGTTTCCCAACGGGATCGCCAACTCATCGGGGCAGGTCGGACGCAACCTCACCGATTCGGTCGGCTTCACGGTCTCGGGACAGGTCCCGGCGCTCGAAGGTCTGCCCCGGCACAACGCCGACGGCGTCCGCGGCTCGCACGTGTACGTCCCCTGGTGGCTCTACGACAGGAAGAACGACTTCGCGCGCGGCTACCACATCGAGCTCGGCGGCAACTTCCGCTACCCGTCGGTGGGGGCCTTCCACGGGGTCTGCAATGAGCACGAAGGCTTCGGCGCGAGCTTGAAAAAGCAGATCTGGCGGGAGTACGGCTCGACGGTGGGCGTCACCGGCCGCGGCGAAATGATCCCCAATGCCAAGAGCTTTTGCGAGATCGATCCGGCGGTGGTCGATCGCTGGGGCATCCCGGCGCTGCGCTTCCACTTCGCCTGGGGCGAGGAGGAGCGCAAGATGACGAAGCACATGGCGCAGACCTTCCGCGCGATCATCGAGACCATGGGCGGAAAGGTCCGCGGGATCGGCCGCACGATGTCGGAGCCCGGAGGCATTTCGATCGGGGGCTCCATCATCCACGAAGTGGGCACGGCCCGCATGGGCAAGGATCCGGCCAAGTCGGCGGTGGACGGCTTCAGCCGAGCCCACGATCACAAGAACCTGTTCGTGGCCGACGGCGCTCCCTTCGCCGGCAACCCCGACAAGAATCCGACGCTGACCATCATCGCGCTGGCCTGGCGCATGTCCGAATACCTGGCGGAGGAGATGAGGAAAGGCAATGTCTGAAAAAAGCCGCCGCGCGTCCAAAGACCCGGTCAGGCATTCAGGCGGGGCAGGCGTTTCCGCGCGCCAACGCAGGGAAGCGGCGGCGCCCGCCACGAATTCCCCGGCTAAAGCGATCAGCCGCCGTGACTGGCTGGGCCTGGCGGCGGCATCCTACCTGTCAGGCGCGCCGGACCTCGAGGCCGCGCAGCACGTCCACAAAGCAGTAGCGGCAAAGTCCGGGGCCCCCTACACACCCAAATATTTCAAACCCGCCGAATGGCGGACATTGCGCCTCCTGGCCGGCCTGATCATCCCCTCCGACGAGGAATCGAAGGGAGCGCTCGACGCGCGGGCGCCGGAGTTCATCGACGTGCTGTGCAGCCAGAACGAAGAGCTGGCCCTGATCTACACGGGCGGTCTCGCCTGGCTCGAAGCCGCGATGCAGCGCCGGTATGCGAGGGGATTCGCCGACGCCGAAAACGAACAGCGCCTCGAACTGCTGAACCTTATCGCCTATCGCAAGAACAAATCGCCGGACCTCAACGCCGGCATCCAATTCTTCGCCTGGGCGCGCAAGATGGTGGTGGACGCTTACTACACGCACCCGGCCGGCATCGCGCAGGTCGGCTACATGGGCAACTCCGCCATGACGACCTTTCACGTCCCGGCCGAAGCCATCGACTACGCAATCAAAAGAAGTCCATTCCAATAAGGAGTTCCCTATGCCCAAGGTACTGATCGTGATCGGAGACGCGGCTGAAGCGCTGGACACTTACTACCCGTATTTCCGCGTGCAGGAAGATGGCTACGAAGCCGTGGTCGCCGCCCCGGAGAAGCGCACTTATTCGCTGGTGATGCATGAAGTCCCGCCGGGCTGGGACGTCACCAGGGAATCGCCCAGCTACCACATGGATTCGCACATCGCCTTCCGCGACGTGAATCCGGGCGATTACGACGGTATCTTCCTCACCGGCGGCCGCGCGCCCGAATACCTGCGTTATGACGCGGACCTGCTGCGCATCGTGCGCTGCTTTTTCGAAAACCGGAAACCGGTGGCCGTCGTCTGTCACGGCGCCGAGATCGTGGCCACGGCGGACGTCATTCGCGGGCGGCGCATGGCGACCGTGCCCAAGTGCCGGTTCGACGTGGAAGTCTGCGGGGCCACCTTCGTCAACGAGCGCTGCGTCCGGGATGGCAATATGGTCAGCGGCCGGACCTGGCACGACAATCCGTTCTTCATGGGCGAGTTCATGCGCATGCTGAAGGACGCGCGAGGATGACGTGGTGACCCGCCGGTCGGCGCTGGCGATGGCGGCTGCCGCCTCGCTCGGGGCACGGCCGCCGCAGCTTCGCTTCGGATTCAGTCTCTACGGCATGAAATCGATGCCGGCCGCGGAGGCTGCCGGCCTTTGCGCGCGCATCGGCTACAAAGCCGTCGAGGTCGCATTGATGCCGGGCTGGGACACGGAGCCGAAGCAGTTCTCTCCGGCGGCGCGCAAGGCGCTTCGAGAGAAACTGCGGGACCTCGACCTCACGCTGCCGGCAGTGATGGACAACCTGAAGCTGCTGGGTACAGAATCCGAGCGCCGCGCCAACCTGGAGCGGCTCAAAGCCGCCGCCGGCGTGGCCCACGAAGTCTCGCCGGGTCCGCCCGCCGTGGTCGAAACCATTCTGGGCGGACGTCCCGCCGAATGGGAGCAAAGCAAGCAGGCCATGGCCGGCGAGTTGCGCGTGTGGGCCGGGACGCTGGCGCCGCTGAAAACAGTCGTGGCCATCAAGCCGCACGTCTCCGGGGCCATGGACAGGCCGGAAAAAGCGTTGTGGCTGCTGGACCAGGTGTCGAGCCCGTGGGTCAAGCTGGTCTACGACTACAGCCATTTCCAGTTGCACAAGCTCGACATGCGGCAGACCATGCGGCAGCTCGCCGGCCGCGCCGTGTTCGCGCATATCAAGGACAGCGAGGGCGAGGCCGGCAAGTTCAGGTTCCTGCTTCCCGGCGACGGGAGCACGGATTACAAAGCCTACGTGCAGGCGCTGACAGCGGCCGGCTATCGCGGCGCCGTGGTCGTGGAGGTCAGCTCGCAGGTCTCGAATCAGCCGGGCTACGATCCTGCTTACGCGGCCAGACACTGTTACGAAAAAGTGGCTCCGGCGTTCGCATAACCTATTACGATGTCCCTGGAAACAACTCCCGCCCAGAGCAGAGCCCGGTCCGGGCAGGCGCTTTCGCCTGACAACAGCGAGGAGCAGGGATCTCCCGCAATCACCCTGAACCGCCGCGACTGGATGCGCCTGGCGTGCGGAAGCGCGGCGTCAGTGGCGCTTGGGCCTGCGCAGACGGCCGCGGGCAGGCTCCCGAACATCGTCCTGATCCTCACCGACGACCAGGGCTGGTGGGACGTGGGCGTGCACGGCAACCGGGACATCGAAACACCGGTCATGGACCGGCTGGCGGGTGAAGGCGTCGACTTCACCCACTTCTACGTTTCGCCGGTCTGCGCTCCCACGCGATCGTCCCTGATGACCGGACGCCACTATCTGCGGACGGGCATCTACAATACGCGCTTCGGCGGCGACACGATGCACTCCGGCGAAGTCACCATGGCGGAAGTTCTGCGCGCCCGCGGCTACCGCACGGGCCTGTTCGGCAAGTGGCATCTTGGCCGTTATTACAAGTACCTGCCCGCGCAGCGCGGCTTCGACGAAGCCATGACGTTCACGCAGGGTCACACCGAACGCTACTTCTATCCCGACGCGCTCGAATATAACGGCGAACGCGTGCAGGCCCGCGGCTACATCACCACGCTGCTTACCGACGCGGCCATTTCGTTCGTCAAAAAGAACCGGAATCCGTTCTTCCTCTATCTCGCGTTCAACGTGCCGCACTCGCCTCACACGGTGGACGACCCTTACATCGTCAAGTACCTGAAGAAGGGCCTTCCCCTGACCGAGGCGCGGATCTACGGCATGATCACGCAGTGCGACGCCAACATCGGCCGGCTGCTGGCGGTTCTGGACGAGCAGAAGCTGCGCGACGACACGATCGTCATCTTCATGAGCGACAACGGCGGCGTCAGCAAGCACTTCAAGGGCGGGCTGCGCGGGAACAAGGCGTCCGCTTTCGAAGGCGGCGTGCGCGTCCCGTTCTTCGTCAGGTGGCCGGGCCATTTTCCCGCCGGGGCGAAGGTGGACGCCATGGCCGCCCACATCGACCTGCTGCCCACGTTCTGCGAACTCACAGGAGCGAAGCTGCCGGCCGATCGCGTGATCGACGGCAAGAGCATCCTGCCGCTGATGAGGAACGGCTCCGGCGAGAGCCCGCACGAGTACCTGTACCACATCTGGGACCGCATGCGGCCGACCCTCGAGAGCAACTGGTCGATCCACGGCAGGCGTTACAAGCTGGCGGGCAAACAGCTCTTCGACCTGAAAAGCGACCCTGGCGAGACGACCGATATTTCGGCCAGGCATCCCGACATCGCGCGGGATCTGCACGACAGGTTCGCGCAGTGGCTGGCCGAGGTCACCAAGGGAAAGAAGTTCGAGCCGGTCCCCATCGAAGTGGGGCGCGACGAAGAGAACCCGGTGGAGATCCAGGCAAGCTGGGCCCGGATCAACGGCACGCACGTAACCTGGAACTCGCCGGGCGAGGGCCAATCGGGCGGCGCGGCTCCACTGGGCGACGAGAAGAAGGACGGCGCCGTCAATTACACCTTCGCCGGTTACGATTGGGACACCATCGACGGATGGAAGAATCCCGGCGAGTCGGTGGCCTGGTCGCTCGATGCGGTCAAGGCAGGCGAGTATGAAGTGACGCTCAGCTACGGCTGCCTGCCCGAGAACGCCGGCGGAAAATTCCGCATTACCGCTTCGGGCTCGACACTCGAAGGCGCCGTACAGGCGACTCCGGACCGCAACCTGTTCCTAAGACGCCGGGTAGGGACGATCCACCTCCGCCAGGGTCCGGCCATTTTGAAATTCGAGGTCGTCTCCGCGCCGCGCGGCGAGCTGATGGCGCTCAACCGGATCTGGCTGCGCCGCTTGTAATCACCAAAGCGCCGGTACCATCTCCCGATCGATCCGCGCCCACGCGGCCGTCAACTCCGCCAGCTTCTCCGGATTCGATGCCGCCAGGTCCTTGGTCTCGCTCATGTCCGCGGCCAGGTCGAAGAGCTCGATCGCCGGCTCTTTGCCGCCGCGCTGCGGCTGCCGCACGATCTTCCAATTGCCCTTCCTTAGAGCGCGTCCGCCGCCCATGCGCCAGAAGAGCGTCTGGTGGGGCGGCGCCTGCGTTTCTCCGCGCAGCAGCGGCAGCAGGTTGACGCCGTCGAGCCCGGCGGGCGCCGAGACGCCCGCAGCCGCCAGGATTGTCGGCAGCAGGTCGCAGGAGATCACCGGCTGATCCATCGTCCGGCCGCCTTTGATCCGCGACTTCCACTGCATCATGAAGGGAATGCGAATGCCGCCCTCGTACATCTGGCCCTTCTGCCCGCGCAGCGGCGCGTTGCTCGACGTCAGCTCCTGGACCGGCCCGCCGTTGTCGCTATGGAAGATCACCAGCGTGTTCGGACCGAGCTTACGAAGCACCGCTCCGATGGCGTCGTCCATCGCCGAGAGCATTGCCGCGAACACGCGCCGGTGCGGATCGGCAATGGAAGCGAACCGCTTCATGTAATATTCCGAAGCCTGCATCGGGCTGTGAATCGCGTTGAAGGGCAGATACAGGAAATAGGGCCGGCCGCGATTCCGCTCGATGAATCCGGCAGCTTCCCTGCCCAACGCGTCGGTCAGGTACTCTTTTTCGTTGGCCACCTCGCGGCCGCGCAGCAGCGGGTTCTGCTCGTCATAGGGCGGCTCGTTCGGACGCAGGTGCGAGGTCACGCCCTGGTAGGGAGGCGGAACGTAATAATGCCCTTCGTGCAGAAAGCCGAAGAATTCGTCGAAGCCGCGGTTCAACGGATGATACTTTTCCGAGCCGCCGAGGTGCCACTTCCCGATGCAGGCGGTGCGGTATCCGGCAGTCTTCAGATGATCGGCGATCGTTTTCTCGGTCAGGGGCAGGCCGATACCGGGGAGCTTGTTCTTCACTCCGATCGCATTGAACTCATGACCGAAGCGGGTCTGATAGCGGCCGGTCATCAGGCCGGCGCGCGAGGGGCAGCACAACGGCGCGGTGACGTAGCCGCTGGTAAAGCGCACGCCGGCGGTGGCGATGGAATCGATATTCGGAGTCGGGATCTGCGGATTGCCCTGACAGCCCAGCTCGCCATACCCCAGATCGTCGGCGACGATGAGCACGATGTTGGGCTTCGCGCCCGAGGTGTTCTGCGCCAGCCCGCCGGCGAGCGCGCCGAGAAATTCACGCCGCAACATAGTGGTTAGAAGTAGAACCGCAGGGCGAGCTGGATCTGCCGTGGGTCCCGCGCCGAGGTAAACTGCCCCAGCCTGGTGTTCACCTGCCTGCCGGCATTGTCGAAGCGTGTCGTCGTATCCAGGCCGGTGAACTGAGTATGATTGAACGCGTTGTACATCTCCGCCCGGAATTGGAACCGGATCTTCTCGTGAACCGGAAAGTTCTTGAAGATGGCGATGTCGAAATTGTTGGTTCCCGGTCCGCGAATCACCGACCGCGCGGCGTTTCCGAAGGTCCCCACCGCGGGGGCCGCGAATACATCCGTGCGGAAGTTCTGGTAAAAGGTGCGATCGCCCTTGGGCAGTACCGGATTGCCGGTCAGGTTCACGCGCGCTCCCTGCGAAGGCGTGCCGGTGGTATCCACCGCGCTCACGGTGGTGAAGCCCATGCCGAGCGGAGCCCCGCTCACGAAGCTGGCGATGCCGGAGACTTCCCAGCCGTCCAGAGTCCAGTGCGCGGGACCCTTTTTCCACGGCGTCGAGGGCAGGTCGTAAAGCCAGTTGATCTTGACCACGTGCGTACGGTCGAAGGCCGAGAGGCCGTAGTTCCAGATGCGCGCCGGAACCAGGGTGCTCACCGCCTCCGTATCGCTGGAGTTGAAGTCCATCGCCTTCGACCACGTCCAGGCGACGCCGAGCTGCAAACCGCGGGCGAACCGCCGGTTGGCCGTCATCTGGAGCGAATGGTAGCTCGAGCTGCTGGCAGGCTCGGTCACGTTGATGCTGTTGTCGCCGATCAGCGGACGCAGGAAGGCCGGCGGCAGGGGACGCCCGGGCAGCGTCGGATCGAAGTTCCGGGAGTCGAAATTGGCGCCGGCCGGAATCGGATTGAGGTCCCGGTTCCAGTAGAGATGCCGTCCCAGCGAAGCGACGTAGGCGGCGTCCACGACCACGCCCCAGCCGACGTTATGCTGCACGGTGAGGCTGTAGTTGGTGACCATGGGGACCTTGCCCTCGCGGTCGAGTCCCAGCACGTTCGAAGGGAACAGCAGGCCGGAGGAAGAGAGCAGCGTCGAAAGCCGGCCGTAGTTGATGAGCGGCGTCTGCACCAGCGGCGGCTGGGCCACCAGCGGCAGCCAGACGTTGGCGGTGAGGCGGTTGTAGAAGACGCCGATGCCTCCCCGAATCGACGTCCGGCCTTTTCCGAACGGGTCGTAGGCAAAGCCGAAGCGCGGTCCGAACTGGATGCCGCGGTCTTCCATCAGCGAGCGCGGATAGCCCTTCTGGCCGCTGACCACGAGCCCGTTGGCCGTGTCGCCGGAATTGGGCGCGACGGCTCCGATGAGCGTGGCCGGATACGGCGTCCGGGTCACCGGATCGATTCCGATGCGCTGATTTTGCGCATTGAGCGCGGGGCTGATAAGCTTCACCGCCCTGGCCGGATCGAACAGCCCGGCTCCGAATCCGGCCAGGCCGTCCTTGGCGTCGAAGATCGGCGGAACCCAGTAAAAACGCATACCGTAGTCCAGTGTCAGCCGCGAGTTGATTCTCCAGTTGTCCTGCGCGAATAATTCCAGCGTACGGCTGCGTCCGTAGAGCCGCGGCCGCGCCGAAGGTTCGGAGTAGGAATTGAACACGCCCAGCGCCGCATTGGAGTAGGCGTAGCCGGTATCGAGCGGGTTGTTGGCGTTGCGTCCGAAGTCGATGCTGCCGTTGAAGGCGACGCCCTGGTTCACGTCGCGGCGGTCCCATTCGAAGAATCCTCCGGCCTTGAGCGTGTGCGGTCCGCGAATCAGCGTCAGCTTGTCGGTGAAGCTCAGCACGTCGTAGCGGTTGTCGGCGGGGAAGCGGCCGTTGATGGCGAAGTTCGCCGCGCTGGGCACTCCGCCGAAGGTCGCGTTGGGGACCAGCTTCAGCGGATTCAGAGGCGGGTTGAACTGACCCGCGAGGAAACCGACCGCGTCGCGCTGGTTGCGCTTCAATTGATCGTCCGAAATCGTGTGAGATTCCGGATTGCGCAGCCAGCCCACCTGCAGCTCGTTGACCATCGAGGGCGAGAAGATCCGCGTATACCGGCCCGAAACCCCGCGATTCGGCGCCTGGAACTTGAACTTCATCTGCGGCCAGTTAGCCTGCGCGCCGGTCGAGCCGACGGCGCCTTCCGAAACTTCGTTGAAGCCGGTGTAGCTGACGTAAACCTGGTTCTTCGGGTTGATGTTCCAATCGCCCTTCAACAAGTCGGAGCGCTTGGGCGCGTTGATTTCGGCGGTGAAAACATAGTTGTAATTCCCACGCGAGATGTTGCGGTCGAAAAAATTCGGGTTGTCGAACGCTTTCAGCAGGGCGACGCCGCTGGGGTCGAGGCGCGCGGCGGGAATCCGGTTACCGGCGAAGGGCTGGCCGGTCAACGGATCGCGAACGGTGATCAGGGCATTGTTGACGTCCCGCGATTGCGAGAAATCGCCGGCGCGCTCGAGGTCGGTGGGCATGGTGACGGTGCGGTTGCCGCCCGTCCTGATGGGCCAGAACTCCTGGCTCCAGAAAAAGAACAGCTTGTTCCGGTCGCGATTGAATTTTCCCAGCGCGATCGGACCACCCACGTTGTACGACCAGGTGTTGTAGCGATAGCGGGGTTTCTTCTGTCCCAGCTGGTTGTCGAAGAAGTTGGTGGCGTTGAACTGCTCGTGACGTTTGAAGTAGGAAGCCATTCCGTGGAAATCGCGCGTGCCGGACTTGGTCAGGATGTTGACGTTCGAGCCTGCGTTGCGGCCGTACTCCGCCTGGTAGTTGCTCAGCAGGACCTGGACCTCGCCCACCGCGTCCATGTTGACCTGAAGCTTCTGCGAGAATCCGTTGTCGAGATCCACGGTCGGGACGCCGTCGATGGCCACATTGTTCGCCGTCCTGCGGTTGCCCATGACGCTGAAGATCGTATCGCGGTCGAGCGCCTGCGTTTCCTGCGTCACCACCACGCCCGGCAGCAGGCCGACGAGGGAGGTCGGGTTGCGGCCCTGGATGAGCAGTCCGTCGATCTGGGCGCTGGTCACGACCGATGCCCGCTCGGCGCTCTGGGTCTGGACGGCGGCGCTCTCGGCGCGCACGGTAATGGTCTCGGAGGTGGCGCCGACGTCGAGCGTGAAGGACCCGGCGGCGAGCCGCTGGCCGGACACGAGATGGAGATCTTTCGCTTCCGACCGCTTGAATCCCGGCTTGGAGATCGAAAGGTTGTACTCGCCGGCCTCGAGTCCGGGGAAAACAAACGCTCCGGCGACGTCGCTGGCGGCGTGGCGGACGAGCCCGGTGGCCGGCTGGGTGAGGGTGATCCCGGCGGCGGCGACAGCGAGGCCGCTGGGGTCCTGCACGGAGCCGGAGATGGATCCGGTAATGATTTGACCGAACGCCGCTCCGGCCGGCAGCAATAAGAAAGCGGGGAGGAGAAATCGTCGAAGCGTCATGGCTGGTCTGTTGAATTCTCAAGAATATCATCGTTACTGCGCGACACTCGTTCACTCCGGTTGTGCGAGAGATGATATAAATACCAACGGCCGCCACGCTCGAGACTACTGCGCGGCGGCCCTATGGAGAATCCATGCAGCCGTTACCGGGCCAGAACCGATCCGCACTCCGTTGCGCAGCCCTATTCGTATTGGCCGCCGGCGGCCTCACCATTTCGTCAACTTCGGCGCGCGCGCAGGCGCTGGGCTCGATCACCGGCAATGTGATCGATCCTTCCGGCGCGGCGATTCCGCGGGCCCGGATTACGGCCACCGAGACGGGAACGGGGTTCGAGCGGTCGATGACCACGGACGAGACAGGCCACTACACGGTCCCGTCGCTGCGCCCAACCGAGTATTCACTGACGGTCGAGGCGAGTGGATTTACGAAGTTCGTTCAGCAGAGCGTGCGGCTGGTGGCGGACCAGACGGCGACGATCGACGTTCAGCTGAGGGTCGGATCCACGGCGGAGACGATGACCGTTTCGGCCACCGGCGCAGACGCGCCGCTGGTGGACGCCGCGACACCCACGCTGACCGAAGTGGTTGGAAACACCCGTATCGAGGAGTTGCCGCTGAACGGCCGGGCGGTGGCGCAACTGATCGCCCTGGTTCCGGGATCGGCGGGAGCCAACCCGACGGTCGTCGCGACCCAAAGTTCGCTGCCCGGCTCCGTCCAGCCTTCGATCAACGGCGCGCGCAACGCCCAGACTGGCTACCTGCTCGACGGCGCTCCGTTTCTCGATCAGTATTACAACACCAACATTCCCTTTCCGTTCCCGGACTCGCTCCAGGAATTCAGCGTGCAGACGAGCAACTACAGCGCCCGCTACGGAGGGAACGCGGGAGCGGTGGTGAACGTGGTCACCAAGAGCGGAACCAACGCGCTGCACGGGAATCTGTTCGCCTTCAACCGCAACCAGGCCTACAACGCCGCCAACGCCTTCAGCGGGGCGGTGGATCCCCTGCACCGGACCGATTTCGGCGGCACGGTGGGCGGACCGGTCTCGATTCCACGCCTCTACAACGGCCGCGACCGTACGTTCTTCTTTTTCGGGTACCAGGGCACGCGCCACCGGCAGGCGGCGCTCAACAGCGGCTATGTGCCGACGCCGGAAGAACTCAAAGGGGACTTCTCCGCGATCCCGGGAGCGATCACCGATCCGCTGAACGGGCAGGTCTTCCCGCGCAGCCAGATTCCGGTCAGCCGCTTCGACCCGGCGTCGGTCAACCTGGCGGGTTACCTGCCGCAGGCCGGCGGGACCGGCTTCGTCTACTTTCCGAAACCGACGCGGCAGAACATCGACATGATCAACGCCCGCATCGACCACCAGATCGGCGAGAGGGACCGTCTGGTCGGCCGGATTTACTCCGACCAGGTGAACCTGAGCCCGCAGTTCAACCCCAGGAACATTCTCGGCTACAGCCTGGGCTTCGATATTCCAGCGGTGAACTACATGATTCAGGAGACGCACATCTTCAGGCCCAACCTGCTGAACCAGGCCAGCTTCGTCTACACGTCGGCGCCGGTGGCCAAGATCGCCACATCCGATTCGCCGAACATGGCGACGTTTGGAGTCAAGGGCATCTGGCAGCCGGATACGCCTTTCATCCAGTCGGTCGCCGTGAACAGCTATTTCACTGTCGCCGGCGGCGCCGTGGGTCCCTTCAACGCGAGCACGTTCAGTTGGACGGACGACGTCACGTGGATTCACGGCAGCCACAACATGTCCCTGGGCGGCGGGCTGCAGCGCAGCCGCGTCGATCTCGGGGACGTGTTCCAGGGACCGGGCTCGTTCACATTCACTGCGGACCAGGTAGGCAATGCGCTGGCCGCGTTCATGATCGGCAAGCTGCGCACATTCAACCAGGGCGCGGGCGAGTTCAAGAACAACCGCAACCTATTCCCGGCGTTTTACGCGAACGACAGCTGGCACGCCGCTCAGCGGCTTACGCTGACGTTCGGCGTGCGCTACGAGCCCTATTACCCGTGGAATGAAATCAAGGGCAGGGTCGAGCAATTCAGCGTGGCCCGATACCAGGCGGGTATCAAGTCACAGATGTTCCCCAACGCGCCGCCCGGCTTGAGTTTTCCGGGTGACGCCGGGATGCCGGACCGGGGCACGACGGGATCGTTCAAGAACTTCGCGCCGCGAACCGGCGTCGCCTACGCCCTGACCCGGGACGGCAAGACCAGCATCCGCAGCGGCTTCGGTATGTTTTACGACTCGATGACAGCGGGGGTGGTCAACAACCGGTTCGCCAACCTGACGCCGTTCAGCCCGCAGATCGCGATGACTTCTCCGGCGGGTCCGTTCAGCAACCCGGCGTTGGGGATCAAAGACTATCCGTTCCCCGCCCCTTATCCGCCGCCGAAGAATACCCTGTTTCCGGCGCCGGTGCTGTCGGTCACCTACGACGCGACCACCAATTTCGAAGTGCCGGTCACCTACGATTGGAACCTGACGCTGGAACGGCAGATCGCGCGGGACTGGCTCCTTCAGGCGTCCTACGTCGGCGCGCACTCGACCCACGGCAAGACGACGGTGCAGTTGAACCCGGCGCGATATATTCCGGGCAGCACGCTGGGCAACGACCAGCGGCGGCTGTTCGCCGGCTACGGCTCGATCGGCATGGGCGGACAATCGGGGAATGCGTCCTACAACTCCCTGCAGGTCGCGGTGAAGAAGCGGCTTTCACACGGCGTCAATTTCAATCTGGCCTACACCTATTCGAAGAGTATCGACGACTATCCGAACGGCGGAGGCAATGCCGATATCGGATCGGATTCGGTTTCGGCGCTGCCCTGGTATTTCAAGAACGGGCGCGTGCTCGACCGCGGACCGTCCAGCTCGGACCATCGCCACCGGCTGGTGTTGTCCTACGTCTGGATGCTGCCCTCCCTGAGTCATGCCAGCCTGCTGGTGAGGGGCGTCGCGGGCGGCTGGCAGTTGAACGGCATCACCACTCTGCAGACCGGCGACCCGATGACCGTCACAGCCGGCTTCGACCGGTCGCTGACAGGATTGAACGCCGACCGCGCGGATCTGGTGGGGGGACAGCCGGTCTACGAATCGAATGTATGCGGCGGCGCATATAACTGCGTGTCGTGGCTGAATCCGGCGGCGTTCTCCGGTCCCAGAAACAGCAGGGGCGCGCTGACAGGCGACGGGACCTTCGGGAATCTGGGCAAGAACATCCTGCGAGGACCGGGATCGGTGAACTTCGACGCGGGTATCTCGAAGAATTTCGAACTGGCGGAGCACTGGAAGCTGCAGTTGCGAGGCGAATTTTTCAATGCCCTGAATCACGTCAATCCGGGCAACCCCAATCTGAACCTCAGCGCGGCCCAATTCGGACGGATCACGGGGGCCGATTCCCCGCGGATCGGGCAACTGGCGTTGAAGCTGTCGTTTTGAGCAGCGGCAGGCGGCCGTCCCGGCCGCAACCCGCTTTTAGCGCAGCTGCGCCGATAGCTATGGGTCTCCCCGCGCGCGCCTCCTGATCGCGCTCCAAGTTAAGATAGAGCAATGGCAAGAACGGCGCCAGTTGTTGCCTTGGCACTCTTTTGTTGCATCGCAGAGGCTCAGACGCTTCAGCTTTCGCAGACCAGCCTGTCGTTCTCGGGCTACTCCGGCGGCGATGCGGCCGATCCGCAATCGATTATCATTACTTCGTCCACGCCGGCCCAGGTTCGCTTCCGGGTAACGAGTCCGGGCAGACCCTGGTTGCGCTTCAAACCTTCAACAGGAACCACGCCGGCCCGGATTTCGGTCTCGGTGGATCCCTCGGACCTGGCGGCCGCGAGTTACGAGGAGACGATCCAGATTGCCGACGTTTCCACCACCAGCGCCGCGCCCATTGCGGTCCCAATCCGGTTGGACGTGGAGGAACGGACGGCTCAACTGGATGTGGTCCCGAATTTTCTGAAAATGGACGGGAGGGACACCACCGATACTCTGTTCGTGCGCAACGCCGGAGGCGGCGGGCGGATTCCATTCACCGTCGCCGTGGTCGGCGGCGCTTCATGGATCGAATCGATCACTCCAATGCGCGGAATCGCCGCTCCGAATGCCCCGGTTCCGGTCCGGATCACGGTCTCGACGGACGGACTCGAGACCGGAGTGTACCGTGCGGTCCTGCGGTTCACCTCGCTGTTCGGGACGGAAGACGTGCCGGTCGGGCTCGTGCTTGGAGGGCCGTCGCCGGTCATTAAGACGCTTCCGCACGGTTTCCAGTTCGATCTGCGGGAGGGTACGGACACGGCGCTCAGTCCCCGGGTGACGATTTTCAATAAGGGCAGGGGGATGCTGGCCTGGACCGCCGACGTCGTGGAGGGCGGCGATTTGATCAAGCTGGTCGCTGCCAGCGGACTTTCCACGCCGTCCGCTCCCAGCTTCCTGAAGTTCGCCATCGAGAACGACGGCCTGGACGCGGGCTCTTATTACGTGCTGCTGCGCATTACATCGCCGCAGGCGCGGAATTCGCCGGCATACCTGCCCATCGTACTTAACGTCCAGGGGAAGGACATTCCACCGCGTCCGGATCTTTCACCGGCGGGGCTGTTCTTCGTGGCTGTGTCCGGGCAGCCGCCACCGCCCGCGCAAACGGTGGAGGTCCACGCTCCCACGAGGCAGCCCATCCCCTTTATCGCCTCCGGATCCACCGACGATGACCTCGACTGGCTGCCGTTTCGGGCGGTAACCGGCCTGACCTCCTCTTCGCGGCCCGGCCAGACGACGGTGTCGGTGAACCATGCCGGCCTGGCGCCAGGCGTGTACTCGGGCGAGATCGTATACGCGTTTTCCAAGACTGCCGTCAGCGCGGCGCGGGTCACGCTGGTGGTGCTGCCCGCCGGGGCGCAACCTGCTTCCACCAAACGGCGTTCCGCCGAGGCGTGCGTTCCGACGCGACTGGCTTTGACGCAATCGGACCTGGTTTCGAACTTCAGCATACCGTCAGGCTGGCCGGCGCCCTTGACGGTCCGGCTCAGCGACGATTGTGGAGCGCCCGTCACCGACGGACAGGTCGTGCTCAGCTACTCGAACGGCGACCCGGCGCAGGTAATGTCGTTATCCGATCCGGAAAACGGATCGTACTCGGCGACCTGGGTTCCGGCCAGGGACGGGACCAGCGTTTCGATCACTGCCCGCGCGGCGTCGCCCAACCTGCCGCTGGTGGTGGCCCAGCTTACCGGTTCGGTTGCGCCCAACCGGGTTCCGATCCTGTTCGACAACAGCACGGTAAATCAATTCAGCGGCGTGAAGGGCCTGGCGCTTGCGCCGGGGACGATGGTGACCATTCAGGGCTCAGGACTGGCGTCAGCGGCGGCCGTGCCGAACGTTCTGCCGCTGCTCACCAACGTAAACGGAACCAGAGTCCTGGTAGGCGGGGTGGAGGCTCCGTTGTATGCGGTGAGCGAAGAGCAGATAAGGGCGCAGATTCCGATGGAACTGGCGCCGAACCGGCAGTACCAGGTCCTGGTTACCGCCAATGGCGCCTATACGGTTCCCGATTCGATTACGCTGGTTGCGGCGCAGCCGGGTCTGCAGTTGGGCGAAGAGGCTCGCGTGGTGGCGCAGCACTCCGACACGAGCATGGTGAGCCGCGGGGCTCCGGCGGCGCGCGGCGAGACAATCACCTTCTTCCTGGTGGGAATGGGAGTGACCGAACCCCTGGTGCGCAGCGGCTCGACGGTCCCTGCCGGCACGATGGCGAAGGCTGTGGCGCAGCCCTCGGTGACAATCGACGGTAAGCCGGCGGAGGTGATTTTCGCCGGTCTCACGCCCGGCTCGGTGGGGTTGTACCAGATCAGGCTGCGCGTTCCCGCCGACGCAGGGCAAGGGGACCTGATCGTTTCCATCTCGCAAGGCGAAGCCCAAAGCAATCCCGGCGTGCTCCCGGTGAGGTGAAACGAACGCCGGCGCGTGTATGATGTCAGCTTGACCACATCCAGAGCGCGCCTGGCATTTTTCGCGCTGAGCCTCTTCTTTCTCGGCACGACGCTGGTGTGGCTTCGGCTCGACCGGTCTCCGCCCGCCTGGGACGATGCTTTTTATCTGACCAACAGCGTGGTGATGTACGATGCGCTGACGTCGGGCGGGCTGCGGGGATTCGCGCGCCAGTTCCTTACCATCATGGGGATCAAGCCTCCGTTGATCGCCCTCTTGCCGGCTCCCGTTTATCTCGTCGCGGGGCGTAATACCGGCGCCGCCTTTGCGGTGAATCTCGCCGCCATGCTGGTGATATTCGGCGTCTTGTACCGCCTGGGGCGGAAGTACGGCGGCCGGAGGGCGGGTTTGGCCGCGGTTTGGATCGCCGGAACCATGCCGATTCTTTACGGGCTGTCGCGCTGGTATCTGGTGGAGTGCGGCCTGACGGCGATCGTCTGTGCGGCCATCTGGCTGATCGTCGAATGGATGGAGGCGCCGGACCGCTGGAAGGCATTTCTGATCGGTGTGGTCTGCGGACTGGGCCTGCTGATGAAATTCAGCTTCCCTCTCTACGTCGGAGCGCCGTTGCTGTATGCAGCGCTGCGAAAGGGGGTGACCCCGAAAACTTTGCTGGCCTTCGCGGCGCCGGCAATTCTGCTGGCGGCTCCCTGGTATGCCTTCAACTTCGGACCCGCCTGGCGGCTGGCCGTGCTGGCGGGAACCGCCGAAAACACCCGCGTCTACCAGACCGGAGATATTTTCTCCATTGGCGACATCTGGCGATATCTGGGGAACGTCTGCAACGCCGGGCTCACGATCTATTTTGCGGCACTGGCCGTCTTGTTGGCGGTGTTCGGACGAACCGCGCGGCCATCGGGCAGGCGCGGGTTGATGGTCTGCGCGCTGTGGAGCGTTCCGCTGGTGTTCCTCACGTTCGGACACTACCGCGACCTGCGCTACGCAGCCCCCTTGTATCCGTCGCTGGCGCTTGCGCTCGGCATCCTGGCGGATGCGGCCTTCGAGAACCGCCGCGCGGCCCTGCCCCTGTTTCTGACCGCGGGACTGGCGGGGCTGAGCCTCTTCCATACCTCCTTCGGCGTGCTCGGAAGCACGAGCTTCGATCTCGGCGGGTTGCTATTCGTGCGTTCGAAGCTGAGTTACGCGCGGATGTATGACCCGGCTCCATGGCCGCACCGCGAACTCCTGGACCGCATCTACCGGTCGTCCCGGTTCAACGGCGCCGAACGCAAGACCCTGCTGGTGGGTACGGACTCCGCCGTCTTCAACG
The DNA here is from genome assembly GCA_035495815.1 of Bryobacteraceae bacterium. GTDB lineage: Bacteria > Acidobacteriota > Terriglobia > Bryobacterales > Bryobacteraceae > DATJFH01. The sequence goes on from DATJFH010000011.1 coordinate 45,819, forward strand.
TCAACAATCTCGAGCTGGCCGCCCGTGAAGCGGAGCTGCCCTTTCAATTCGCAGCCACGACTTATGAGTCGGGCCTCAACACGCTTTTGCCCCTGGTCCACTCGGCGGCATATTTCCTGTATGAGGAAGGGGGCGGCCCCCCTGGCCCGTTCAATCCACGCGCCGCCGACGCCATTCGCGAAGTGCGGGAGAGCGGCCGGTTCACGGAACTGCCGATCGGCCTCGCCTGGCCCGACGGCGGCACAGCGCACGTATACGCGAACCTCGGGCCCGGCGGGTTTACATCGACCGGCGTCATGCTCGGCGCCGGCCTGGAGCGCATCGCGGATTGTGACGTGACGTTCGACGGAAAGCTGCAGCTCACCGGTCTTTCGATGGAGCAAAGGGCCGAGAGCATCGAGGTCAAGTACCGCTGGCGCTGCCTGAAACTGGTCACGCGCGATTACTGGTGCTTCACCCATATCGTGGACCGGCAGGGCGCGGTCGCCGGATACCTCGATCACCCCATACTGAACGGTTCGCCTCCGACGTCGCTCTGGAAGGCAGGAGACGTCGTTATCGAGAGCCTGAGATTCCAGCTTCCGGCGGACCGGCGGTCGCAGTCGTACAGGTTAAGGATTGGCCTGTTTCATCGAGAGTCAGGCCAGAGGCTTCCGATTACGGGCAGCAGCTTCCCGCTGACCGATTCGGGAACCGCGGCATTTGTCAGCCCGTAAAGAATGCCGAATCACCAGAGCTGCGACGCAAGCCGGAAGGTGTTGGCGTGAGCTTCCACCGTGAGGGAAATCGGCTCTGAATAACCTCCCCCCAGCGTGATCACGACCGGGATACCGTGCGATTTGCAACCTTCCAGAACCAACCGGTCCCGGCTGCGGAGGCCTTGACCGGTCAGCGAAAGGCGGCCCAGCTTGTCGGAGTCGAGCGCATCGACGCCGGACTGGCAGAGCACGATATCCGGCATAAAGTCGAAGATGCGAGGCAGGACCGCTTGCAAGGCGGTCAGGTATTCCGCGTCGCCTGTGTTATCGGCGAAGTCGATATCGATCTTGCTGCGCTGTTTCCGGAACGGGAAGTTGGCTCTGCCATGCAGGGAGAGCGTCAACACAGCGGGATCGTCTTCGAAGATCGCGGCCGTGCCATCACCCTGATGAACATCCAAATCCACCACGGCGGCGCGAGTGATTTTCCCGTCCGCGAACAGGCGTCGGATGGCGACGGCGATGTCGTTGAACACGCAGAAGCCCGCTCCTCCGGTCCGGAACGCATGATGGGTTCCGCCGGCCAGATTGCCGCCGGCGCCATGCGCGAGCGCGTCGGCTGCAGCGGCGAGGGTCCCGCCCACCGAGGCCAGCGTCCGGCGTACCAGTTCCGGAGACCAGGGGAATCCGATGCGCCGCAGGATCCGTGGATCGACGGTCCCGTCGAGGAAACTGTTCACGTAGCCGGGATCGTGCAAGAGGGCAATGGTGAGCGGATCGGCTAAAGGCGCGGGCTGTAAATCGAGGCCGCCGGCGGCTTCCAGGGCTTCCCGCAGCAGCCGGTACTTGCTCGCCGGGAACTTGTGGCCCGGCGGCAGGAGAAACGGATGGTGGTCGCAAAAATAGCAGGTGATGTACGCAGGATCGCATGAAAAGCAGGCGAAAAGGCCTGAAACTTATTGCGATGCAATGCGTTTACCACTATATATGGGTAGAATAGCGGGAGGAGTCGAATGCATGGCGCCAATGAATAACGTCCGTATCCGGCGGATCTTGTTTGCCGCCGCAATGGCGGCCGGGGTTACCGTTTGCGCCGGGGGCGCCGAAGAAAAACCCGAGGGTTGGCGCAAGTCGAACGAGGCGGCCGCGGGCGATTACGTCGTCGAGCCGGGCTCGAGGATTCCTCTGAATCTGATCAATAGCGTCAGCACCAAGCACTCGGTCGAGGGCGAGCGCGTTTACCTGGAGACGACCTTTCCGATCCTGGTCAAGGGGCGGATCGTGATACCGCCGGGCAGCTACGTGGCCGGAACGGTGACACAGGTCAAGCGGCCGGGCCGAGTGAAGGGACGCGGCGAGCTTTACGTTCGTTTCGATTCGCTCACGCTTCCGAACGGCGTGACTCGCGATTTCAGGGCGCGGGTGGGCAGCCTGGACGGCCGTGCATCGGAAGAACTGGACCGGGCGGAGGGAAAGATCAAAAGCGAGGGCAATAAGGGCGGCGATGCCCGCACGGTAGGCGAAGCGGCGGGAGCGGGCGCCTCGGTCGGCGCGATCGCAGGCGGCGTTTCGGGCGGCCATTACGGAATGGGCGCCGGGATCGGAGCGGCCGCGGGCGCAACAGCGGGTCTGATCGGCGTATTATTCTCGCGCGGTCCGGATGCCGTGCTAGCCAAGGGCAGCTCGGTTGAAATGGTTTTGGACAGGCCGCTGGCTTTCTCCGAGACGGAGCTCGATTTTTCGAACGCCCCCCAGCAGCGGCGCGCCAGCGAATCGGGCGGCGGTCCCGCGCCCAGCCAGAAGAAGGGCGGACTGGGAACCGGTTTCCCGGGCCGCCGGTTTTAGCCCGAGTGAAAAGCGGGCAGGCGCTGCTCAGCGAGATCGAAGTCTCCTCTTGTCCTGCTCCCACGCTCTGGTGGCTGGGAAGAAGTGGCTTCGCGCTGAAATATCGCAAAGCCATCCTTTACGTCGATCCGTTCCTTTCACAACGCCCGGCTCCGTTCCAGGGCGCCGATGTCACCCACGCGGGCCTGATTCTTTGCACGAGCGGGGCGCAAGTCGATCCGCACACGGTTCCCGCCATGCTGACGGCGTCTCCAAGAGCTCGCCTGGTCATTCCGAAAAGCGCAGCCGGACAAGTGTACCAACTCGGAATTCCGTACAGCCGCATGGTGACCACCGATTCGGGACTACGGGTCGAATATCTGGACGATCGTATTTACGCTGTGCCCTCGGCTGCCGATCAGCTGGATTGGACTCCCCTGGGCGGGTTCCCCTACCTGGGTTATCTCATCCGTTTCGGCGGGCTGACGATATACCATGCCGGAGCCTGCGTACCGTATCCGGACCTGGTGTCGCGCCTCAGACCTTACACCGTAACGGTGGCGCTGCTCCCGATCGGCGGCAGGCCGGGAGCCTTCGAAATTGCGGAAGCGGCGCAGCTCGCCGAGGACATCGGAGCCCATTGGCTGGTTCCGATGAACTATCCGGCGGGGCGCATCGACCGCTTTATCGAGCACATGCTCGGCCATCGGCCCGCGCAGCGGTTCAAGGTATTCGAGTGTGGGGAAATGTGGCCGGTTCCGGGGTAGGGGCCGCAATCTGCGTGTTCGAGGCGTTCGGTAACGCCCGGCGCTGGAATGCGCCCCCAAATATATAATGCGACAAAATGCCGGAATGTTACGGCATTTTTAGCGGGCGCCTATCCCCTCAAAAGTGGTCATCAAGATCCTGTGAATGCCGTACGGATTCCAGGTCTTCGGGTCGCCCGATATCGCGCCATGGGCCTTCGATGGGGAACAAGCGAAGCCATTTTCCCTTTTCGATGAGCTGAACAATCGCGCTGGTCAGCTCGTACTCGCCGCGCGGCGACCGCGGCGCCTTCTCCAGCTCGTCAAAAATCGAGCGGCGAAACGCATAGAGCCCGGCGCTGTTCCATCGAGTTGTAGATGATCCGCGCGGCGGTTTTTCCACGATGCGGGTCACCCGGCCCGAAGTATCCGCATAGACGGCGGCGCCCTGGTAAGGATCGTCCACATCCTTCACGCCGAGCACGCCTTCGATTTCGGGCTGGCGCGCCAGGGCATCCAGGATTTCGCGGTAGCAGGACGCGCCTGTCAGGATATCGCCGAAGGTGAGCAGAAAGTCATCCCCGTCCACGAAGTCTCGCGCCAGAAGGGCAGCGGTGGCGGTTCCGTCGATGGGGGACTGGCGGACGAACCGCAGCGGCATCCGAAAGCCGCGAAAGTATTCCTCGATCGCTTCCGCCCTGTAGCCGGTGACGATCAAGGCCTCAGAATATCTGGCTTCGATCAACCCGACGAGCAGCCTTTCGAGGATCGGCCGTCCACCGGCGGGAAGCATCGGCTTGGGAACCGCGGCCGTCAGACCCTGCATGCGCCTTCCGCGGCCAGCGGCGAGTATCACGGCCTTCGGCATTATCTTATAATCCGGTGGTGGGTTCCCCGACCGCAAGCACATATCGCTGGACCATCCTGGCGCTGCTGTTTTTTGCCACCACCATCAACTACCTGGATCGCATCGTGCTTGCCGTCATGCTCCCCGTCATTCGCGGAGAACTGCGCCTGACGGACCAGGATTACGGGAACATCACCGGCGCATTCCAGATCGCCTATACGGCCGGATTTCTGATGGCGGGCAAGCTGATCGATCGATTCGGCACGCGCCTCGGCTACTCGCTGTCGATTCTCTGGTGGTCGCTGGCGGCGGGTCTGCACGCGCTCTCGGGGTCGGTGGCGGCGCTCGCCCTGTGGCGGGGTCTTCTGGGCTTGGGAGAAGCGGGGAACTTTCCCGCGGCGATCAAGGCGGTGGCGGAATGGTTTCCGGCCAAGGACCGTGCTTTCGCCACGGGTATCTTCAACGCCGGAACGAACGTGGCGTCCATGGTCGGCCCGCCCGCCTTCGTGGCCCTGAGCACGATTTACGGATGGCGCGCGTGCTTCATGATGACAGCCTCACTGGGCCTGGTCTGGCTGGTGGTCTGGCTGGCGATCTATCGGGCGCCGGCCCGGATGGAAGACGATGAGCCTCCGGCCGTCGCGGGCACGGGGTGGATGGAAGCGCTACGCTCCAAGCCGACCTGGGGGTTCGCTCTTGGGAAGTTTCTTACCGATCCGGTGTGGTGGTTTTATCTTTACTGGCTACCGCCCTATCTGTACGATGTGAGGAAGTTCGACCTGAAGCAGATCGGCTGGGCGCTGCCGGTCGTGTACCTGATGGCGGACTTCGGCAGCGTGGGTGGAGGGTGGCTGTCCGGATATCTCATTCGCAAGGGCTGGCAAACCCGGAAAGCGCGCCGCGCGGCCATGGCGATCTGCGCCTTTTGCATGCCGGTAGCGGCGATGGCGGTATTTGCGCCCGGCGCGGTTCTCACCATCGCGCTGGTGGGGCTGGCAACCGCGGCGCATCAGGGTTGGTCGGCCAACCTGTACACGATTACGTCCGACAGCTTTCCGAAGGAGGCGGTCGCCTCCGTCACCGGGATCGGAGGATGCGCCGGCGGGATTGGCGGATTTCTTTTCTCGGCGGTGATTCCGGGGTTCGTGGTTACCAACTTTGGATACACGCCGATGTTTGTGTTCATGGGCGCTCTCCACGTGATCGCGCTGTTCGGGATGTTTCCGATGCTCGAAAAGCGGACCGCGCCGGTTCCGGCCGCTGTGTAAACTGCACACGGAACACCGGGTGTCCAAGCGCCGAAAGAGAGGCCTATCCCGCGCCCCGGCGGATTGCGTGCTTCTCCAGCGCGCCCCCCACCTTTTCCACCAACTGGCGCGCGGTGAACGGTTTCGTCAGAATACCGTCCACGTCGGCTTGCGCAAATCGTTCGATCGATTCCACTTCGTTATGCCCGCTCGAGATCACCACCGGGACATCGGGCCGAATGCGTTTGATGTGCCCCAGCGCTTCCTCGCCGCCCATGACGGGCATGACCACGTCGAGCAGCACCAGCGAGATCTGGTCCGCCATCTCCTGGAACATCTCCACGGCCACGGCGCCGTTCTCCGCCGATCGTACTTCGAAGCCGTATTGTGTCAGCGCCGCCAGGGTCGTTCGCCGCACGATGGGCTCGTCTTCCACCACGAGAATGGTGCCCTTTCCTCCGGAGCGGTCGAGGGAGTTTGCGGACAGGCTTATCGGCGCCCGCGCGCCGGCGACCGGGAACAGGACTAACACGGAAGTGCCCCGACCCGGCGTGCTCGACACTTTGATCGCGCCGCGGTGCGAACGCACGATTCCCAACACTGCGGCCAGACCCAATCCCCGGCCCGCGGACTTGGTGGTGAAGAACGGGTCAAAAATGTGTGCGCGTGTTTCTTCATCCATGCCGCAGCCGTCGTCGCTGACTTCCAGCCGCACGTAGCGGCCGGGGCGCAGGGGCGCAGCGCTGAGAAAATCGGCCGGATATCCCGTTTCGATATCCTCCATACTGGTGCTCACACGCACGGTCCCGGGGGCGTCACCGATGGCTTCAGCTCCGTTGGCGATCAGATTCAGAACCATCTGCCGAATCTGCGTCATATCCAACTCGATCAAGGGCAGGTTTCTCGCCAGGTCCATCTTGAACTGAACCTTTTTCGAGATCGAAGCCTGGGCGAGGCCTGCCAGCTCCTCAATCAGCTCCGACAAATTGGCCGGATTCACTACGAAGCGTCCCGTCTTTCCCGAGAAAGCCAGCAGTTGCCGCGAAACCGCGGCCGCCCTTTCGCTGGCCCGCATCACATCCTCGAGCATGGTGCTGATCGGATCCCCCGGCATGGCCAGATCGAGCGCCAGTCCGGCGTTCCCCATGATTCCGGTCAGCAGGTTGTTGAATTCGTGGCCGACCCCTTCCGCCAGCCTTCCGAGGCTCTCGAGACGCTGGGTCTCCATCAGCTTGACCTGCAGGCGATCCTTCTCCTCCTGCAGCCGCTTCTGCTCGGTAATGTCCACCTGGATGCAGGAAAAATACTGCGATTCCCCTTCGCGAACGAGGCTGACGGTAGCGTGGGCGATCAGCTCGCCGCCGTCCTTGCGCCGGTTCCGGATTTCACCTTCCCAGAAGCCGTCCTTCGAAACGATGCGCGCAATGTTCTCCACGGCCGCCTTCCGGGCGGCTTCGTCGCCGGCCTGGATTTCGGAGAATTCGATTCCCGCCAGCTCGCCTTTCTCATAGCCCAAAATCTTTTCCATGGCGGGATTGGTGGACAGGATCCGCATGGTATCGAAAGAGACGACGGCAAAGCCCTCGTTCATACTGTTGATCACGCGCTCAAGCCGAAGCCGCTGCTCCTCGAGCTGGCGACGCTGGGTGATATCGCGAAAGACGTAGAGGCGGCCGTAACCGGGCACATTCGTCGCAAAGCGCTCGATGAAGCGGCCCTCCCAGCGAACGATGTCCTGATCGGGCTGGCCCTTGGCCAGGGCCTGGATGGCCTGGTCTTTCATTTCCGGCAGAGGCTTGGAGAGCGGGCCTTCCTGGCCCCACAGGATTCGCAAGGCGGCGGCGTTGAAGGCCTTGATCTGTCCGGCTTCGCTGATGAGCATGATCCCGTCGGAGACCGAATCCTGGATCGCCTGCAAGAGCGCCTGCTGCTCCTCGAGAAAGCCGGCCTGTCCACGCAGTTCTTCCGCCATCTTTCGCATCCGGACGTAATGCGGCAGATTGACGATCACGAGGGCTGCCGCCGCCACCGACAGAATGGCCGTGGATGCGGACCACCAGACCTGAGATCTTCCAGCGTCGACAAGGCTTAGCGCCTGAGTGGCGCCCGCGGAGAGGAAGAAAAGAGCCAGGACAATCAGCGGTCCGCGGTACTCCTGCGTTTCGCGGCGCGCGATGATGACGGAGAGCGCCAGACCGATGGAGACGAGCGCGAGGGCGGTCACACCGCCGGACACCACACTCGTCAGATCGTTGACATTCATACCGTCACCTTAAATCTTAGCAGGCGGTTTTCGTCAACCCTGTACGGAAGCCATGACACGCCGGGAGCGTCCAACCGGCCGGCTATGGCTGCCTCATGATCGTGCGGCCGGGGGCCTACGGTATAATTCAAGCGGATGGACGTTTACGACGAGCTGATTCGGCTTCGAAAGCTGGGGCAGAAGTGCGCAATCGCCACGATCGTGCAGGTTCGCGGCTCGATCCCGAGCTTCGAGAGCGCCAAGCTGCTGGTGCGCGAGGACGGCTCCATGATCGGCACGATCGGCGGCGGCTGCGTCGAGGCCGAAGTCTGGAACGCCGCCCGAGAGGTCATGGAAACCGAAAAGTCGAAGCACATGAGCTTCAATTTGGGGCAGGACGCCGCCTACGACAACGGTCTCATCTGCGGCGGGCAGCTCGACGTGTTCGTCGAGCCCGTAATTCCCGCTCCGGCCGCGATCATTTTCGGGGCCGGACACATCTCCAAGAGCTTGTGCAAAGTGGCCGGCATGGCGGGATTCTCGACCACTATCGTCGACAATCGCGAGACCTTCGCCAATCGCGACCGCTTCCCCGACGCCGACGAGATTTTCGCGCTGGAGTACGAAGACGTTTTCCCCAGGCTCACGATTCACGAATCGACCTACCTGATCATCGTCACCCGGGGACATCGGGACGACATGCGCGTGCTGCGATGGGCGGCGGGCACGCCGGCGCGCTATGTCGCCATGATCGGCAGCAAGCGCAAGGTGATCTCCGTGATCAAGGAGCTGGAGAAGGATGGATTGACGCGGGATCAGCTGGCCCGTATCCACGCGCCGATGGGACTCGAGATCGGAGCGATTTCACCGGAGGAGATCGCCATCTCGGTAGCCGCCGAGATGATCGCCGTTCGCCGGAATCCGCCTTCGAACTGGCGCGCGCTTTCCATGTCGATATTTGACGGGGAGGCCCGGCAGGCGCTCGTAAAGTGACCGCCGGACTGATCCTGGCGGCCGGCAAGTCCTCCCGCATGGGCTCACCGAAAGCGCTGCTCGATTATCGCGGGGAAACTTTTCTGGACAATCTCACCGGTCTGTTTTCCGGATTCTGCGATCCCGTGATTGTCGTGGTGGGGCACGAGGCCGGGCGCATCCGCGCAGGAGTTCGCCACCCCGAGCGGGCCCTGTTCGCCGAGAACACGGCCTACGAGTCGGGCCAGCTCTCGTCCATGCAGTGCGGCCTGCGGATGGTTCCGGAATCCTCCGCCGGCGTGCTGTTCACCCTGGTCGATCACCCCAACGTGCAGCCTGGAACCATCGCCGGGCTGCTTGCCGCTCCCAACGCGCCGCTGGCCATACCCCGCTACCGGGGCCGCCGCGGACATCCTATCTTTTTCAACCGCAAGCTGATGGACGATTTTCTTGCGCTGTCCCCCGATTCCCAGGCACGACAGGTGGTCAACCGCCACGCGGACGCGGTCTGCTTCGTCGACGTGAACGACCCGGGCATACTCGACGACGTAGACGACGCCGCCGCCTATAGCCGTCTGCTCGAAACTGCATGACCGCCCGCAAGAGTCCCTGGCGCTGGCTGCTGTGGGCGCCGGCGTTTTTCATCGCCGCGGGGGTGGCCGCGCCCTTCTTCGACGCGGACCCTTTCGGCGAACGAATCAGCAAGGCGCTCGAAACTTCGCTGGGGCGCAAAGTCAAGATCGGCAAAGCGCGATTCACGGTCTTCGGCGGCCTGGGCTTCACCGTCAGCGACGTGGAAATCGCGGAGAATCCCGCGTTCGGCATCGAGCCCATCACGCAGTTGACGCCCGACGGATCGCTCGACGCGCGCCTGCAATTGCGATCCCTATGGACCGGGAAGCTGCAACTGGCTTCCGTCCGCCTGAATTCCCCGATCGTGAATCTGGTCAAAGGAGACTCCGGGCACTGGAATTTCGAGTCCGTGATGACACCGGGGCTGGTGGCGTCTCTTCCCAGGGTCGAAGTGCGCGACGCGCGCATCAATTTCAAATTCGGCGACACGAAGTCGGTTTTCTATGCCGACAACGTGGACCTCGATGCAATAGCCGGATCGAGCGGCGCCGCCGGCTGGGAACTGCGCTTCTCCGGCGAGCCCGGCCGGACGGATCGGGCGGCGCGCCCTTACCAGCAGAGCGTGAGCGGGAGGGGCCGCTGGCGTCCGGAGCGCGTGGACTTCGATCTCGAGATGGAGAAGAGCGCACTGAGCGAGATCAGCGCGCTGATTTTCGGACGCGATGTGGGTATCCACGGCGCAGTCGCCTCGCGCGTGCAGCTGGCCGGTCCGCCGAACGAAATCCGCATCAGCGGCAGCCTGCAGCTTCAGGAACTGCACCGCTGGGACCAGATGCCCATGAAAGGGGACGGCTGGCCGCTCCATTTCCGGGGCCGTCTGGACCTGGGCGGTCAACGGCTGGAAATCGAATCGCAATCCCCGGTCATGCCGTTTACCGTGCGCTACCGCGTGGCCAACTATCTGATCGAGCCGCGGTGGGCCTTGGGACTGACCTGGAATCGCTTCCCGGCCGAGCCGCTGGTGGCCATTGCGCGTCACATGGGCGCGCCTCTGCCGCCGGATTTGAAGCTGGCCGGAACGCTGGAAGGGGCCGTGAGCTGGTCCGGTTGGGAGAACCTGCAGGGGCAGATCGCTTTTCATGACGCGGCGGTGGCTTTCCCGAATTCCCCTCCCGTGGAATTCGACGAAGCCAAAGTACTGTTCGACGGCAGCCGCATCCATCTGGAACCGGCGCTGGCCCGGGCGGCCGAAAGCGAGGCCAGTATCGAGGCGGACTACCGGCTGACCAGCCAGGAATTCCAGCTGGACGTGGCCAGCGACTCCATGACCATCGCGGCGATCCGGACGCATGCCGCCCGGCTGCCGGCCCCCCTGCTCGAGGCGCTCAACTCGGGTGTATGGAAGGGCAAGCTCCGCTATCGCCGCGGGCCTTCCATCGAAGAAGGATGGAGCGGGCAGATTCAACTCGCGCGCGCCGAGATCGCTCTGCCCGGACTGGCGCAGCCGCTGCGCGTTCGCAGCGCGGCCGCGCGGCTGGATGGGGCCAAGCTCTGGGTAGACAAACTGGTTGGCCGGGTGGGGACGACCGAATTGTCCGGCGACTACCGTTATGAACCGAAAGCCGCGCATCCGCACCGCTTTCGCCTGATCATTCCCGCCATCGACGCCGCCGGGCTGGAACGCCTGCTCATGCCGACGCTCCGCCGCGAGCGGGGATTCCTGGCCCGCACGCTGGGATTCGGCAGGCCCGAGATCCCTCCCTGGCTGGCGACCCGCTTCATGGACGGAACCGTGCAGATCGGCGAATTGACCGCCGGAGACGCTACTTTGTCGCAGCTCAAGATGCGGATCCTCTGGGACGGCGTTCACGTGGAACTGCGGAACATGGAAGCGCGTACGGAAAACGGAATCCTTTACGGCGGCGCCTTCGTCGATCTCAGGGGTCATGAGCCTTCCTATCGTGTCAACTTTCTGGCCGACTCGGTCGATTTCAAAGGCGGCAAAATCGACGCCGACGGCGTGATTCGCACTTCCGGAACCGGAGGGGAGCTGTTGACCCGAGCGCGCGCTGAGGGCTCTTTCAGCGGCCGCGAGTTGAATTTCTGCAAGAACGCCACCGGCTGCTATCGGCTGGAATGGCCGAAGCTCCGCTTCACCGAGCTCCAGCTCTCGATCGGGCCCGACCTGTATATCGGCCGGGGCGCTACTCAGGACGACGGCCGGCTCCTGCTGCAGCTCTCGAACGGATCGAAATCGATGCGCGTGACCGGGACCCTGGCGCAGTTGGTGGTGGAGTAGGGGCAGCTCTCAGAGAGGTTTCATTTCCCCGAGCATGGTCGGAATCAGCTCGGACACCGTTGGGTGAATGTGCATGGCCCGGGAGATCACGGTGTAGGGCGCCTTGGCGTACATGACGTCCAAAATCGATTGGATGACTTCATCACCGCCCGTGCCGAGGATCGACGCGCCCAGAATCAGCCTGGTATCCGCGTCCACCAGGATCTTCATGAACCCCTGCGTTTCACCCTTCTCCACGGCGCGGCCCACCTTTGTCATGGGACGGTAGCCGATCAGCGCCTTGCGGCCGCTCTTGCGGACCTCCGCCTCATTCATGCCTGCTCTGCCGAGCGGCGGATCGATGTACAACGCGTAGGCCATGATGCGGTCGCTGAGACGGCGCGGGTCGTGGTCGAGCAGGTTGGCGGCGACGATTTCGAAGTCGTTGTAGGAAGTGTGGGTGAATCCGCCGCGGCCGTTGCAATCGCCGAGCGCCCAAATGCCGGCCACGTTGGTACGCAGTTCGTCGTCCACCACGATGTTTCCGTGCTTGTCCGTAGCCACACCCGCTTTGTCGAGGCCGAGGTCATCGGTGTTGGGACGGCGTCCCACCGCCAGCAGCAGGTGCGATCCGGCTATCTTGGGACTCCCCTCGGCGCAGTCGATACCGGCGAAGATCTCGTCTCCGCGCTTCGAGAAGCGAATGCAGTTCGAGTTCAGCCGGACCGCGATGCCTTCCCGCTCCATAATTTCCCTGACGGCCGCCGAGACGTCCTCATCCTCGCGCGGGATCAGGCGCGGGCCCTTTTCGATGATGGTGACCTCGCTGCCGAAGCGGCGGAACATCTGCCCGAACTCCAGGCCGATGTAGCTTCCGCCGACGATCAGCAGATGACGCGGCAGGAAATCGACATGCATCAGGGAGCTGTTCGTGAGATACGGAACTTCGTTGACGCCCGGCAGATCGGGCACGACTGCCCGGCCGCCCACGTTGATGAATATCTTGTCCGACGAGAGCGTCGCGCCGTTCACGCTCACTTCACGCGCCGACTCGAAGCGGGCGCTGCCCTTATAAACCGTGCAGTTCCGCATATCCTTGAGCCAGTTCTCGACCGAGTTCCGCGATTGCCCGGAGATCTTATCCTTGCGCGCCTTGACCTGCCTCATGTCCACGCTGACTGCTCCTCCGATGGTGACGCCGTACTCGGCCCCGCGGCGCGCCAGGTGGGCGGCGTATGCGCTGGCAACCATCGTCTTGGTGGGAATGCAGCCCGTGTTGACACAGGTGCCCCCGATCAGGTTCCGCTCGATGACGGCGACGTTCATGCCTGCCGCTGTGAGGCGTCCAGCGAGCGGGGGCCCTGCCTGGCCGGTTCCGATAATGATGGCGTCGTAGGGGGTGGTCATTTCTTGATTTTAGTCTTGCGGTCCTTACAGCATCTCGAGAGGCTTGCGCTTCAGCGGGCGTGGAAACGCGATGTCCAGGGCGGAGAGGTCTTCGCGGGTCAACACGATGTCCGCGGCGGCGCGGTTTTCGTCGACATGCCCGAGCTCACCAGCCTTCGGAATCACGAGGACGTCCTGCTGCGCCAGCAGCCATGCCAGCGCGATCTGCGCCGGAGTCGCTCCCCGCTGCTGCGCCAGCGCGGCCAGCTTGGGGTTGCGCAGCAGCCGACCCTGTTCTATCGGCGAGTACGCCATCACAGGCGCTCCGCGGCTCCGCAACCAGGGCAGAAGATCGATCTCCGGGCCGCGCCGGGTCAGGTTATAGAGGATCTGATTGACGGCAATCCGGCGGCCCTGATCCAGCGCCCAAGCCTCTTCCATGTCGGATGTATCGAAATTGCTGACGCCGTACGATCCGATCTTGCCCGACGCCTGCAGCGCCGCGAGGGCGTCCAGGGTTTCGGAAAGCGGAACCGATCCGCGCCAGTGCAGCAGGTACAGATCGATCGAATCGATTCCCAGCCGCCGCAGGCTGCGCTCGCAGGCATCCGCCGTTCCGCGCCGGGTCGCGTTGTGGGGATATACTTTGCTCACCAGAAAGACTTCCTGTCGGCGGCCCATGATGGCCTCGCCGATCAACTCCTCGGCAGCCCCTTCTCCGTACATTTCCGCCGTGTCGATAACGGTCATCCCGAGATCGATGGCGCGCCGCAGAGCCGCGATCTCCCGGGAGCGCAGACGGGAATTCTCACCCATCTTCCAGGTTCCGATTCCCAGAGCGGGCACGCGTTTTCCGGATGGCAGAGCCACGGTCTTCATCATCTTGCAGTCAGGATACCGCGCCCGTATTGGAACCCTGTACCATGGAAATTCCATGACAGGACCGCTGGTCGAATGCGTGCCCAATTTCTCGGAAGGGCGCGACAGACAGAAGGTGGACGCCATCGCGGAGTCCATCGCATCGGCCGGCGGCGTTTCGGTTCTGGACGTGACGCTCGATCCCGACCACAATCGCTCGGTGATCACTTTCGCGGGCCAGCCCGAAGCGGCCGTGGAGGCTGCCATACGGGCGGCTGCCCGCGCGGTGGAAGCAATCGATCTGACGCGGCAGTCCGGCGTGCATCCGCGCATCGGCGCGGCCGACGTGGTCCCTTTCATTCCCGCGCGAGATATCTCGCTGCAAGCCTGCGCGGGCCTGGCCACGATGGCGGGCGAGCAGATCTGGCGGCGGCTGGGCGTGCCGGTGTACCTCTACGAAGCAGCCGCGCGGCGGCCGGAGAGAGTCAATCTGGAGAACGTCCGGCGGGGCGGATTCGAAGGGTTGCGCGAGGCGGTCCGTACCGATCCTTCCCGGCTCCCCGATTTCGGCGAAGCGGAGCTGCACCCGACTGCCGGCGCCGTGGCGGTGGGGGCGCGAAAGTTCCTGATCGCCTTCAACATCAACCTGCGAACTCCCGACGTGCGGATCGCCCGCGCCATAGCCGGCCAGATTCGGACGTCCTCCGGCGGACTGCCCTTCGTGAAGGCGATGGGGGTCAGCCTCGCCTCCCGCAATCTGGCGCAGGTAAGCATGAATCTGACCGACTTCGAGCGGACGCCGGTCCACCAGGTGTTCACGGAAGTGCGCGACCGGGCGGCGTCACAAGGCGTCGGGATCGCCGGCTGCGAATTGATCGGCCTGATTCCCGAGAAGGCGCTGGAGCGTTCCGGGGAGTGGCTGCCGCTGGTCGAAGACTTTCATCCGGACCGGATCTTCGAGAACCGGATAAGATGAAAGCAGACGTGCTGGTTTCCATTACACCCAAGCCGCAGCGCCCGGAGTGGCTTCGCGCGCCTGCTCCGGCAGGCGAGAACTATCGACAGCTGAAGTCCCTGATCGACCGCCTGGAGCTGCACACGGTCTGCGAGAGCGCGGCCTGCCCCAACGTAGGCGAGTGCTGGAATCAACGGACCGCCACCTTCATGATCCTCGGCAACGTCTGCACGCGGCGCTGTGGATTCTGCGCGGTCCAGAAAGGAGCGCCGCTCGAAGTGGATTACGACGAGCCTCGCCGGGTGGCCGAAGCGGTCGCAGCCATGGGGCTGCGCTTCGCCGTCATCACCAGCGTGAACCGGGACGACCGCAAGGACGGCGGCGCCGAGCTGTTCGCGCTCACCATCCAGGCCATCCGCCGGCGCGTACCCGGATGCGGCGTCGAGACGCTGGTGCCGGATTTTCAAGGCTCCCTGGCCGCCATGGCGACGGTGATGGAGGCGGCGCCGGACGTGCTCAACCACAACACGGAAACGGCGCCGCGCCTCTACCGCCAGGTGCGCCTGGGCGCGCGCTACGAGCGGTCGCTCGAAATACTGGCCTACGCCAAGCAGATCTCCCCCGGAACGCCAACCAAATCGGGCATGATGCTGGGACTGGGGGAAACGGCGGACGAGACGCTGGCGGTGATGCGCGACCTGCGCGCAAATGGCGTCGATATCCTGACTCTTGGCCAGTACCTGCGTCCCTCGCCGAAGCACCTGCCGATCGTGCGCTACGTTCCTCCGGCCGAGTTCGCCGAATTTCGGCGCGCGGGCCTGACCATGGGGTTCAAGCACGTGGAAGCGGGCCCGCTGGTGCGCAGCTCGTATCATGCCTCGGAATCGGTTCAGCACCGGGCGCTTTGCTAAAATGAGTCACTCTTGAAATCGGAAAAACCAGCATTGTCGCTGCAGCAGATGCGCGACAGGGTCCGAGGAATGGCCTTCAACCAGCTTGTGGGGATCCGCCTTGTGCGCGTCCACCAGGACGGCGTCACGATCGATTGCAAGCTGCGGCCGGAATTGATGAACGCGCACGGCGTCCTGCACGGAGGCGTCACGGCGACAATGGCCGACGCGGCCGTGGGCATTGCGATCACGACGCGGCTGGGCCGTCCGGCGGCTACCACGGTAGAGATGAAGCTGAACTACATGCGTCCGGTGACGTCGGGAAAGATCACGGCGCGGGCCAGGATTCTGCGAATGGGATCGACTCTATGCGTGGGCCGGGTGGATCTTTTCGACGACGAACGGCAGCAGGTGGCCGCGGCGTTAGTGACGTACATGCTGCTCAAGTGAGGGTTCCGCGAAGCGGCCGGCAGGTTGGTTGACGGCAGCAATTCGAGGCCGGCAGACGGCGTTTCCGCCTGCCGGCCCCCGACCCGCCCCGGCTCTTACACCTTGGGCCGCAGCGTTACCGTGCGCTCGAGCAGCGTGTCCAGTCCGCCGACGATGGAGATTTTCCCCACCTTGTCGGCGATCTTTTCCAGCGTCTCGAGTTCCTTCAGCCGCACCAGCAGAGGGTTGTCCTCCATCAGCTTGGCCGTGTTGAGCAGCGACCGCGTGGCCGCCGTCTCCTCGCGCCGGCGGATCAGGTTGGCCTGCGCCTGCTTCTCCGCCGTCACTACCTGGTTGAGGATGTCGCGGATGTCTCCGGGGAGGATGATGTCCTTGAGCGCGATGGCACCCATGCGAACACCATAGCCTTCCATTTCGCGGCGCACTTCGGCCGACACCGTTTCATCGATGTCCGCCTTTTCCGCGAGTACCTCTTCCAGCGTGCGCTTGCCCAGGGTCTGGCGAACCGCGATCTGCAGCGTACGGTACAGGTGCTCGTTCACATCCTTCACGCCGGAACGAGCCGTGACAATGTTCACGATTTCGTATACCGCCGAGATGTTGACCCGGACGGTCACCTTATCCTTGGTCAGGATCTCCTGACCGGACACCTCCACCGTCTGCCGCCGCACCTCGATCACATCGATACGGGGCGCACTGACCACGTTCCAGAAGCCGTACGTTCCGGCGTCCAACTCGCGCGCCAGACGCCCGTCGAGGTACACGAGGCCGCGCTTCCCTTCGTCCACCGCGGCGAAGGTGACACCCGCTTCCCGCCCCAGGCGGACCAAAGCGGGTACGAGCCGCTCGGGAACTTCGGGCTCGTCGCGCACATCGATCAGGTCGAAGGACACGTTCACGGCCCCGCGCCAGTAGAGGACGCGGGTTCCGGGCTTCACCACGCGAGCGAGCTTGCCATCCAGGTACACGACGGCAACCTGCGAGTCCGACGTGTCGATCACGGTGAAGTACCGCGCCGCCAGCTCAGACTGCTCGCGCAGAATGTAGTCCGCCCAGACGCTGGTGAACACCAGGTCCTTGGTGTTGAAAGTCTCCCGCTCGATGCGGCGGCCCAGCGTGAACATCCAGTACTCGCCGGGTCCCAGAATGTCTTCGAACCGCTTTTTGCGGATCAGTAAAACCCGCTCGTTGTCTCCAACCAATACACGCCGTACCATAAACGTTTCCTCCTTTCCTGGCGTTGAAACAAATGCAAAAGTGTCGAGTTCCCCGGACTCCGCCCCCGGCGGTTTTGCGGGCCAATCCCATAGCTCACCGCCGCCGCGCGGAACCCTTCATTTCGCGGCTTGCGGACGGCAGTTTCAGGAGAAGCGCAGAGCTCGGCCGGCGGTGTCCGTCGAGGAAGCGATGGCCGAAACCACCGGCGTCCTTTGGGACTGGAGCGAAGCCCGGGTCACCCGTTGAATGCCTTAGCAGGCAGTGGTGTGGATAGCGGGAGTCGAACCCGCTGCCGACAGCTTGTCAGGCTGTTGCTCTAACCAGTTGAGCTATATCCTTTTGGCAGCCAAAGGCGCCGATCATCGCCGGCATACAGTGCTTCAGGGAAGCTGCACCAGCGAGGTGTTTCGATCCTCGACTATAGGCGATCATCGTCGTGATTTCCTCCAGCTTTTGGATAATAACCCACAATTAGGTGGTGGTCAATAGGAATCAGATTAATATTCGGTTAACGGACACTGGGCCGCACGGGAGATCGCATGGATGATAATGGCAGCATGACGCCTGCTCAGGAAACAGCCCCGAAACCTATCGACACGGTCGCCGATGGAGGACAGTCGCAAGCCTTCATTCCCTATCCGCCGATCGGCAAGAGCCTGGAGCACGTTCCGATTCACGTGCGACCAGACGTGTTTTACTATCAGGCTCGCATGGGATTCCTGCCCAACGCGATCAAGCTGTACCTACACGTGCCGTGGATCGGGGAGCACCTGTTCCGGCTGAACAACGGCATCATGCGGGACGAGCGCAATTCCCTCGGAGAGCACCTCAAGTACAGGCTGGCGCTGGTGGCCAGCCAAGTGAACGGATGCGCCTATTGCACGTCTCATCATGCCTGCACGCTGACGAGGCGCTGGGGGTACGAAGACCAGCAGTTAGCGGAGACGCTCGATCCGAACGGTCCCCGGGATGAGCGGGAGGCCGTAGCCATGGAGTTCGTGCGCGCGGCCAGCGTGGATGCAGCCGCGGTCACGGACGAACTGCGGGCAAAACTGGCGAGCCATTTCACGCCGCAGGAAGTGATGGAAATCGTGCTGGTGATCGGCTTCTGGAAGATGTACAACGTGATGCATAATGCCATGGACCTGCCGATCGAGGATCCGGTGGCCTCCTACACGGACTGGGTGAATTACGGCAAGCAGCCCGGACAGGCACTGCAACCATGAACGGCCGGTGCGGCTGAAAAACCCGCGCCGGGCTGCGCGAAAACACGAGTGCGCTACAGGGTCATGCGATCCATTCGGACCACCCGGCCGCGTGTGCCGTCCGAAGATTTTTCGTCGAGGGTTGCCGAGACCGTGGTCTCTTTGCGATCGCGCATGAGGGTGACCGGGAATGCCTTGCCCGGGGTCACGGAACGCAGCGCGTTGGCAATGTCTTTCGGGTTGGCTACCTTTTTATCCCCGACTTTTGTGATGACATCGCCGGCTTTCAGGCCAGCCTTTTCGGCGGCTGTCCCCTTGATTACGGAGCGCACCAGCACGCCCTCTTTGACCCCGAAGAACTCCGCTAATTGAGAATTGAGCGATTCGCTCTCCACTCCGAGCGACCGGCTCTGCCAGGACATGACGGCGCGGGGCACATCCGGCATGTGAAACTCGGGCATCTTGAAGCGAAAGTCATCGCCGCCGAGAAACATCGTATTTGAAGGCCGCGAGCCGATTGCCGCGGTCAGCGTCTGAGTCGCCCCGCCGCGGGAAATGAGCAGCTTGACGGAACGCCCGACCGGGGTCTCGCGCACGAAGCGCACGAACTGCTCGGTCCCTTCGACGCGCTGTCCGTTATATTCGAGCACGACGTCGCCCACCTTGACGCCGGCCTTGGCCGCCGGACTGTCCTCGTCCACGTTTTTGACCTCGACGCCACGCTCCTCTTTGAGGTTGAGCGCCTTTGCTCTCTCGGAGTCGATCTCGCTCACTCCCACGCCCAGAAAGCTGGAGCCGGCGGCCTGAATCATCACGCGGGGATTCTTGACGCGGGTGGGAGCGGGCGGAGCCGGAGGGACGGGCTGGGCCGGAGGCGTTGGCGGAACGGGCTGCGCGAAAGAGGCCAGGTTTCCAGAAAGCAACAATGTGAGTAAAACCAATGTCATTCGATGCATTTTTTTAATATTCCTTTTCTATTTCTGGCGACGGATATAGATCACGCCTCCCGAACTCGAGAGCCGGAACAAGGGGCCGCCTCCGTTGATGGCGCCTTCGGCCACCGCTACCGGCCCACTGACCTTCGTCTTCACGTCCGGGAACTCGGAGACGATCCGCTTGGAGTCTCCCGAGTCGGTTCGCGCCAGAATTCTGATCCCTAAATTGGACGGGACAAAAATGATAATGTCACCCAGGCCGGTGGCCAACATGGAATCTTCCGGCGAGCCGCCGGCCAGCAACTCGGCGATAACGTTGCCGACGGCGGTGGTGGCGCGCAGGGTACCCGAAGCGTTAAGGAGGCGAATGCCGCCGCCGCCGGTCTCGCACTGAACTCCACCGGGGGCTCCCACCTGGATGGCGCCGCTCGAGCTTTCGGCCACGACCATGCCGCGCGCGGAACCGATCTCGATCGCGCCGCCGGCCGTGTTGACCGATACGGCGCCGCCCGCCCGGGTGACGCGGATGCCGCCGCCCGCGGTCGTGGCGCGCAAGCCACCGCCGACCTCGCCGGCCGTGATGTCGCCGCCCGCGGTTTCGAGCGTGGCGTCGCCCCGAATGGTTTCGGCCCGGATCGGACCGCCGGCGGTTGCGCACTGCACCGGACCGCCCATCGAGCCGAGCGTGATCTCGCCGCCGGCGGTTCTGGCGGTCACCGGTCCCGCGATCCGGTCGAGCTTGATCCCGCCCCCGCCGCTCTGCACCTGCACCGAGCCGTTCAGATCGGACGCATCCACCTTCCCGCCGTGTGTTTCCAGCATCACGAGCGGCGTCCCGCGGGGCGCGGTGACGTGGAGTTCGGCCGCTCTCCAGCCTTCGCCTCCATGGGCCACCGCCAGAAGGAGCATGTCACCCTGGCGGACGGCGTTCACCTGGAACTGACGCAGCAGCAGACGCGCTTGCGATTCGCTGCGCGCCTTGACGCGCTTGGTGACGGTGTATTGAACGCGGCCCTCGGGGCCGCCGCGCACCGTGACCGCGCCGCGGGTAGAGACTTTCAACCGGCCGCTGGACGACAGATTCTCCGCGCCGGTGACGGTCTGGACCCAGAACGCTCCGTCGCGCGCGAGCCTGGCTTCTTCACCGGCCAAGAGAGGCGCGGCCAGCAGCCATCCCAGATTCAGAACGAGAAATTTCCGGTCCATCAAAAGGTTCCCACCGAGGCGTTCATTTCCTCGAGCGCTTTCTGGCAGCGCTGCCGGACGTAGTTGTTGCTCTCTTTTGTCACCAGTTGCTGGAACATGCCTACGAGGTCCGCATCCTGCTGCTGGGTGAGGATGTCGATAGCCTGAATCCGCAGCCCGGGGTTCTGATCGTTCTGCAGCACGTAGGAGAGAGTCCGCCGGACCTCCGGCTGCGAACCCATGCCATGCAGCGCCTCCATGGCCTTGAAGCGGACACCCGGGTTGGGATCGTTTCTCAAGGCCCCCAGCAGGACGTCGCGCACTTCCGTCGAAGAGGCGCGATCCTTCAACAGTTCCATGGACTCCACGCGCAGGCCGGCGTTGCTTTCATCCCGGACGGCGGCGAGAATGAGCCGCTCGATATTGCCGTCGCTCAAATTGCCGGTGACCATGCGCCGGCGCGTCTCATCGAGCGCGATCTGCACGCGTCCGGAGGGGTCCGGCTGCACCGAACGGATGGTGGACAGGATGGGTTCTCCGGTGACCGAGGCCAGGTTGGCGCCTCCGGCTTCGCGCGGGGTCAACCGGGCGGCGAAGAAGCCCATGGCCACCAGCGCCAGCGCGCCGGCGGGACGGGCGCCCATGCCGAGAGAATTCCAGAAGGCGGAGAATACCTGCCCGAATGTGGGTTTCGATACCGGCGGCTTGGGCCGGAACAGGTCGCGGCGGCACTCCGCCAGCAACTGCAAGGGCGGCTGCATCCGGAAGCGGTCCAGGTTCTGGTGCAGCGATTTTTCCCGGTCGAGGTTGGCGCGGCACGGAGCGCAGCCGTGGATGTGCTGCTCGAAATCGTCCTCTTCCCGCGCAGCCAGCTCGCCGTACAGATAGAGGGGCGACAGCTCTTTCACGGAGTCACAGTTCATGCAAAATCTCCCAATCCGGCGCGCATTTTCTGCGTCGCGCGGAAAAGACAATTCTTGGCGGCTTCTTCCGTCGTATCCAGTATTTCTCCGATCGTCCGGAGTCGCATACCCTGGTAATGCCGCAGTTCGAAAACCATCCGCTCCCGCGGCGTCAACTCCTCCAGCGCAGCCAGGATCCGCGCGTTGAGCTGCCGGTTCCACAGGCTCCTCTCCGGATCGCCGGCGGGACGGTTTTCCTCGAGCGCGTAAGTGCGGTCGATGGCGCCGTCGGAAGTCTCGACGACGGCGGATTCCTCTTTCCGGATCTTCCGCTTGCGCAGGTGATCCAGGCAGATGTTGGTCACGATCCGGTACAGCCAGGTGTAGAAGCTGCAATCGAACCGGAACAAATGGATATTCTTGTAAACCCGCAAGAAGGCTTCCTGATAGGCGTCCCGGGCGTCTTCCGGAGAGCGCAACAGGTTCATGGCCAGGCCGAGCACACTCTGGTCGTAGGAGCGGACCAGCGCCTCGAAGGCGGACTGATCCCCCTGCTGCACCGCCCGAATTAGTTCGGCTTCTTCGACTTTCGGGGCCAATCTAGCGCTTACCACCGCGGCCGCGGGTTGGGCCATATGTCTTACAACAGGTTGGACGCATGAGCCGCCGAAACGTTTGAGTCCGGCTTGACATGGAGTTGCGGACGCACCACCGGGCGTCGGGAGGAGGAGTCCCGGCGGGTACGCAACCAGCTGGCGCAGGCGCCGCCGCGGGCTCTCAAATCTTCCAGCAGATGAGCTTGGGTTCCGTCATTTCCTCAATTGCGTACTTGGGGCCTTCCCGGCCGGCGCCGCTCATTTTGACGCCGCCGTAAGGCATCTGGTCTACGCGGTACTGCGGTATCTCGTTGATCATAAAGCCGCCTACGTGTACCCGCTGGGCGGTATTGAAGGCTTTCCTGATGTCCCGGGTATAAATACCCGCCTGCAGGCCGTATTCGGAATCATTGACTTGCGCGATGGCCTCATCGAGGGTTTCGTACGAGTTGATTCCCACCACCGGGCCGAACGCTTCCCGGCAGGCAACCTTGGCGCCGGCGGGCACTTCCGTGAGCACCGTCGGCTCCACCGTGGAGCGTTTCCGCACCCCGCCGCTTTCGAGCCTGGCTCCGGCGGCAACCGCCTCCTGGATCCAGCTTTCAACCCGCTCCGCCTCGCCTTCGGTGATCAGGGAGCTGATGTCGGTGGACGGAGAATGCGGATGGCCGATCTGCAGCTTCCGTGCGTTTTCGACGAAGCGCTCCACGAACTGGCCGCGGACCTTCCGGTTGACGTAGATCCGCTGCACAGAGATGCAGACCTGGCCCGAGTGGGCGAAGCTGCCGGCTACGCAGCGGGCTACGGCTTCGTCGAGATCTGCGTCGTCTTCGACGATGACCGCCGAGTTCGAACCGAGCTCCAGCGTGACGCGCTTCATACCGGCCAGATTGCGGATCCGAAGGCCCACGTCCACACTGCCGGTGAAGGTGACCATGGCGATGCGCTTGTCGAATACCAGCATATCGCCGATGGCGCCGCCGGGGCCGGTGATCACGTTGAGGGCTCCGGCGGGGAGTCCGCACTTTTCGAAGATGCCCGCCATGCGGACCGCCGAAATAGGGGTGGTGGACGCCGGCTTGTGAACCACGGTATTCCCGCCGGCGAGGGCGGGGCCGATCTTGTGCATGGCCAGGTTCAACGGAAAGTTGAACGGCGTGATCGCGGCGATGACACCCAGCGGCTCGCGGACTGTCATGGCCCAGTGGCCTTTGCCCGTGGGAGAGGCGTCCATGGGGACCACTTCTCCATGCAGCCGGTGTGCCTCCTCGGCCGAGAACAGCAAGGTGAGAGCGGACCGTTCGACTTCGAACTTGGCCTCCTTGATCGGCTTGCCGGTTTCCGAGCTGACGGCCATCGCCATCTCGTCCCGGTCGTCCAGCAGCGCCTGGTAGGCCCGTCGCAGGATGGCGGACCGCTCGTCGAGCGTCATCTCGCGCATGACAGGGGCGGCGGCAACAGCCGCGGCCATGGCGGCGTCGACCTGCTCCCGGGTGGCCTCGAAAATGGCGCCTACTTCCGACCCGTCATAAGGCAACTGCACCGATCGGCGGTCGGCGCTGCGGACGGACTTGCCGCCGATATGCATGGGGTATTCCATGACTTCATGATAGAGGCTTTCCGATTCGCGGCGTAGGCCGCAGCCGGCCACTTTTGGCTGGCCGGAGGGGCGCTACCTTTGCAGCGGGTCCTCGATCCAGGGCGGAGTGGCCTCGATCAAACGGCCCAGTTCGGGCTCGAGCTCTTCCATTTTGCGCTTCATCTCCCAGGCGATGTTGCGGTAGCTGAAGTGTCCCTTCACGCCGCTGCGGAGCCGGGAGATGTACTCCGCTTCGGCGAAATCCATCTTGAACAGAAAGCGGGACCGCGCGCCGAAGGGCAACAGGTAGTGTGAGCCGGGAGCGGCCAGAGCGCGCATCGCCTGCCAGGCCGATTCCATCGCTCCACGATAGATGTCAGCCGCCCCGCACTTTTCCACCAGCTCCGGCGTATCGTAGCCCAGGCCGCCCGTGTAGGGCTGCCGGAACTGCTGGCAGCGGCGATGGCGGTGCAGATCCCGGTAGGCGCCGATGTCGATGACCAGGTCGTAAACGTACAAGCCGCCGCGGAAGCCGGCGAGCAGCTCGTCCCGGCGCGTGCGGGACTGCAGCGCCAGGTCGATGACTTCGCGGCGGCGGGCGGCGCTCCACTCGGCCGCCATATCGTACAGCTCGCGGAAGGGACGCGTGGTGGCTGGATAGAGCAGAGTCGCCACAATGTCCGCCGCGGTTTCGGTGGGGCGGACAAGATCCACCAGTTCCACGGGCGTGGCGGCGGGCGCCGGCAGATTCTGCTGCGCCCATTGGCGCAGATCCGCGCGGGACCGGACCAGGTAGGCGTCCACTTCGGCATGCCGCGCCAGCGTGGGCGCGAGCGGCTCCTGGGCATTGTCCGGAGTCCAGGCGCAGTCCGGCTCGCGCGCGCAGGCTTCGCCGATTTCCTCGCCCAGGCTGCGCAGCTCCCCGTACTCGGACGCTTTCAAGCGCCGGATCTGGCGCTCCAGCGTGCGGATGCTGGTCACTTGTCCGATGTTGGTAGGAATGCCCCAGAACAGCAGGTAGCGGGCTACGTCGAAGGCGCGCGCCGCGATATTCCGCCGGTAGGCCTCGGGCTTCATCTCGTCGGGACGCGGCAGGACGCGGGTAAGGTAGTCGCCGGCGAGGGCATTGACGGCATTGTAGGCGTCAAGCAGGTCGCCGGCGGCCTTGGCATAGGCCGCGGCCTGTTCTCCGGTGAGCTCGGGCGGCGTCACGAATCCGGAACGGGAAAAATCCTGGTATCGGGAGGATTTCGCCTGGCCGTCCCACAGGTTCTCGTCTTCGATTTCGGTGGCGGCCAGCTCCGACATTCCCTCGAAGCAGACCACCACATGACCGAGGTCGGCGATGGAGGCGTGTCCGTATTGGAAGTAGAAGCTCTCGAGAAATGACTGCGAATTGTGGGTCCGCACCCATTCGATCGACTGACGGATCGAATCCGGCGAGCGGCTGTAGCGCGCCAGCGCGTAGGCGCACTTTTCACTGGGCATGGGCGCCACGGTGATGACGCGCTTTGGTTTCTCGGCGGGGCTGGTCAAGTTATCATGTTAAATCACAATGAAGATCAAGATTCTGCGGACGTCGCCTCAGGCGGTCCTTCCTGAATACGCGCACGGGCCGGCCGAGGACGCCGGGATGGACCTGCGCGCGGTTTCCCCGGCAACGCTGATTCCGAATGTGCCGTTGGCGGTGCCGACCGGATTGAGTATCGAATTGCCACCGGGCTATGAAGCGCAGGTGCGGCCGCGCAGCGGACTGGCGCTGAAGCACGCCATCACGGTGCCCAACGCGCCGGCGACGATCGACCCGGGCTATCGGGGCGAGATCAAGGTGATCCTGCTGAACCTGGGACGCGAGAATTACGAGATCCAGCCCGGTGACCGAATCGCCCAGATGGTGATTGCGCGTTACGAAGCGATCGAGTGGGAAGAGGGCGAACTGGGCGCGTCGAACCGGGGGGCCGGCGGGTTTGGCTCATCAGGCCGGTAATCCAAGCCGGATGCGAACCGTCGGACAGCATGGTCCCCGGACGTGTCGCGCCAGCCTTGGCCTGTTCCGAACCCCGGCCGAGGCAACCTTGATCCTTCGGTTTGGAGCACGCCACATCTGACACCTGCGCTCGGCATCGTTGCCGATTGCTCGAGCGGAAAGGCTTGAAGGCGAGGGTTCCTTCAGCTCTTCCGCTCCAACAGGTAGGCGCAGGTTTCGTGGCGGCTCGGGCCGCCGTCGTTTACGGTGAAGCGGCTCGGATTGAGCTTACCATTACGGATGCGGCCGCTCCACAGCGCGGCCCCGGCGTAGGCGCCGTCTTTTCTGAGCGCGTAAAAGTTCAGATCGAACTGTTCCAACTTCTTCATGTCATGGTTGAAATTCCGGGCCACGCGCTGCAGCGCGTCGAGGCACGCTTCCTTGGGGGCCATCCCGTGACGCATGTTCTCGACGATCGTATGGCCGCCCGCTACCCGGATATTCTCCTCGCCGCGTCCGGTGGAGCCGGCCGCGCCAACGTCCTGATCGACATAGAGACCCGCGCCGATGATCGGCGAATCTCCGACCCGGCCCGGGATCTTCCATGCCAGGCCGCTGGTGGTGGTGACGCCCGACATCTCGCCCTTGGCGTTCAAGGCCAGACAATTGATGGTGCCGGTGGTCGGGCGGGTGGCCATCTCCCAAGCCCAGGCCAGCGTCGCTTCGTCTGCCGCAGGGAACAGTTCCTTCAACCGCAGGTTCGCCGAAGGTTTGCCGGGCGCGTCCATGCCGTCGGTCCAGTTGCTTTGTCCCTTGGGATCGCGCAGGGATCGCTTCCATACCAGCCAGGCGAGGCGCGATTTCTCCGTTAGCAGATTCTCTTCCTTGAATCCGAATGCCTTCGCAAAACGAAGGGCGCCTTCGCCTGCCAGCATGATATGGTCGGTCTCGGCCATGACGAGCCTGGCGATCCGGGAGGGCGTCTTGATCCCGCGAATCGAGGCCACCGAGCCGGCGCGACGCGTCGGGCCGTGCATCACGCAGGAGTCCAGTTCCACCACGCCTTCCTCGTTCGGCAGCCCGCCGTATCCGACAGACGTGTCCTCGGGATCCTCCTCGTTGATGTTCACTCCGGCGATCACGGCGTCGAGCGTGTCCTGGCCCGCTTTCAACATCTCTATGGCCCGGGCGCAGGCTCGCGCGCCGTTATCGCTCGAGATCACGATGTTCCTGGGTCCGGCCCCCAGGGCGGAACCCGCCTGAGCCGCCGCAGCGGCTTTCATCCAGCTTCGTCTGCTGATCATAAAAGTTGGTATACTGCTTACCAAGTTTATCGTGAAACCGCTTCAGATCATCCTGGTGCTCGCACTGGCTTTCGGTTCGGCCGCCGCGGAAAAAAAGAAGAAGGCTCCGGATGTGGAGATCCTCGAGGCGACCGCAAGGCGGGGTGAAAGCAAAATCTCCCTGGACGGCAAACTCCGGAACTCGGGCGAGAAGCCGATCAAGCAACTGATGCTACTGTTCGATTTCATGGCTCCAGGCCGGCAGGTGGTCACGACGCAAAAAGCCCCGATAGACGAGGAACTGCTCGAACCCGGCAAGGAAGCGGTCTTTCACATGGAGCTGAACGACCCCCCGCGGTCCGTGGAGTTTCAAATCAACGCCGCCGAGGGTTCCGGACGCGAATTGCGAGTGGCCCGCGGCGGTCCATTCGCGATCGAATAATCATCACCCGCTTTTACAAAATATTTACAACTCTGTAACGACTTGCATACTCCTCCCCTTTAGGATCAGAAGTGCAGGGGAACAGTATCCCGAAGGGAGTCAGAATGATAACCAGTCAACACGTCGATTTGAGGCCAGAGCGGTATCAGGATCCGCACCTGGAAGTCGATTTTACCCGCGCTTCGGCGTCGCTCGACACACGGCGGATGGTTTTGACGCGAAAGGAGTACGAACTGCTGTCGCTGCTGGTCCAAAACGCCGGCGAGATCATTCCCCGTGAGGCGCTGCTGTGGCGCGTCTGGGGTTACAGCGCCCAGATTCGCACGCGCACCCTGGACGTGCACATCCGGCGGCTCCGGAAGAAGCTCGGAGGATACAGCGAGCAGTATATCGAGACGATCTTCGGAATCGGTTACCGGTTTCAACCGTTCCGCCCGCAGCGTGCGCTGCAGGATTACGGCATGCACGCGGTGGCGTAACCGCGGGTCGTGATCATTCCCGCCCATGGTTCGCGTACGGCAGTGATGAAAACCTCGGCTCACGCGACGTGCGCTGAGCGGACGCGCTACAGGCCCAGGATTTGGCGGCGCAGGAGGTCGAGAGCCATCTGGCAGGTAAACTGGCGGATGCGGTCGCGATCTCCCATGAACTGGCGATTTGCCGTCCTCGTTCCATTGACGCCAGCCAAAGCGGCATAGACCGTTCCCACGGGGACTTTCTCGCCACCCTGCCCCGGACCGGCGACGCCGGTCACAGCCAGCGCGTAGGTGGTTCCGGCCCGCTTTCTCGCGCCGACGGCCATGGCCTCGGCCGTTTCCTTGCTCACCGCGCCGAACAACTCCAGCGTCGCTTCACTGACGCCGAGCAGCTCCGTCTTGAGGCGCCTCGAATAAGTGACGAATCCGCCTTCGAAATAATCGGAGCTGCCGGGGACCGAGGTGATGCGCTCGGCCAGCAATCCACCGGTAAGGCTTTCCGCGATACAAAGCGTCGCTCCGCTGCGGCGCAGTAACTCGCCGGCCACAGCCTCGAGCGGGTCCCCGTTGCGGGAGTAGATCCGGTCGCCGAGCAACTGCTCGATCGGGCCGCCAACCTCGGCCAGGAGCGCCAGCGCCTCAGGCTCGTCCACACAGCGAGCGCGTAGGTGCACCTGAATGTCACCGGCTGCCGCCAGGATTGTGGTGGCCGGATTCTCGTACTTCTTGTAGACTGGCGCGATCAGCTGGTCGAGATCGGACTCCCCCATTCCGGCCACGCGCAATACGAGCGACCGTATTACCAGCTTTGGCGCGCGCCTTTCGAGGCGCGGCAGACACTGGCGCGCGAACATGGCTTTCAACTCGTGCGGCGGTCCGGGCAGCAGCATGATTGAAGCGCCCGATTCGTCGATCCATTGTCCGGGCGCGGTGCCACGGTCGTTGGGCAGGATCTCCGCGCCTTCGATGATGAACGCCTGGCGCTTGTTGACCTCCGCCATCTTCCGGCCCATCTGGCGGAAACGCTGCTCGAGTTGATCGCTGATCTCGTCGTGGAAGCGCTGCCTGCGATCGAGCGCGAGCGCGACGGCGTCCCGCGTGACATCGTCTTCTGTCGGCCCGAGGCCCCCGGTGATGATGACGATTTGCGAATGGCACACGGCGCGCCGGACCGCTTCAGCGAGGCGCTCCCGATCGTCGCCGATGACGCACTTGGTGACGAGCTCGACGCCGAGGCCGTTGAGCTGATCGGTCAGATAAAGAGAATTCGTGTCGAGCCGCTGGGCCGTCAGCAGCTCCGAGCCGACAGCGATGATTTCCGCAACCATCGTCAGAACAGCGGCCGGCCCTTGATGCCCGCGTCGACACGGTAGACGGCGTTCGTGGTGGTGATGGCAAGAGCGCGCGACGGCGTGAAGGCCAGACCCACGATGCCGGGCCCGGAAAGGAACAGCTCGGCCTTGCGGTCCTGATTGATGCGGACGACACCCCGGCGCCCGCCGAGCGAGGCGGCGATGTAGAGCCGGTCCTCCGCGTCGAAGGCCATGCCTTGGGGCCGTCCCAGCCCGCGGTAGAAGACTTCGACTTCACCGGTGTGGGAGATTCGATACACGGAGTCAAAACTGGACGTGGTGGGCCCGCTCACGTAGAGATACCGGTCGGGGCCGAACGTCAGGTGATAGGCGGCGATCGACGGCTCGATCGTGGCAAAGACGAAGATCTGCCGCTCGGGGCTGATTTTGAAGATAGTGCCGCTGCGGTCGCCGACGTACATGTTGCGCTCGTCGTCGAACGCGATCCCGGTGGCGACGCCCATACCCTCCACGTAGACCGAGATGTTGCCGTTCGGCGTAGCTTGATAAACGACCCCGTCGAAGCGGCTGGTGATGTACAGCATGCCGTCCCAGTCAAAGGCCATGCCGCTCGGATTCATCATGTCGTTGATGAACGGCTTTACGTTGTAGTTCAGGTCGATTTTGTAGACCGCCACCGGAACTTTCTGCCCGCGCGATCCGCTAAAGGTGGAGTAGATTGCGCCCATCGAATCCACGGCGGGATTCGCGACCGGGTGGAGGCTGTCGGCGATGGGGATTCCGATGTCGCAGGCCCACGTCTGGCTCGACCGGTCGCCGCTGGTGATGATCAACTCCCCGCTGGCTGCGCCTTCCGGCACCTTGGCGATGACGAGCGAGTCGGAGCCGATGGTGAGCGGCGCGGCAACGTCGCCGATCGTCACCCGGGGCCAGCCTGGCTTGGTGAATCCCTTTCCACGAATCTGAAATTCGCCCCCGGCGATCGCGGCTGCCGGCGAGACCTGGGCGATTTCGGGCCGTCCGTTAACATCCTTCCGCAGTCCCATATTCAATAAAGATTGAAACATCCCGTTATAAATAAGACAAGTGCCCCATAAATTCCGGCCATGACATCATCCGCCACGATGCCCATACCGGAGGGGAGAGCCTCGAGCCGCCGAACCGGCGGAGGTTTCCAGATATCGAACAGCCGGAACAAGCAGAACCCCGCCACCCAACTCTTCCAGTTTAGCGAGGACGCTCCGGCCAACGTGATCCATTGTCCCAGAACTTCGTCCACGACGACGATACCGGGATCCTTGGACTGGATCTGCCCGGCGGTTTCGCCGGCCGCCCAGATCGCAATGGGAAGCACGGCCAGCGCCAGCCAGGAGAAATGAGGCGGCCGCCAATGAGCTAGTTCCGCAAGCGCGTACGCGATTCCGACCGCGGCCAGCGAGCCCGCCGTACCCGGACCGACGGGAACATATCCGCATCCAAACCAGGTGGCGATGATTCTGGCGAGCATGGGGGGTTAGCGCGGGGCAGGCTGGAATCCTGTCCGGCTCGCGCGGGCGGGGACAGCAGACTGGAGGGGCAGTCCGCTACTCATCTTCGTCCTTCCCCGCTGAGTCCTGGTCGGGGTCGACCGGCTTTCCCGGGATGACATACCTGCCGGAAGCCCAATTCCCCAAATCGATCAAGCGGCAGCGCTCGCTGCAGAAGGGCATTTCCGGAGAGCCGGGAGCGACATCCTTTTTGCAGATCGGACACTTCATACCACGGCGGAAATATTCACCAGGCCGGCGGCCTGTTTCTCGGAGGCTGGGAGAAGCGCGCCGACGACGTCGTAATCGTGGGCTTCGGTGATGCGCAGGCGGCGGATCTCGCCCGGACGCGGCTCGGCGCCTTCGTAATCGTTGATCAGGGTGACGCCGTCGATCTCCGGCGCCTGGGTCGGCATGCGGCCTTCCCACAGCAGATCGGTTTCCCGTGAGCGTCCCTCTACCAGGATCGGAACCTCCTGTCCGATCAGCCGGCGGTTGCTCGCCTTGGATATCTTCCGCTGAATGGCGAGCAGGCGGCGCTTGCGATGATGAATGGTACGGCCGTCCACTTTGCCGTCCAGATGGAAGCTGCGGCTGGAATCTTCGTCCGAGTAGCTGAACACACCCAGCCGGTCGAACTGCGCGGCCTGGACGAACTGGCACAGCTCGTCGAAATCGGCGGCGGTTTCGCCCGGAAAGCCCACGATCATGCTGGTGCGAACGGCGACTCCGGGAATGGTACGGCGGATGCGTTCGAGGAGCTGGAGGAACAGGTCGCCCGAGGAGCCACGCTTCATGCGTTTGAGCACGGCGGCGCTGGCGTGCTGCAGCGGCATATCGATGTACTTGACCAGCGACGGGTGTTCGGCGATGGTATCGAGCAGCTTCTGCGTGACCTTGTTGGGATAGGCGTAGAGGAAGCGGATCCATTTTTCCCGCGGCGTTTCGATCCGGGCCAGCCGGCCGAGCAGCGCGGCCAGTCCGTCTTTCAGGCCGAGATCTTCGCCGAAGCAGGTGGTGTCCTGGCCGATGAGGCTGATCTCGCGCACGCCTTGCGAGAACAGGCGCGTGGCCTCGGCGATGACGGACTCAAAGCGCCGGCTGCGGAACGCGCCCCGGTATTGCGGAATCACGCAGAAGGAGCAGGGGTGATCGCATCCCTCGGCAATCTTGATGTAGGCGAAGTGCTTCGGAGTCGCCAGCACCCGCGGCGTGAGGTCGTGATAGAGGTATGGCTCGAGCGGATTCGAAGGCTCGGGCACGCCCTCGCAGATCGAGACGATGCGGCCGATCTCGTTGGTGCCGATGAGGGCGTCGACCTCGGGGAGGCGCTTGCGGATTTCGTCGCGATAACGTTCGACCAGGCAGCCGGCGACCACCAGCCGCTGCGCACGGCCGATCTTCTTGTACTCGGCCATCTCGAGGATGGTGTCGATGGATTCCTGTTTCGCCGGATCGATAAAGCTGCAGGTGTTGACGACCAGCACGTCGGCCTTGTCGGGATGCGGGGTCAGCTCGTGCCCGCGCGAGACAAGCTCACCCATCATGACTTCGCTGTCAACCAGGTTTTTGGGGCAGCCTAAACTGACGAATCCGACTTTCAATGTATTGTTTTCCGGGGAAGATCTCTTCCCTATAGAATAGCAGTTTCATGGACCGTCGAGCCTTCCTTCAGACCCTGCCCGCGCTGGCCCAGACCCGGCGCCGCCCCGATTCACCTCCGAATATTCTTTTCATCATGCCGGACCAGTGGCGGGGAATGGATCTGGGGGTGGCCGGAAACACTCAAGTGCGCACGCCGAACCTGGACCGATTGGCCCGGGAAGGCATGCTGTTTCGCGGCGCGGTGGCCAATACACCGGTCTGCACGCCGGCGCGGGGCACGCTGCTCACCGGCAAATACCCGCATTCCTGCGGCGTGGCGGTCAATGACGTGCCGCTGCCGGCGGAGGAGAACACGATCGGCAAAATTTTGCGGGAGCGGGGATATTTTACCGGCTTCATCGGCAAGTGGCATCTGGAAGGCGGAAAGCGCGAACCGGGTTTCGTGGCGCCCGGCGCGCGGCGCATGGGATTCGAATATTGGGCGGCCAATATCTGCAGTCACAATTATTTCCACCAGCGCTACTTCCGGGATGATGCGACTCCGATCGAAATCAAAGGTTACGACGCCTTCGGCTGGACCGATCTCGGCATCGAGTTCCTGGAAAAGGCGCGGGAGAAAGGCAAGCCGTTCTGTCTGTACTGGCAGCCGCCCACTCCGCACGATCCGTACATCCCGCCGCCCGGATTCGAGACGATGTACGACCCGGAGAGGATCGAGTTGCGCAAGAACTGGCGCGCCGGCGCGAAGCGTTCCGGAACGCGCAAGGACATTGCCGGCTATTACGCCGCCATCGCGTGCCTGGACGAACAAATCGGACGGCTGCTGAAGAAGCTCGACGACATCGGGCAGCGCGAGAATACGATCGTGTTCGTGACGTCCGACCACGGCGATATGCACGGCTCGCAGGGAACGTTCCTGAAGCGGAAGCCGTGGGAGGAGTCGGTGCGCGTGCCGGGAATATTCCGTTGGCCGGAGGGGATCAAAGCCGGCGGGCAGTCGGATGCGCCGTTCTCGCACGTCGATGTGGTTCCGACGCTTCTCGAGTTGAGCGGCAGCCGTCCACCGGCGGGCATGCAGGGCGCCAGTTACGCGGATTACCTGCTGGGCAGATCGAAGAAATCGCCCGCGATGGCGCACCTGATGATCTATACGAAGACCGAGGCGAACGAGTACGAACCCTGGCGCGGCGTGCGCAGCCGCAAATACAAGTACGCCCGTTTTCGGGACAGGCCGTGGATGCTGCACGATCTGGAGAAGGATCCCTACGAGATGGAGAATCTGGCCGGGCGTCCCGAGAGCGCGAAGCTGATGGCGAAGCTGGATGCGGAGATCGAGCGGCGGATGCGGCTCACGGGAGATAAGTGGGACGAGCTGCACGACCAGCCGTATCGCTAGGGCTTCCGCCGCGCTGCCCGCGAATCAACGAACCCGGCGACTTGAAATTGTGAATTCCCGAGGCGCTCAGGGCCCGGCGCTACGCATTTTCGTCAGTGACGGAAATGACGGACTCCGGTAAACACCATGGCCAGGTTCAGCCGGTCCGCTGCGGCGATCACCTCTTCATCGCGAACCGACCCGCCGGGCTGAATGATCGCGGTGACGCCATGCCTGGCCGCCTCTTCCACGCCATCGGGGAAAGGGAAAAAAGCGTCCGAGCCGACCACCGTGCCGGCCAGCGGCAGGACCGCCTTGGCGGCTCCGATCCGCACCGAATCGACGCGGCTCATCTGGCCGGCGCCGACTCCCACCGTCTGCCCGGCGCGAGCATAAACGATCGCGTTGGACTTGACGTGCTTGGCAATCTTCCAGGCAAACTCGAGAGCGGTCCACTCCTGTTCGGCTGGCGGGCGCCTGGTCTTGACCTGGATTTCGGCGCGGGTCAGCCGGTGGACGTCCGGAGTCTGAGCCAGGAAGCCTCCGCTGATCGATTTCACGACCAGGCAGTCCCCGCCGGCGGCGACCCTCATCAGGCGCAGGTTCTTCTTGCCGCTGAGTACGGCCAGGGCTTCGGAAGAATAGTCCGGCGCTGCGATCGCTTCGACAAAGGTCTTAGATACTTCCCGCGCCGTCTCCTCGTCCATCGGCCGGTTGAACGCCAACACGCCGCCGTACGCGGAGACCGGATCGCACTCGAAGGCTTTGCGATAGCTCTGCGCCAGCGTCGGCTGCTCGGCGCACCCGCAGGGATTGGTGTGCTTGATGATGGCCGAAGCCGGCTGGTCGAATTCCCGCGCCAGAGCCCAGGCGGCGTCGAGATCGACCAGGTTGTTGTAGGAAAGCTCCTTGCCTTGCAACTGCGCCGCGCCCGCGATACCGGCTCCCGGCGAGCCGTAGAGCGCGGCGCACTGATGCGGATTCTCACCGTAGCGGAGAGCCATCAGCCGCGGAGCGCGCAAATCGAGCAGGGGCGGCAGCGGGCCGGCGCCGCCGATTTGCGCGAGCCGCGCGCTGATCGCGCGATCGTAATCGGCGGTGGCGCGGAACGCTTTTCGGGCCAGCTCCCAGTGGGTCTCCGCCGACAGCGAGCCGCCGCCGGCGCGGAGTTCCTCGGCGATCGCATTGTAGTCGGAAGGTGAGACGACCACGGCGACGTCGGCAAAATTCTTGGCGGCAGAGCGGATCATGGTGGGGCCGCCGATATCGATGTTCTCGATCAGCTCGGCGATACCGGCGTCCGGATCGGCGGCCACCTTCTCGAACGGATAGAGATTCACCACTACCATATCGATCGTGCGGATCGAGTGCGCGGCCAGCGACGCCATGTGCTCCTGCTTACCGCGGACGGCCAGAATACCGCCGGTTATCTTGGGATGCATCGTCTTGACGCGGCCGTCGAGCATTTCCGGGAAACCAGTCAGTTCGGATACGTCGTGGACGACGAGTCCGCCCTCGCGCAGGGCTTTCGCCGTGCCACCGGTTGAGATCAGTTCGACCCCGAGACCGGCGAGAGCGCGGGCGAAATCGAGAATTCCGGATTTGTCGGTGACACTGAGGAGAGCGGAGGCGATCTTGGGCATTCAAGGACAAGTTAGCATTTCCGGTGCAGCCCGGCAGCGGAAGCCAGACCGTCCACTGCGTCCGCCCGTTGCCCGGGGGAACGACGTCCGCTACGCCGTCACTCCGGCGGGGCTGAAGTGAAGAATTTTCCACGCCGGCTCCGACGAAGCATGCGCGATGAACCGATCGCGGCCGGCGATTTCAATCCTTTAGAAAACATTTCACAGCTGCCACGTTCAGGGTATAATTCACCTAATCGAGCAAATGATGCGCACTGCGCCGATTTCGCGGGCCCTATGCCTGGCGCTACTGGCGGCTGCGTGCGGACGGGCGCAGACCGTGGCGGCGGGAGCTCGCGCCCTGGTTGCCGCCGACACGCTTCCGGTTTATGGCGCAATGTCGGGAACCGCGGAGGTCAAGCTTACCCTCAAGCGTGGCGAGGTTGTGGTAATCGGGCTGGTCCTGTTCGGCGAGGACGTCACCTGGTGCGCTCTTTCGAGACCGGGCCAGAGCAAACGGCTGGGTTTCGCATCGTGCGAGTTTCTGGAGCCGGACCGCGGCCAGGGGGGAGCGGCGCAGGCCCCGCCGGCCGTAGAGGCGCAACCGCCGGCGGCTGCTCCACCGGCTGCAGTGAGATCGCAGCCGATTCCGGTTCGTGATCTCCCCGCCGCTCCGCTAGTCGTGCGCGAAGTAACCGCGCCTGGCCCGCCGCCTCCAACCAAAACTCAAACCCCGGCGCTCCGGGGCGATCCACCTCATGCGGATCCGCGTCCGGCGAGCGATCCTCGCGCCGCGCCGCGAGTTCCAGAGGAGCCGAGCGGCGCGCCCGCGGTCACCCCTCGGGTAAGGGAAACTCCGCGCGCCATTTCGTCTCCTGCCCCGGCCGTGGTTATCGAGGCGCCGCCCGCGGTTCCCTTCTCTTCCACGGCCCGCATCCCCGAGCCGCCAGGCGCGGCGCCGCCTCCGGAGCCCGCCCCGGTTCGTGAGGCTCCGCTGCCAAATCCGGATCCGTCTGCGGCAACAAAAATCGTCCCCGAAACACGTTCCCCGCCGCCACCGGCCACGGAGCCCGTTCGAGAAGCTCCAGCTTCCGCACCCGATTTTGTGGAGACGCTGCTTGACGGCTCGGGCCTTCGTGTTTCTTTGGAGGCTTATATCCAGTCCACTTCGCTGCCGGCGTTTCTCGACAAATCGCGTCTGGCCGAGCTCGAAACAGCGGCGCTCGAGCGTACACTGGCGGAGCGGTTCCAGGCGGAGGCGTTTTACAGCGCCATCGGCGGGCGGATCCGGAACAGCTATTCCGCCGAGCGCCTCGCGGACATCGCCGCATGGCTGACGTCTCCAACAATGAAGAAGCTTTCCGCTCTCGAACGAAGGGCGCTGTCACCGGAAGCCCGCGACCGGCTGGTGACATTCGCCGGAGGGCTTCGCGACTCACCCCCGACCCAGGAGCGTCTCATTCTGATCCACCGCATCTATGAGTCGATTCGGACCTGCGACATGGAAGTCGAGACGACGATCGCGCTTGTCCACACCGTAGCCCAGGCCATCGGACCCGCGCTCCCCAAAGAAAAGCGCTACGGAGCTGCGGAACTCGACCGAGCCCTGGGAGCCGTCAAATCGAAATATCGGTCCATCATGAAAAATGCCCGAATCGTACGCTATTTATTCGCGTACCAAACGGCGTCGGACGCAGAACTCGGACAGTATGTTCAGTTTCTGGAATCGGAGAGCGGGAAATGGCTGGTGTCGCTGGTAGACAAAGGCTTTTACGACGCCACCGAATCGATATCGCGCAACCTGCGAGCGGATATACCGCGTAACGTCAAGGCTAAGCGTCGTTTACCGGCCGAAAATACGGGGAAAGGCTTATTGCCCTGAGACCTACTTCCTGTTGTACTGAGAATAAGCCGATCCAATGAAAAAGAAACTTGTTCCATTACTGGGGATCGCGTTCGTAGTAGCCATCATCTCGACCGGCATCTTTTACGGGCTGTTCGTAGGAAGGCTGAAGAGCGCAACCGCTTCGGGGCCTTCGATTGTAGTGGCTGGCCGCGCGCTCGAACGCGGCGCCACACTGCAGCCTTCCGACGTAAAACTGGTGGTTTGGGGAGTCCCGGAGATGCCTGCCGGGGCGATGACGGCGCTGAGCCAGGCCAACGGTCTGACGCTGCTGGCGGCGGTACAGGAGAACGAGCCAATATTGCAGTCGCGGGTCGCCTCGCGGCAAAACGGCTCGGGAGCCGGGTTGGGTATCTCCCCCGGCATGCGCGCAGTTTCGATTCACGCCACTGATTCCAGCGGCGTAGTGAGTCTCCTGCGGCCCGGACACAAGGTGGACGTTCAACTGGTGCTGACGCAACCGTCCGGCCTGCCTGAATTACGGACCATTCTCCAGGACATCGAAGTGCTTTCGGTCAACACGACCGGTGACAACCGCAGCAATAACAACCCGGTGGTGACACTGTTGATCAATCCGGAAGGCGCCGACATGGCCGGTCTGGGCGATTCGGCCGCTCACCTCAGGCTGGTGCTGCGAAACCCGCTGGACGACGCGCAGCCGGATCTCAAGCGCGTCACGCTGCCGCAGATGCTGCAGTCTGCGGGAGGTCCGCCGGCCCGGACGGCGAAGAAATAACCCGATGTTGATTCTATTCGTGCTGGTGATGTTCGTCTCGACCTTCCTGCTGGCGTCGGTTGCGGTGGTGATTGCCTCCCGCGTATTGGACCGCCGGCGGCAGGCGGCGGGCGCGCCGGCCGAGACCGCCGGATTCGACGAAGCTCCAGCCCTCCTCAAACTGGAGGAGCTGAGCTCCATCAGTCTCTGGGACAATCTGCTCACTCGCTTCGATTTCATGGAAAAGATGCGGGCCAAGATCGCCGAGGCCAATCTGTCGTGGTCCGTGGGACGGCTCACCTCACTGATGCTGTTGATCGGCGCCTTCACGATGGCCGTCCTCTCGAGCGTGAGCTGGATGCCCTTCTGGCTGAGTTTTGCGCTGGCCGGCGCGGCCGCCGCTGCGCCCTATTTGTACGTGCTCAGGCGCCGCGCGAAGCGGCTCGCTGAATTCGAGAAAACTTTCCCCGATGCGCTGGATTTTCTGGCGCGGTCACTGCGGGCAGGCCATCCTTTGCCGGTCGCGCTGGAACTCCTTTCAACGGATGAACCGGACCCGTTGGCGGCGGAGATGCGAAAGACGGCCGATGAAAGAAAACTCGGAATGCCTCTCGATCAGGCATTGAGCAATCTTTCGAAGCGCGTCCCGCTGCTCAACGTGCGGATCTTCGTGGCGGCGGTCAGGCTTCAAAGCCGGGCGGGAGGAAAGCTGAGCGACGTCCTCAACAACCTGTCGGAGCAGATGAGGGAGGCCTACGCCGTCGAGGGCGAAGTCCAGTCGCTTGCCGCGCACGGGCGAATGACCGGGTCCGTCCTGACCGTGATGCCGGTGATCATCGCCACGCTGATGACGATCGTGAACCCGGGCTACTTGAATATTCTGTTCGAGAATGAGACGGGGAAGACTCTGGTGATTATTTGCGGCATCGCCCTGGTGGCGGCGCACATCGTGATTCGCAAGATTGTCAGGATACGATTATGAGCGAGCTCGGCATTCTGGCCGCGTTTTTCGTTTTCGTGATGACGGCGATAACACTGGCGGGCTATGCTCTCACCCAAAAGGGCGAGCCGAAAGCGGCGGCGGACTCGCCGGTGCTGGGAGAGCCGGAGTTGCCGCGCGCGCGGGCGATACTGGCACAGGCTCTGCGGCGTGTGGGCGAGACGGTGCCCAGCGGGAAAGCGGACAGCAAATCGACACGGAGCCTGCTGCTTGCGGCCGGGTACCGTTATCCGTCCGCTGTCCAGATTCTCTCCGGAGTCAAATTCGCTCTGGCCGCGGCGCTGGGAGCCGCCGTCGCCGCCGTGGGTCTGTGGAACGGCCAGGACATCGCGGTGGCGCTGCTGGGGGCGATCTGCGGCGGCGGCTTCGGCTTCCTGCTTCCCGAGTTCATCCTGAAAAAGATGGTACAG
Source organism: Bryobacteraceae bacterium (assembly GCA_035495815.1). Taxonomy (GTDB): domain Bacteria; phylum Acidobacteriota; class Terriglobia; order Bryobacterales; family Bryobacteraceae; genus DATJFH01. The sequence goes on from DATJFH010000011.1 coordinate 85,041, forward strand.
GCGCGATTGGCGCGGATTCGAAGAGGAATTCCCGTCGCGCTGGATCTGCTCACGTTGAGTGTGGAAGCGGGGCAGGCGTTGAATCAGGCGATCGTGGAGACCAGCCTGGAGCTGCACGAAGCGCATCCGGATCTGAGCGACGAGCTGGCGCAGGTCAACCTGGAGCTGAGGGCGGGCAAGAGCCGGGCCGAAGCGCTGATGCAGCTCGGAGTCCGCAACGGCGACCCGGAGTTGAAGCGGCTTTCGAGCCTGCTCATCGACAGCGACCGGTTCGGCACGAGCCTGGGTCCAGCGCTGCGCACGCACGCCAAATATCTGCGCACGCGCATGCGGCAGCAGGCCCAGGAGTCCGCCAGGAAGGTCAGCGCCAAGCTGATTTTTCCGGTCTTCTTCCTGATCTTCCCCTCCGTTCTAATGGTCACGCTGGGACCGGCCGTGCTCCACATGATGAAGCACTTCACCGAAATGGTGAAGTGAAGTAGAAGCGCGGCGAAACAGTCACCTTTTTACGTGTGACCTTCCGACCTTTGACTTTCCTTTATCACGTTCAGCCCGCGCATCGCCGCTTCCGCCGCGTCCAGATACCCGCGGGTGTCCTGGAACGGGCGGATCCATTCGATGTACCGTTCGACGGTCCGCTCGAGCGGGACCTCCGCGCTCCATCCGAGCGCTCGCAAGGCCGTGATGTCGCTGACGGTGTGACGGGTGTCGCCGACCCGAAACTGTCCTGAGATGACCGGCTCCAGACTGCTGCCGGCCACGCGCAGCACGAGACGGGCGAAGTCGAGTACAGTGACCGCTCTACCGGGCCCGACATTGAATACGCGGTAATCGGCTTCCGGACTCTCCATCAGCAGAACGTTGGCGCGGGCAACGTCGCTCACGTCGATGAAATCGCGCAATTGCATGCCGTCCTCGTAGACGACCGGCGGAAGTCCGTTGAGAATGCGCAGAGCAAAGATGCGGCAGATGCCGGAATAGGCGTTATAAAACGAATTTCGCGGCCCTTGCACATAGGTGTAGCGCACACTTGTCGAAGGAATCCCGTAGCGCCGGCCGAGGTTCAAAGCCAGCAGTTCGACGGCATACTTCGAGATTCCGTAGGCGGTATGCGGATTCGAGGTCCTCTCGTCTATCGGCAAGGGGTCGAGACAAGAGCCGCACTCGGGGCAGCGCGATTCCCAATCGCCGCGTTCGAGCTGCGCCAGCGGACGCGGGCCGGGATAGACCACTCCGTGTCCGGGGCAGCGATACTTCCCTTCCCCGGCGACCGCCTGGGAAGCCGCCACGACCACCTTCCGCACCGGCAGCCCGCGCCCCAGGATCAGCTCGTAGAGCAGCGCAGTGCTTTCGGCGTTGATGTGCAGAAAACGGCTGAAATCCGGCATGTAGTCCTGATAGGCGGCCAGATGCAGGACGGAATCCACGCCCTCGAGCGCCGGGAGCAGGTCGGCGGGATTCTGGACCTCGCCCTGCCGGAAATCCACCGCCGCGGGAAGGTAGTCCGGCTTGCCCAGGGGATGGACGCGGGGTTGCAGCGAGTCGAGCACCCTCACCTGGTAACCTTTCTCCAACAGCAAATCCACCGTATGGGAGCCGATGAACCCGGCCCCGCCGGTGACCAGGACCCTGTCCTTCATACCTTCAGGACCCGGCGTAGCGTGTAGGCCTCGGGGTGCATGTTGGAATCGCGCAGTTTTTTCCAGTCGTCGTTGACGTGAATGAGCTTGCCGCTGACGTGGTTTGAACGGTCGGAGGCCAGGAACATCGCCAGTTCGACCTGCTTCGCCGGGGCGACGCCGCCGGTCAGGCGAATGTTCTCGGCTTCATCGATTTCCTTTTGTCCCGCTTTCAGGTGAGCGCGCAGGATCTCGTCGGTCATACTGGTGTAGGATCCGCCCGGAGCCATGCAGTTGACCTGGATATTGTGATCGCGAACCTCCTCGGCAACGGTTTCGACGAGGCGCACCACGGCGGCTTTCGACGCCGCGTAGGCCGAGAAGTTCGGCCGCGCATAGGCGGCGCCCCCACCGCCGAGGACGATGATCTTTCCCGAGCGGCGCTCGATCATGCCTGGGAGCGCCGCCTGACAGGCGTGCATCACCCCCACCAGGTTCACGGCGATCGTCTCGGCCCAGAGATTGGCCTTGGCTTCGACGAGCGGGCCGATCGGACCTTGGGTTCCGGCGGCGGCGATGAGGATATCGACCGAGCCGTAATGTACCTTCATGCGGTCGACGGCGGCGCAGATCTGCTCGAGGTCGCGCACGTCGGCGCGAAAACGGAGCGCCGTGCCACCGGCGTGCTCGATTTCGAGCTTGGCCAGATCGAGCTCCGCTTTGCTGCGCGCCAGCAGCCCCACCCGCGCGCCGGCGGCGGCGAAGCCCAGGGCAAGACGCTTTCCGATCCCCCTGCTTCCTCCGGTGATGAGCACTCCCTTGTTCTTTATGGATGTGTGCAATTGGCAATCTTCTCTTTCAAACAGAACGTGATCAGGTGTTCGAGCACGAGATGGAACGACTCCACCTGCGGCGTCGAGGGGAACGGCACAGTCAGGCAGATATCGGCCACCTCGCGAAACGCTCCTCCATCGAAACCGCTGAACCCGACAACCGTAGCTTGAAACTCTTCCCGGGCGACCTGCATGGCGCGCAGGAGATTCTGCGACCAGAGCCCGGCGCGGTCCGATCCGCTTCCACCGTGAACGCTGATGCCGATCAGCACGTCCCTGGGCCGCATCAGGCTGCGCACCTGCTCGCTGAAAATATGGGCGAAGCCTTCGTCGTTGGTGAGCGCGCTGATCAACGCGGGATTATCGCAAAGCGAGATGGCGCGCAGGCGCGGCTTGCCGCTGCAAATCGTGACCTTGGAGAGATCGCAGGCGAAGTGCGTGGCGGTGGACGCCGATCCGCCGTTACCCATGAGAAACACGGTGTGCCCGCTGCGCCAGGCGGCAAACAGGATTTCGATTACGCGGTCGATGTCCTGGCGGGAGATCGTGTCCTCGATCCGCCGCATGTCCGCGAAATACCGTTCGATGAAGGGGCCGTTCAGCATGCGGTCTCTGCGCCGGCGGCGTCCGCTCGAAGACGTGCATCGTGATCCCGGTACTGCTCGCCGCTCAGCAGATCCATCAAGATTTTACTCCCCTCGAAGTCTATTCGAAAGCGCATCTCGCGCAGTCCCTCGGCTTGCATGGCGCGGCGCAGCTCCTTCTTTCCTTCCTCGGCGTAAAAGAGAAAGAAACCGCCTCCGCCGGCGCCGGAAATCTTACCACCCAGGGCGCCATGAGCGCGGGCGATGTCGTACAGGCGGTCGATACGCCGGCTGGCGATTCCAGCGCCTAGCTTTTTCTTGGCCCGCCAGTGCTCGTCGAGCATTTCCCCGAAGCGGCGCACGTTGCCGCGCTTCAGGTGCGTGTAGATCTCCAGACCGATCTCCTTGATTTGAGAGTAATACCCGGCAACCGCCGACGAGTCTTGCTCCAGGTCGCGGGTTTGCTCGGCCAGGATCTGCTCCGTCGACCGGGACAAGCCGGTGTAGAAAAGGAGCACGCGGCTTTCGAGGTCCTCCAGACATTCCGGTGACAAGGTCAGCGACTCGACGTCCACCGCCCCATCGGGGGCGATGTGGAGCGCCGTCACTCCGCCATAGGCCGCCAGGTACTGGTCCTGTTTGCCGATGGGCTTTTTCAGGATATCGAGCTCGATATGGCAAGCTTCTTCGGCCAGCTCCTGCCGCGTCATGGGACGGCGGCTGAGGGTGTGGAGGGCGTTCAGTAATCCCACCAGGTAGCAGCTTGACGAGCCGAGCCCTGTGCCGGCCGGAACATCGGCCATGGAAATGACTTCCACGGCGCGGCGGATTCCGAACAGCCGCAAGGCTTCGCGGCAGAGCGTGTGCTGCAGCTCGGAAACATCCTCTACCATCTCCGATTTGGAGTATTTGACACGCACCAGGTCGTCCACGATGGGCGTGTTGAGGTATATGAACATGTACTTGTTGAGGGCGGCGGCGAGGACAAATCCGCCGTGTCTCGAGTAGTAGCCCGGCAGGTCCGTCCCGCCCCCGCCCAGAGTGATCCGGAACGGCGTACGTGTAATCAGCATGGGACGGTTTCATGCTATCAGGGAAAGGACACGCGGGTCGCGCCGGGATGAGACTCTGCGGGAAGGCCGCATTCGGCGCTCACCACTGGACGGCCATCCGGAAGCTCCTGAGCGATCTGCGCCTGGAATTGCCGGCCCTGCAGAAACTCGCCCCTTGACGGCCGCAAAACGCGCCGAAACCTTGGGGGGGGTGAAGCAGGCTGGGGCCCTCGGGCGTGAACTCTCTCCCTCGAGGCCGCCGGTACTCGATACGATTCTGGGGCTGAAATTCCTGCTCCCCGGCGACGGGCAGATCGACTATGTGGAATATTTCAAACTACTCAACGAATTCGGCTACTCGGGCTTTGTGAGCGTCAAAGTCAGCGCGCAGATTCATCGCAAGCCTGAATTCGAGCCGATACCCACGGCGAGGCTCTGCTATGAGCGCCTGGCTCCGGCCCGTCTACTACGGCTGGTTTGTCGCGGCGGCGGCGTTTTTCACGCTGCTGATCACGGTGAGAGCGCTATTTTTGCGATTCAGAAGAAAACGGTGATGGTGGCGGCTTATCTTTTTGTCGCGCTGCCCATCCTTCTGCTGTTCATGGTCGAGCGGCCGGGGATGCCGGCGCTGTTCGCGGTAGTGTTCGGCTTCGGCCTGGGCGACGGCCATATGCTGATCCCGCTCATGGCCGCGCAGGCGTTCGGCACGAATTTACGGGCGCGCGCCATGGGCGTCATTCTTCCGGCCGATTCAATCGGGCAGACCTGCTTTCCGTTCCTGTTGGGAGTGCTGCACGACCGCTACGGAAACTACCCTGCAGGGCTGGCGCTGGTTGCGACGCTGGCGCTGGCCGGGGCGGCAGCGATCGCCTTACTGCCGGCGCCGGAGTCAAAGGGGCGTCAACTCTAGCCCGCCACTACTTTGTTCCGCAGTATCCCGATGCCTTCGATATCCACTTCGACCACGTCCCCCGGGCTCAGCTTCTTCGTTGAACCCGGCGTGCCCGTGTAGATCACATCCCCCGGGTTCAGCGTGACGTAGTGGCTGATGTAGCTGACGATCTGGGCGGGACCGAACAGCAGGTCGGAGGTGACCTGCTTCTGCACCACGTCGCCATTCAGGCGCGTTTGCAACAGCAGCTTTCCATAATCGAGTCCGGTGACGATTGCGGGCCCCAGCGGGCCGAAGGTGTCCGCGCCTTTCGCGCGCCACCATTGAAGATCCTTCTGCGGCCCGTTCTGCCAGTCACGCTCACTGACGTCGTTCCCGCAGGTGACACCCAAGATGACCCCCGGCGCGTCGCCAACCGAAATCCGGCTGGCCCGCTTGCCGATCACCAGGACCAGTTCGCCCTCGTAATGGGTATTCTTCGAATCCTTGGGAATGGCGATGTCATCGCCCGGATTCTGCAGACAGGTGATCGGCTTGTAGAACATTTCCGGGCTGGTGGGAGGAGTGCGCGTGCCCAGATGACTCTTGTAGTTCAACCCCACCGCCAGCACCTTCGGCGGTACGCACGGGTAGAGCAGCTTGACCTCGCTGAGCTTTCGCTTCCTGCCGGAGGGCTTCCGGTCTCCGAACAGATCGCCTTTGATCTCGCGAATCAGCTCGCCTTCGAGTATGCCGTACTCCACGGCTGTGCCGTTGCGATACCGAACATATTTTGTGACGGTAGGCTGCGCCTGCGCGGCAGCCAGGCCGGCTGCGGCTGCGATTACGGTTCTTCTGGTGGTCTGCATTGACTGTCTCCAGTAAGTTACATTATGTTCTTTCGGACGAGTTGTCCAGCGGCGCCCCGCATATCCGGACCGGCAGGTGTTTTCGACCTGAAGGCTGAAGACCGGCGAATACGGTAAACCCGAGAGCCGAGCCCGGTAGAAAGGTGGTGGCGGCGCGCAGACTCGAACTGCGGACCTACGGATTATGAGACCGTCGCTCTAACCAGCTGAGCTACGCCGCCAAACCGGGATGTTTTTCAGTTTACCAGAGCCGCCCCGGCCTTTGTTGCCGGAGGCGAGGAGTTGACCGTACCGCCGCAAACTCCAGGGGATCTCCCCCCGAAAGGTCCTGAATTGGCGGGAACGATTCCCGATTCCCGGCGCAGGCCGGCACAGCGGGCCGGGCGGACAAGCTCGAGACGCCCGGCGCAGACACGTCTATGTCATTCATTCTGATCGTCTCTGACCGTATGCCGTTCTGAAATCCGCTTTGTGTCATGATGAAATCGTTGCTATGACTCTCCCGCGCCGTGAGTTTCTGTTGGGTAGCCTGCCCCTTGCCCATGCTCTTGCACAGAAGAAAAATGCGGGGGCCGCGCCGAATATTCTGGTCATCATTGCCGAGAATCTGGGCTCCTGGATGCTCGGCTGCTATGGGAACAAGCTGATCCGGACCCCGAATATCGACCTGCTGGCCCGCGGCGGAGCCCGCTTTGCCAACGCCTTCGTTTGCACTCCCTCGTCCTCGCCGAGCCGCGCTACCCTGCTCACCGGACGTTTGCCGGCGCAGCACGGCATTCAGGACTTTCTGACGCCGGAGCCGGTGGAAAATCCGCCGCAGGGACAGGCGGCGCCGCCCCCTTCCTTTCAGAACGAGGTCCTGATCTCCGACGTGCTGGCGGGCGCCGGCTATCAGTGCGGCCACGTCGGCAAGTGGCGCCTGGGCGGCGACTCCTCGCCTCAGCATCATTATTCCTTCTGGGCCACGGAGCCGGATTCGGTGGAAGCCAAAACGAACGAATTCCTGGATCAGCAGTCATCCCAAAAACCATTCTTCCTGACGGTCGGATACTTCAACACCCATGAAGGGGTCGCCCCCAAATACTTCGATTTGTATGCCAAGGCGGATTTCGAGGAGATGGGCCGCGATCCTCTGTCGCCCCACGCCTTGAGAGACAAGGAAATGATGCGAGATCCGGTCGGCAGTCTGCGCAAGTTCGCTGCGGGGCTCACGGCGCTTGACGACCGGCTTCCATCCCTGCTGGCCAAACTGCAGCAACGCGGCCTTCGCGACAACACGCTCGTCGTGTTCTGCGCGGCCAACGGATACCTGCTGGGGCGGCACGGGCTCTGGAGCGACGGCCTGGCCTCGAACCCCATCAACATGTACGAAGAAGTCATGGAAGTGCCCATGATCTGGAACTGGCCCGGACGCATACCCGTCGAGAGCGTCCGCAACGAGCTGGTCAGCCACTACGATTTCCTGCCGGCGATCTGCGAGGTGGCCGCAGTTCCGGCGCCTGAAGGACGGGCCCTGTTCGGCCGCAGCTTTGCCCGGCTCGCCTTCGGCCGGCCGCTGCCCAGGAAACAGCCGTGGCGCAACCTGGTGTTCGGCCAATATCGCAATACCCGCATGGTTCGCGACAGCCGCTACAAGCTCGTCCAGCGCAACAAGGGCGACGGCCCCAATGAACTGTTCGACCTCACTCTCGACCCGCGTGAAAGACTCAATCGCTTCGACAACCCGGCGAATATCTCGGTCCGGGATCAACTTACCCGAGAGCTGACGTCCCTCGACAAAGTAATTTAATATCCTCCCAGGAACCTGGCCGAATTTCCACGCGTCTGGAAAACCTGGAGCCCGATCTGGAGCTCCGGCCCGACGCTTGCCTGACGGTGGAGAACAACGGCTGCGGCTGGGACGAATCTACTCTGGCTACGATCTTCGATCCATTCTTCACGACGAAGTTCCTGGGCTGTGGTCTGGGGGTTGCCGATCCTTTCGAGCCGAATCGGCCATGGAAGCGGTTTTTCAATCCCGCTCCCGGCTCGAGCCTGATGCTGGAATGGGGGACTGAAAGGTTACGATTTCACCGCGATCGCGATGATCGAAGTCGGCGGCCAGGGTAGGAACGAATCGATCCTTCGCCACAGCCAGACAAACCGGTCGAAAAATTTCATTTGGCCCGGGCCGAGCGTCGTTCGCTTCAGAATGCGTCCGCTCACATACCACGGGGGACGCGAGATGCGGTTGAAGTCCAGAATCCGTTCCACATGGAATCCCACTTCCTCCATTTTGCCCTTGAGCTCCGCGTGCGAATAGCGCCGGAAGTGCCCCAGAGCCACATCGAGCGTGCCAAAAACATCCTGCCCGTGCGGGACCAGGATAATGGCCCTGCCCCCGGAGTTCAAGACGGAGTGAATATTCCGCAGACCTTGCATGTCGTCTTCGACGTGCTCCAGCACGTTGAGACAAACCACCGAATCCATGCTGGAAGTGAGATCGGCGAAATCTTTTGGGCGCGCCAGATCGCAATAGCGGATTGTAAGGTTGGGACGATGCTGGAACCGGGTGGCCAGCCGGGCGAGGTGCTCCGCCTCGATGTCGGTGGCCACGTATCGCTTGCGGCGGGGCAGCAGGGCGCGGGTCAGGTTGCCGATGCCGGCGCCGATCTCGAGGACACGCTCGCCGACGTAGGGGCGGATCGTATCCGCCATCCAGCGGTTGAAACGGGGCGCTCCGGAAAGCGCGTGCAAAGTCTCGGCGCCTTCGTCTTTATAGATGTCCTTGGTAAAAGCGAAGCGCAGGATCACCCAGATCGCTTCCAGCGCGTCTTTGAAGCCGATCTTTTTGCCTTCCTCGTAGGTGCGCCCGTAGTAGCTGATGGGTGTTTCGTAAATCCTGACCTCGCGGCGCGCCAGCTTGATCGTCAGCTCCGGTTCGATGCCGAACCGCTGGCTGCGGATCGGGATGCTTTGCAGTAACGAGGTGCGGAAAGCTTTGTATCCCGTCTCCATGTCGGTCAGGTTCAGATCGGCGACCGCGTTGGTCAGCTCGGTCAGCAGCCGGTTGGCGACCGCGTGCCAGTAGTAAAGCACGCGGCGCTCGCCGACAATCATGAAGCGAGAGCCATAGACCACGTCGGCGTTGCTTTCGAGCAGGGGCTTCAGCAGGTGACGGTATTCGCGCGGATCGTACTCGAGGTCGGAGTCCTGAATCACGCAGAAATCGCCCCTGGCCTTGTCGACGGCGGTGCGGATAGCGGATCCCTTGCCCTCGTTCCTGCTCTTGCGAATCACTTGTATGACACCCGGATTTGCCGCGGCAATCTCCTCGGCGATCTCGCCCGATCCGTCGGTAGAGCCGTCATCGACAACGATGATCTCTCGATCCAGTCCCTCCGGAAGGGGAGCCTCCAAAACGCGCTGGAGCAGCGGTCCGATGAACTCTTCTTCGTTGTAGAGAGGCACCAGGATGGAGAGTCGCGGCATATTGTAGAGAGAAGTATTTCATCATAGCGGATGTTTGATGCTACATTGAATGCACCGATGCATCGTTTTCTTTCCGGTCTGCTCCTGCTGGTAATTGCAGGTTTTTGCCAGACCAGTCCGGCTGTCAAGCCGGCTTCGGCAACATCCAAGAAGGCTGCGGCGCCCAAAGGGCCCGTGGGGCAATCCGCGTCGAACGACGCGGAGATTGAAAAGGCGATTCGGGCCAAGTTGGCGGCATCGAAGATTTCCAAGGATAAGTTCGAAGTCCGCGTCCAGGGCGGGACGGCGACTCTCACTGGAAAAACCGACGTGCTGCAGCACAAGGGCGTCGCCACTCGGCTGGCAAAGAGCGGCGGCGCGGTCAAAGTGGTCAACAAGATCGAGGTAAGCGAGACCGCCAAGAAAAAGGCGGCTTCCAATCTGGACTCCGGCCGCCGGCGGGCCCAGGTAAAGCGCAGCGAGATCAGCAGCCGCAAGTAAGCCGTAATTACGGAATCAGGTGGTATAATTGGGAGATCCGCGCGAAGGACCTTCCCCATGAAACCTATTGTCGCTTTCCTGTTTTGTCTCACCTCGGCTCTATGGGCCCAGGCACCGGCCCCGTTGACGCCTGAAACCGTGGTCGCCGAAGTAGGCGGCAAACCCGTCACCGCGGGAGAACTGATGCTGATTATCCGGATGAGTCCACCGGAGGCCCAGAAGAACATGCTGAAGGACGGCAAAGTGTTCCTCGAATCGTACGGCCTGATCCGAAAGCTTTCCGAGATGGCCGAGAAGGCGCATCTGGATCAGCAGAGTCCGATCAAGGAACAGCTGGAAATTTCCCGCCGACAGATGCTGGCCAGCGCCCAGGCGGGGGCGGCGCGGGACGGAATCATTATCCGGGCTGAAGAACAGAAGAAGTTCTATGAAGAGCACCGCGATCAGTACACGCAGGCGAAGGTCAAGGTTTTGTACATCTCCTTCCGCGCCAACCCGGCTCCGCAAACCGATCCCAAGGCCAAAAAGATTCTGACCGAAGCGGAAGCGAAAGCCAAGGCCGAGAAGCTGCTCGCCCAGATCCGGTCCGACGGGGACTTCGTGAAACTGGTGAAGGAGAACTCCGATGACGCCGAGTCGCTCGCCCGGGACGGCGATTTCGGTCCGCCCATCGCGCAATCGGACAAGAACATTCCGGCGAATATCAAGAGCGCCATTTTCGCGCTCAAGACGGGCCAGGTCAGCGATCCGATCCGGACAGCGTCCGGTTATTATCTATTCCGGCTCGAAGAAATCGGTACGCAACCTTACGAAGCGGTGCGCGACGACATTTACATCGAGATCCAGAGCAAGCGCTTCGAAGAATGGCGCGAGCAGATGCAGAAAGGCCTCAACATCAAGATCCTGAACGAAGATTTCTTCAGCAAGACCGCCGCCAGCCTGACCGGAGGGAAATAGAGCTCCGGCCGCGCGCCCGAGCAGGACTTCCGCTTCCGGCCCGCACATCGTCTCCCATTTGCAGCACTTCCAGTCTGGACAGAAATTACGGACAGGCAGAAGCTCTCGCGAATCCAACCGGCAAGGAACGTCGCGACGGGCAGGCGCAGCCATAGCTTCCCGGCTGCTTCAGAGCTTCGCCGGGGGGGGCACCCTCGCTGCTCTATTACAAATGCTCGGTGAAGCCGATCTTTTCACAAAAAGCCGGGCATGCGAAAATTCTTTTCAGTTCTGTGGCAGACCCTGGGCGTCCTGTTCGTGGCTCTCTTCGTTCGCTTCCGGCAGGGAGCCTCCATTTTCGACCCCTTCTTCTTCATTCCGCTCGCCTGCTGTTCCGCAGTCCTGGTCGGCCCCGTGCTGCTTCGGCTGCGCCGCGACAGCCGGGAGCCCGTGACCCTCCAGGTGGGTCGCGCAGTGACATGCGCCTGCGCCTGGATGCTGGCGATTCTGACGGCCAGCGTCCTGGCCGTCAACCTGCTTCCCTGGACCGGCGGCTGGCTGCTTCCGGAATGGACCACCGCGCTCTACGCGGTTCTCCTCAGCGTGGCTGTAGCGACCGCGAGCGCCTCGGTCATGGCCCTGCTCCTTGCGCGCCTCCCCGCCCAGGGCGCCAGATGGCTCTTTCGCGGGCTGATGCTGGCGACCCTGCTCGCCTACCGCGCCATGCCGGTCGAGTGGACCGGCCATACGATCGAAGCCGTGCTCGACCGCGGACTGGCTACGGTCGTCCTGACTGCCACGGCGGCGCTGGCCGGAATGGATGCAGGATTGCTGCGCCTGTTGGCCCGTGCTCCCATCGGTCGGGATAAAACCCAACCCGGCGAAGATTTATGATGGGACCAGGAATTCCTATGCTCAAGAGTATCTTACGCACGGCGGCTCCGGCCGGTCTGGCCCTCCTGTCAGCGGCGTTTTTCGCCAGCTCCTATCTGACCGGGGCTGCGGTGGGTCCACTGCCCGATCCGCAGGTCGACATGCCGCGATCCGGGGGTCCGCAGACCGCGGTCTTCGCAGGCGGCTGCTTCTGGTGTACGGAGGCAGTCTTCGAGCACGTGCAGGGAGTGACGAAAGTGCTCTCCGGCTACGCGGGCGGCGATGCCGTGTCGGCGCGTTATGACATCGTCAGCGCCGGGAAGACCACGCACGCCGAATCGATCCAGATAACCTTCGATCCGGCCCGGATCACCTATGGGCAGCTGCTGAAAATTTTCTTCGCCGTGGCCCACGATCCGACGCAGAAGAACCGCCAGGGGCCGGATTACGGCAAGCAGTACCGGTCCGCGATCTTCTATCAGGGTGAAGAGCAGAAGCGCATTGTCGAAGCCTATATCGGGCAGCTCAGGGAAGCCCGGAGTTTCAGTCATCCCATCGTCACTGAAGTGAGCGCACTGCAGGCCTTTTATCCCGCCGAAGAATACCATCAGGACTTCGTCAAGCGGAATCCCAATCATCCCTACGTGGTGGTCAATGCTATTCCCAAGCTGGACAAGCTGAAAAAGCAGTTCCCGCAACTTTATAAAAAGTAGGAAGAGGCGGCGCGGAGACAACTGGATCCGGGAGTCTGCTCGATCAGGAATCCCACCGGCGGGGCGGCGGGGTTGGGAGTCGCCGCACTATTTGGGCTTGCCTCCGCGCTGGTTCCGAGACTTCGGGGCGGAAGGCGATCGTTACGTGCTCTCCAACCGCAAACTACAGCGACAGTTCGTTCCGGTAGATCATCTCCCGCAGATCGAACGTGGCCTTCACTTGAGCGGCGCCGATCCGGGTCGTGAAAATGACTTCGGAGTCTGCTGCTGAGAGCGGTCGCGTCACCTTGGAGAATCCATACAGCAGTGTCCTGGTCTCGCCGACTCCAAACGGAGTCTCCTGCACGATGGCCGGCTGCGCCGTGGCGCCTTTCACCTCCAGCCGCGTCTGGCTCCGGATCCGGTCTACGACGGACTCCATTTCCCTCTGCCTGGCGCGCGCCGCCCCGCCCGTTTCAGCCGGATCGACAACGCGCGGGGCGGGGAACGGCATTCCACTGACGCTGATCACATAATGTCCGCCGAGTTCCCGCGGCAGGGATTCCTTCACGGCTTCCAGCACCGGCCTGGCGCTTTCCCATCGCACCACGCCTTGACGGCCGCCGTGCCGGCTTCCGGGTAAAGTCGCCGTGACTTCCTTC
>DATJFH010000012.1:0-6125 GCA_035495815.1 Bryobacteraceae bacterium
CAGGAATTCCACGTTCGTCAGCCCCGACTTCCGCTTGTTCTCTTCCGCCAGGGCGAGCATCTCGTCCGTCATGTCCAGCCCGTAAGCCTTGCCCGTGGGACCAACCCGCCTCGCCGACAGCAACACGTCGATGCCGCCGCCCGACCCGAGGTCGAGAACGGTCTCACCCGGCTTCAGCTCCGCCAGCGCGGTCGGATTCCCGCACCCGAGCGACGCCAGAACGGCCCCTTCCGGGAGACCCTCCTGCTGTTTCGGATCGTAAAGGTTGGAGGTGATCGGGTCCGCGCCCGCGCCGGCCGCGGAACTCGAGCCGCAGCACGAGCTTCCGCCGGTCTGTACCCGCAGAGCGGCTTGCCCGTATTTCTCTTTGACGGCTTCTCTCAGGTTCTCGGTTTTCGCGCTCACTTCATTGCTCCTTATTTACAGCAGACGATTTTGGCAGGTTCGATCGCTTTGTTGCGGGTGCAGCACTCGGCGTAAAGGAAGCCCAGTAGCTCTTCGAGCGCCGCCGTATTGGCCGTGTACCAAAGGAAAGTGCCCTCGCGCCGGACCCGGACCAGGTCCTCGTTCTTCAGCTTCTCCAGATGGTGGGACAGCGTGCTCGATGGAATATTCAGTTCGCTTCCGATTTCCCCCACCACCAGGCCCCCCGGATGTGCGCTCAAAAGCAGCCGTAGGATCCGCAGCCTTGGTTCCGTACCCATGGCGGAAAGCATGTCTGCGTATCGGGTCACCAGTTCGGAATCGTCTTTCCTCGGCATCCTTCGCTCCTTTCCGGCGCCCAGGAGATTCCCCATCCCCTCCCCGGCCAATGATTCGATATTAGTAGAAATATGAAAGCATGTCAAGCCTTTTTCGGCTCTGGCTGTTGAAACCGTACCAGCCGCCCCGCCGCACTTGGCCCTCGATTTGCTCAGTCCCGGCCGTGAGTCCTCAGGGCCGTTTCAGCCGGATGTCGAAAGGACGATCCGTGGCGATCGTCGCCGCGGGCATCGCCGTCTTGTACTTCGCCCGCGAAGTCCTCATTCCGCTCACCCTGGCGATTACCCTCAGCTTTCTGCTCACGTCCCCTGTTTCCTGGCTGCAGAAGCTGCGGCTCAACCGCGTGGCTGCTGTCCTCCTCGTGATCGCCCTGACGCTCTCGGCGGCCACCGCCACGGCATGGATCGTGGGCGCCCAGTTCATTGCCATCGTCAACGAACTGCCCCGCTATCAGCAGAACATCCACAACAAGCTCGAGGCTCTGCGCGCCAACAAGTCGGGCGCTCTCAGCCGGGCGGCCAAGAACATCAATGACATCGGAAAGGAAATCTCGTCTCCGGTTCCCCCCGAAACTGGCTCGGAGACAGCCGCTTCCCGGAAGCCGGGCGCCAGGCCGGCCGCCAAAGTGGAAGTCGTGGAGCGTCCCAAGGACACTTTCCAGTATCTGTACGAGTGGCTGCATCCCTTCTTCCGCTTCCTCGGGACGCTGGGCGTCATCGTCATCTTCAGCACCTTCATGCTGATCAATCGCGAGGACCTGCGGAACCGGATTCTGCGGCTCGCCGGCCTCAGCCAGTTGAGAACCGTGACCCAGGCGTTCGACGACGCCACCTGCCGCATCAGCCGCTTCCTCCGCATGCAGTTCGTGGTCAATACCGGCTTCGCCGCCTTGATCAGCCTCGGCCTGTTTCTCATCGGCCTGCCCAGTCCCGCGCTGTGGGGCGTGGTGGCCGGACTCTTCCGGCTGGTTCCCTACGTCGGCATCCTCATCGCCTCCACGCTGCCGCTGGTGCTTTCACTCGCTGTCTTCGACGGCTGGACGCACCCCCTGATGGTGTTTGCGCTGTTTGCCGTCACCGAAATTCTGGTGGCGAATTTCATCGAGCCGCTGGTGTATGGTTCCCACACCGGTATCTCCGCGCTCGCGCTCCTGGTGGCCACCGTCTTCTGGGCGATGCTTTGGGGCCCCGCCGGACTTCTCCTGTCGGCGCCCCTGACCGTGTGGGCGCTCGTGATCGGCCGGCATGTGCCCGGCCTCTCGTTCCTCCACATCCTCCTCGGAGACGAGCCCGCGCTTGGCGCCGACGCGCAGCTGTTCCAGCGGCTGCTGGCCATGGACCAGCAGGAAGCGCGCGATGTCGTCGATCAGTTTCTCAAAGACAAACCGCTGGTCGAAGCCTATGACCGGTTATTCGTCCCCGCCTTGGCGATGGCCGAGCAGGAACGTCACAAGGGGGCGCTCGACCCGGCCCGGGAACAGTTCATCTACCTCAGCCTCGCCGAGATCGTCGCGGAGCTGTCCAATGGAAAAGGCGAGCCGGAAGCCGCTGTAGCGGCGAATCCCGCCGGCAGGGTCCTGTGCTTTGCCGCCGCCGATCAGGCCGACGAACTGGTGGCCGACATGCTCGCTCAATTGGTCGAGCAGACCGGACGCGTCTGTATCACCTTCCCCGCCGGACAGACGCCGGACCCGTCGGATCTGCAACCGGACGATGTCCTCTTTATTTCCGCGCTGCCTCCCTTCGCTTTTCCGTATGCGCGCGCGCTGTTCCAAAAGCTCCGCCGCCGCTTCCCCAAAACCGGCGTCGCGATCGGCATCTGGGGCTTCGGAGGCGACGTGGAGAAGCTGCGTGACCGGTTCGATCGCGACCGTCCGAATGGTATCGTCACCAGCCTCCAGGATGCGCTCGACCGGATCACCGGTTCCGCGCCCGCGGCCGATTCCCACCCCGTGGAGGTGGACGCGGCTTAGACTTCCGGCATGTTGGAGCGGATTTCTTTGACGAGCCTTTTCGGTTCGGTCCTCTGGACCAGCTGCTTCACCTCCGGATCGTCCGCTTCGGGCAGCCCGTTGTGAGCGCACAAAGCCCGAAGAAGCTGCAGCATCTTGGTGGCTTCAAGCTCCGCCAGCAGGTTGACCTGAAGATCCAGGTGCGCTCGCGCCTCCGACTGCCGGCTGGCGCGATTCTGACTCACCAGAATGAACAGCGAAAGAAAAATCGCCTCCAGCGATACCACCAGCGTCAGAAATGGAAACGGGAAGGGATCGAACTTTTTCCCGAGCCCCAGATTCGCGGCCATCCATACGCTGAACCACACGGCGTGCAGCGCAATGAACCACATCTTGCCCGCGGTCTGGGATATCGAATCTCCTATCCGCTCCCCCCTCGAACGCTGATCCAGCGCTGTCTTTTCCAGCTCCCCGATCTCGAGGATGTTTCTCCGGACGGTCTGGTCGGATGAAACCGCTTTTGATTTTCGACGCATAATGAACCCCACACCAGGGTGGGAATTGTCTTCTACAGGGAATCCCTGCAACTGGAGTGCCCTCGGGGTGGAGCGGCCCCCCCCAGGTCCGCGCCCGGCGCTGCCCCGCCCACGAAAATAGGTGGCCGAGCGCTGGTTTGGGTGGCCGGGTTCGCACCCGGTACCCTCTCCCGCCGTCCACGATTCACGCATTTTTGATAAGATTCTCCCAAGTCTTGTCTTTTTGGAGGGGTGTTATGAACTCGAGGGGTCTCATGAAATCGAAATCCATTTACCTGGCGGCCTCGCTGTTATTCTTCTGCGCCGGCGATTCTCGGGCGCAGACTCTCTATGGATCGCTGGTCGGCAGTGTAACGGACAGCGCCGCGGCTGCGATCCCGAATGCTACCGTCGAAGCCACCAATACCGGAACCGGCTTTACCAAGCGCGCCCGCACCGACGAGCGCGGCGGGTATCTGTTCAACGATCTTCAGCCCGGCCTGTACGACGTCAAGGTCTCTGCGCCCGCTTTCTCGACGTTTACCAAGACCGGCGTGCAGATTTCGATCAACACCATTGTCCGTGCGGATGTGCAGCTGCAAGTCGGCGCCGTCACGGAAAACATCACCGTCAGCGCCCAGGCTTCCGTGTTGCAGACCGATCGCTCGGACGTCAACCAGCAGATCGGCGGACGCCAGGTGCAGGATCTTCCCCTGCCGGGCATGCGTAATTTTCAGGCCCTCCTGAAGCTGGTCCCCGGGATGACGCCCCCGCGCTCGAGCAATTCCGATTTCGCCAACCCCCAGGCGTCGCTGGTCGTCAACACCAACGGCAGCTCGTTCAGCACCAACAATACCCGGCTCGACGGCGCCGGCAATACCTACGTCTGGCTCCCCCACCACGCCGCCTATATCCCCTCGGCCGACGCCGTGGAGACCGTTAACGTGGTCACCAACAGCTTCGACGCCGAACAGGGGCTCGCCGGCGGAGCAGTCGTGAATGTGAACATCAAGTCGGGCACCAACGAATTTCACGGCAGCGCCTTCGAATATCACACCAACAGTAAGCTGCGCGCCCGCAATTTCTTCAATGTCGGCAACCGGCTCCCCAAGAACATCCTCAACCAGTACGGATTTACCATCGGCGGCCCCGTGCTCAAGAACAAGCTGTTCTTCTTCGGCGATTTCGAAGGGACCAAGCGCCGGCAGAACGCCTCCGGCTTCGGTACGCTGCCGACCGACGCCATTCGCGCCGGCGATTTCGGCGCCGCCGGCGCCAACATCTATGATCCGCGGACCGGCAGTCCGGACGGATCCGGCCGCGAGCTGTTTCCCGGCAATCGCATTCCCACCGGCCGGATGGATCCGGCCGCGCTGAAATTGGTCGGCCTCCTGCCGGCCCAGAACCTCACCGGAGACAGCAGCAACTTTTTCTACTCGGAAGGGCTCCAGTTCAACCGCGATACCGGCGACATCAAGGTGAACTTCAACCCCACCCAGCGCATACAGATGTTCGGCCGGTATAGCATTCTCGACTTCTTCATCTTCGACCCGCAGATTTTCGGCCTCGCCGGCGGCGATCCGGCCGGAGGCGGCCAGCCCGGCAACGGCTCCGGCCGCATCCAGAGCTTTACTCTCGGGGCCACCGTGGTCTTCACTCCGCATTTTCTGATGGACGCCCACGCCGGTTACACCCGCCGCTCCGACGCCCAGACCGCCCTCGATTTCGGCAAGAACTTCGGGCTCGAGACCCTGGGAATACCGGGGACGAACGGCACGGACATCCGCGAAAGCGGCATCCCGCGATTCAATATCAGCGGCTACTCGGGCTATGGAAATCTGAGCACGTCCAGCCCCTCCTTCCACATCGACAGCCAGTTCGTTTACAACTTCAATTTCGGCTATACCCACGGATCGCATAATCTGCGCTGGGGTGTCGATATCGACCGGCAGCACATGAATCACTGGCAGCCGGAAGTCGGCGGCTACGGCCCCCGCGGCGGTTTCAACTTCACCGGCGGGGCCACCTCGCTGCGCGGCGGCGCCGCCCCCAACCGCTTCAATTCCTACGCCGATTTCCTGCTGGGGCTGCCCATCGATTTCGGGAAGAGCCGTGAGGAGTTCGGCGTGATGAGCACCCGCGGCTGGGCCGAAGCCCTGTACATCCGCGACCAGTGGCAGACCACCCGCAACCTCACCGTCAACTATGGACTGCGCTGGGAATACTATCCGTTTGCCACCCGCGATCACCGCGGACTGGAGAGATATGATCCCGCCACCAACCAGGTGTTGCTCGGCGGGATAGGGAACGTGCCCACCGATACCGGCGTCGAAATCAGCAAGCGTAACTTCGGACCGCGGCTGGGCATCGCCTACCGTCTGCATCAGAAGTGGGTGCTGCGCGCCGGCTACGGAATCAGCATCGATCCCTATCCCTTCTCGCGGCCTTTGCGCGACAACTACCCCACCGTCACCAACAGCCAGTTCCAGGGCAGCTCGTCCCTCGAGCCGGGAGGCTCCCTCCGCCTGGGTATTCCGGTCATCCCCCGGGTGGACGTGGGCAACGGCGTCATCGCCATACCGGCCGTGGCTACCACCAATACGTTGGATAAGGTATTCCGGCGCGGATATGTTCAGTCGTTCAATGCGACCGCCGAACGCGAGCTGGGCGGCGGTTTTACGGGGCGGGTCAGCTACGTCGGCACCCGCGGCATCCGGCAGATGGTGTTCATCAACATCAATGCAGCAGCGCCAGGGACCGGCGCCGCCGGACGGGAGCTCAACCGGCGCTTTGGCCGCACCGCCGACACCCGCGCGGTGACGCCCTTCCGGACCGCCAACTATAACGCGTTCCAGGCGCATGCCGAGCGGCGTTTCGCCAACGGATTCCAGTTTACC
>DATJFH010000013.1:0-54759 GCA_035495815.1 Bryobacteraceae bacterium
CAGCTTCTGTGGGTGCGCCGCTTCCGCGATCTGGACGAACTGCGGGAGGCCCTCATCGAGTTCCAGGATCGTAATAACCAGCACTGGATTCTGCAGCGTCAGAGCTACCGGACGCCGGCTCAGGCCCGCCGTGACTTTCAAGTTGAACTGGGGGTCGCTGCGTGATTCAATGGGTCCAACTTACACCCTTTGTGCTGTCCAGCCGGTCCGGAGCAATACCCGTCGAGCTACTTCCCGCGCGAATCACCGGTGAATGAACAACATGAAAACTGGAGGATAAAAACCCGCGACTCCCTCCGTCATAACGCCGGCCCCGGGAAACTCTGCATTCTTATTGGGCCACGCGGAAGGTACTCAGGGTTATGTTTGTCTGCCCGCCAGCGCAGGCGCTTCTACCGCCTCCTGGACCGTCAAGTCCCGCGGCGGGTTGCGCCGTCGCAGCCAATGTGGGCAAACAGGCGCTTGTCCCGTACACTGCCGACTACTTCTTCTTCCGCAAGGACAAGGCAGCAGATTCACCCCGCTGTTCTTGGTGTTCTTCGCGTGTGCCTGCCCGGCTGGTCTCACAAAGTCCGGTTTACCGCCGGTCACACCGTCCCGAATCCGCCGAACTCCATGGAAACACTCGGGTCGCGCTGAAAATGTAAGCTCGCACGGCTTGCCCGCGCGGTATCCTTGGGCTGGAAAGGACACTCGAATGACCGAGCCGATTCGACACAATTCATCACTTTCATCACTTTCATCACTGTTGAGCTCAGGATGAACGTAGCGATTTGCAGTGTCTGTAGCGATCCCGTTACCATTGCCGAATGGGAAAGAGCAGGCTCGAAGCGTTCAGCGACGCGGTTTTGGCGATCATCATCACCATCATGGTGCTGGAGCTCAAGGCGCCGCACGAGGCCGATCTCCGGGCGCTGCAGCCTCTCGGTCCGGCCTTTTGCAGCTATGCTTTGAGCTTCATTTATATCGGGATCTACTGGAACAACCATCACCATCTTTTTCATTCGACCCAGCACGTGAGCGCCGCCATGTTGTGGGCGAATCTGAACCTGCTGTTCTGGCTTTCGCTGTTTCCTTTTGCGACCGCCTGGATGGGCGAGAACCACGCCGCTCCCATACCCACGGCGGCTTATGGCGGCGTGCTGCTCATGGCGGCGATCGCGTACTATATTTTGCAGGCCGCCATTCTGGCTCACGAGGGCCGCAATTCGCTGCTGGCGCGGGCCCTTGGCCGCGACTGGAAAGGGAAGCTGTCGCCGCTGATTTACCTGGCCGCGATTCTGCTGGCGTTTCTCAGTCCCTGGATCTCCAACGGGCTCTACGCGTTTGCCGCCATGCTCTGGATGGTTCCCGACCGGCGGATCGAGCGGGCGTTGGCGGGCCGGGAGCACGGAGAACCGTGGCGCCGGGATTGATGCTTCGGCGGATTTTGGCTTTGCTCGACCAAGTAGCTCGATGTCTCTACCACTCCAGCGAAGCCTGGGACGGTGGCGAATCTGCCGCGCATCGGGTTTCGGACGGTGTTCGGTGGGGGGGAAGCGGGCGGCTATAATACATTACCAATGAATGACCACGCTCGAGCCGGCGCCGATCCCGCGACCTCGATCGCTCCTATGCTGTCCGTTCGAAACGGGAAGAGGGCGATCGAGTTCTATAAGGCGGCGTTCGGAGCCGCGGAGTTGTTTCGCGTCGAGAACGAGGCTGGGGAGGTGGTGGCGCAATTGTCGGTGGGGAAAGCCGAATTCTGGCTGGCCGACGAGTCGCCGCAGCATCTCAATTTCAGTCCGGAATCGCTCGGCGGCGGCGCCGTGCGGATGGTGATGATCGTCGAAGATCCGCAGGCGGCGTTCGACCGGGCGGTAGCCGCCGGGGCTACGGTGGTGTGGCCGGTCAACGACGAGCATGGCTGGCGCATCGGACGCGTTGCCGATCCGTTCGGACATCATTGGGAAATCGGCCAGCCGTTGAAGCAGCCGACCTGCTGAGCCCCGGCGCTGAGTGACGCGGCGCGCGCCTGCGTCCGCCGCGGCGCACGCATGCTAGCATGTGGTCTGAATCCGGTGGGCTTCTTGCGCGACCTTCGATACGCAGTGCGGACGCTCGGCCGGAGTCCGGGCTTTGCGCTCACGGCGGTGGCGGTGCTGGCCCTCGGGATCGGGGCCAACGCGGCCATTTTCAGCGTGGTCCACGCCGTGATCCTGAAGCCGCTTCCATTCACCGATCCGGGACGGCTGGTATTCATCTGGGAGCGGCCGCTGCGCCTGATCGATCCGATCAGCGCCCGCGTCCAGCCGGCGCGAAAGAACTACCTGGAATGGCGCCGCCAGAATACGGTCTTCAGCGACGTGGCGGCGTTCCGGGAAGCGCCCCAAAGCGAAACGGCGGGCGACCGTCCACGCCATCTTTCCACCGGCTTTGCGTCCGCCAATTTCTTTCCGATGCTGGGCGTGAAAGCCCACGCGGGACGGCTCTTCAACGCGGACGAGGAGCGCGCCGGCGCGGACCGGGTGGCCGTGCTCACGGACGCTTACTTCGAGAGCCGCTTCCACCGCGACCCCAGGGCGCTCGGCCAGTCGCTGACGCTGCAAGGGACCGCGTATACGATTATCGGAACGCTGCCGCCGAAGTTCCATCTGCCGGCCACCTGGGAAGGCATGGACCAGCGCAAGCCCGAAATCTGGCTGCCCCTGTCACGCCTGTGGAAGAAGGCGGAGGACGACGTCAGCCGCCAGTTGCTGGTGGCGGCCAGGCTCAAGCCGGGCGTCACGCTCGAACGGGCCCGGACCGAGATGACCGGCATCGCGGCGCGGCTGGCGAAAGCCGATCCGAAGACGAACGGGGAATGGTCGACCAGCGTCTATCCTTTCGACGTCGAGGACACGGCCCCGACGCTGCGGCAGGCGTTGTGGGTGCTGCTGGCGGCGGTGGGATTCCTGCTGCTGATTGCCTGCGCGAACCTGGCCAATTTGACGTTGGCGCGGGCCACGCTGCGCCGGCGGGAGATTGCGGTGCGGCTCGCGCTGGGGGCCACCCGGGCACGCGTGGTGGCGCAGCTGGCGGCTGAATCGCTTCTGGTCTCGGCCGCCGGAGCCCTGGCCGGGCTGCTGCTGGCCCATTGGTCGATCCGCCTCATGCTGGCGCTGCATCCGCCGGAGATCCAGCGGCCGGAGCTGATCGGGATCAATCCGGCCGTGCTGGGATTCGCGGCCGCCGCCGGCGTGCTGACCACCCTCCTGGTGGGCCTCGCGCCGGCCATCGCGGTCTCGCGCGCGGACCTGAACACGGCCCTGAAGTCAGGCGGCGCGTGGGGCGCGTCGGCCGCCCGCGCCGGCAGCCGTCAGTTTCTGATTGCGGCCGAAGTGGCTCTGGCGGTGACCCTGCTGGCCGGCGCGGGACTCATGCTGCGCAGCTTTCACCAGCTCCTTGCGACGGGCGTCGGATTCGAGACAGCCAGGCTGGGCGCGCTCGATATCGACCTGCCGGAGAGCCGGTATCGCGACCCCGACAGCCAGGCGCGTTTCTTTCGCCGGCTTCTGGAACGGGCCCGGGCGGTTCCGGGAGTCACCGGAGCGGAGATCGTGGATAACCTGCCGTTGCACTCGGTCTCCTGGGCCAACTTCCACATCGCCGGACGGCCCGATCCCCAGGACGGATCTCTGCTGGCGGCCGACATGGCGCGCGTCAGCCCGGATTATTTGGGCACGATCGGAGTACGGCTCCGCTCCGGACGCTTCTTCACCGAGGCCGATCTGGCGCAGACGGAGAAAGGGAAGAACGCGGTGGCTATCGTGAACCAGTCCTTCGCGAACAAGTTCTTCCCGAACGAGAACCCGCTCGGGAAGCGCCTGCTGAGCGGCGACAAGGACACGCCTTCGGAGATTGTGGGGGTGGTTTCGGACTACCGGCCGATGGGCGTGGAGAATGGCGTGCGGCCGCAGATCTTCTGGCCGTACCTGCGGATCCCGAAAGCATCGTTGATCGTCCGCGCCGGCGTTCCACCGGAATCGCTGGGGAAGGGAATCCAGGCGGCGGTGTGGTCGGTGGACCGGGAGATCCCGGCGAACAGGTACGAGACCCTGCAGAGCATGGTGGACGAGTGGCAGTCGCAGCGCAAATTCAATACGCTGCTGCTGGCGATTTTCGCCGGCCTGGCGCTGACCCTGGCGCTGATGGGGATCTACGGAGTCCTCTCGAACCTGGTGGCCTCGCGGGTACGGGAAATCGGCATCCGGATGGCGATCGGCGCCACGCCGGCCGCGATCGGAAGGCTGGTGCTGATCCAGAGCATGACGCCGGTAGTGCTCGGCGTGGCGGCCGGAGTGGCGGGAAGCCTCGCGCTGAGCCGGTTCGTCGAAGCGCTGCTGTTCCAGGTTCAGGCGCGGGACCCGTTGACGCTGGGCCTGGCGGCGGGGACGATTCTGGTGTTCGCGCCGGCGGCGGTGTATGCTCCCGTCCGGCGGGCGACGCGTGTCGAGTGTACGGTGGCGCTATGCGAAGAATAACCGCGGGCCTGCTCGCCGGTCTGGCGGCGGCGTTGTCCGCGCAGACGCCGGACAAGGTCTTTGTCAACGGACAGGTCGTCACCATGGACCCGGCGGGCCGCACGGCTCAGGCCGCCGCCATTCGCGGCGAGAGGATCGTGGCTGTTGGAACCGACGCCGAGGTTCGCAAGCTGGCGGGAGGCGCCACGGTAATCGATCTGGCCGGCAAAGCCCTGCTGCCCGGACTCTACGCGGCGCACGACCATTTCCCCGGGGCGGGAACGGTGGCGGTCCACCAGGCGGATCTGAACAGCCCGCCGATCGGGAAGATGCTGTCCATCGCGGATGTGGTCGAGGCGCTCAGGGCAAAGGCCCGCGCGACGCCCGCCGGCCAGTGGGTCACCGGCCGCGGCTACGACGACACGCTGCTGCGCGAGAAGCGCCACCCGACGCGGCGCGATCTCGACCAGGCTTCGACCGCGCATCCCATCTGGATCACGCACGTTTCCGGACACCTCGGGGTGGCCAACAGCCGCGCCCTGGCGCTTGCCGGAATAACGCGGGAGACCCCGCAGCCGAAAGCGGGCCGGATACACCGGGACCCCGCGACCGGAGAGCCGGACGGCGTGTTCGAAGAGGCCGGCGGGATGGTGACGCGCCACATCCCGGGGCGGACCCGGAGCGAGCGTCTCGAAGCCATTGCGTGGTGCGGCCGCGAGTACCTGTCCAAGGGAATCACGACGGCCGTGATTGCCGGAACTACGCTCCCCGTGATCGACGATCTGCGGCAGGCGCAGGCGTCCGGAGCGCTCCACCTGCGGATCAAGGCGCTGCTCGCGAGCGGCGCTTCCGTGCCCGATTCGCCCGCCAAGGCCGCCGCCCTCGGGTCGGGAGACCAGATCCGCGTCGCCGGAGTGAAGCTGCTGCAGGATGGGTCCATTCAGGGCTACACCGGCTATCTCGGCGGGCCTTATCACAAGCAGCCGGAAGGGAAGGCCGACTATCGCGGCTACGCGATGCGCTCCCGTGAAGAGCTGGCGAGGCTTGCGCTTCAGTACCACCGGGCGGGGCACCAGATCGCCATCCATGGGAACGGAGACGCCGCCATCGACGACATCCTGTTCGCTTTCCGCCAGGCGCAGCGTGAAGCTCCGCGCCCCGACGCGCGGCATCGCATCGAGCACTGCCAGACTCCGCGCGAGGGGCAGCTGGACGAGATGCGCGAGCTGGGAGTGACGCCGTCGTTCTTCGCCGGCCACGTCTATTACTGGGGCGACCGGCATCGCGACATTTTTCTCGGCCCGGAGCGCGCGGCGCGGATCAGCCCGCTGGGCTCGGCGCTGTCCCGGGGCATACGGTTCACGGTGCACGACGACACGCCGGTTACGCCCGCCAATCCGCTGATGCTGGTCTGGGGCGCGGTCAACCGCCTGACGCGCGACGGGCACGTGCTCGGTCCCGGGCAGCGCATCCCGGTGATGGCCGCGCTGCGGGCGGTGACCAGCGACGCGGCCTGGCAGAATTTCGAGGAGAAGAGCAAGGGGTCGATCGAACCCGGCAAGCTTGCCGACCTCGTAGTGCTCGACCGCAATCCGCTGACTGTCCCGCCGGCCGGAATCCGCAACATCGCGGTGCTCGAGACGATCGTCGGCGGCCGGACAGTATACACCGCCCCGCCCCGGCCGTAATGCCATCCGGAGGCGCGCCGGAGCCGTCACCGACCTTCTTTTCGTCCACGTACATGCGAGCGCCACCTATGCCAGGCTCAGGCAGGCCGGGCGAATTGTATTGACCGGCCTGTTTCGCTATCCTCAGAGCTTGCTGCCTCCGAAAGCCGTTCGACATGAAACACAGGCGCGAACGGAAGTCTGAGCCCCGAGTCGAAGGCGCCGCGGCGAAGCGCGCTCCGGGCAAGTGGACCATCCGCGCCGGCCTGCTCGCCATCGCGTTTGCGGCCTACTTCAACTCCTTCGGCCTGGGCCTGGCGCAGGATTCCTTCGCGCTCATCACGCAGGACGCGCGCATCCGCGAGGTGACGGGCGCGAACCTGGCGCTGATCGTTCAGAAAGATTACTGGTGGCCGAAGCCGGGCGACCATCTGTATCGTCCGGTCACCACCGCGTCGCTGCTGTTCAATTACGCCGTGCTCGGCGCCGGCGCCAGCCCCGCCGGTTACCACTGGGTCAATTTTCTGCTGCACGGCCTGAACGTGTGGCTGGTTTATGAGCTGGCGTCGCGGCTGCTCCGGCGCGCGGGACCGGCTTTTCTGGCGGCGGCGCTGTGGGCGGCGCATCCGATCAATACCGAATCGGTGGTCAACATCGTGGGGCGCTCGGACCTGCTGGCGGCGATGTCGGCGCTGGGAGGGCTGCTGCTCTACGCGCGCGCCGTGGAGCGTCCGGACGGTCCAACCGCGGCCCCGGCTGCGCTGTTGTTCGCCGTCTGCACCGCCGGCGTGTTCTCCAAGGAAAGCGCGGCCGTGCTGCCGGGCCTGATGCTGCTGTGGGACCTCAGCTTCGGAATCGGAGAGACGCGGGCGGGCGTGGCTCGCCGCGTTCCGTTTTACGCCGCGGCCGGGGCGGCGCTGGCGTTGCTCTTCGTGGCCCGGCGCTTCGTTTTCAGCGGGCTGCCCTGGCCGCAGTTCGTCCACCTCGACAATCCGCTGCGCGAAGCCGGATTCTGGCCCGCCCGCTGGACCGCGATCAAGGTCCTGGGACTCGACCTGTGGCTGCTGGCGTTCCCGCTGCAGCTTTCCTCGGACCGCTCCTACAACCAGATTCCACTGGCCGGGGCGGCCGATCCATTCGCCTGGATCGCGTTTGCCGTGATCGCCGGCGTACTGTGGGCGGCCGTCGCGCGGCGGCGCCGCGACCCGGTGATGTTCTGGGCCGCCGGATTCATCGGGATGACACTGCTGCCCACTTCGAACCTGGTGGCGCCGATCGGAACGATAATGGGCGAGCGGTTCCTGTACCTGCCGGCGGCGGCGTTCACGATCGCGCTCGCGGCGCTGGCCTATCGTCTCGAGCGGCCGCAGGCGGTCACGATCGCGCTCGCGGCGCTGGCGATGATTTACGCGGTCCGGGCAAACGCCCGCACCCGGGAATGGAACAGTAATCTGACGTTGGCGGAGGCCGATGTGCAAACCGCTCCGCAAAGCGTCCGGCTGCACGACACTTTGGCCAAATCGCTGTTCGAGCAAGGCGAGCACAACCTCGACCGCGCCATCGAGGAGCAGGAGAAGGCCTGGGCGATCGCATCCGCACTGCCGCCCGAGCTTTCCTCCGACCTGCCGCCGGCGCATCTCGGGATCTACTACGGCGCGAAGGCGACCGCGCTGGGGAGCCCGGCGAACGAACGCAGCCGGCCGTGGTATGAGAAGTCGCTGGCCGTGCTGCTGCGGGCGCGGGAGATTTCGCTGGCTGCCGAGAAATCCTTCGACCGGGCGCAGCGCGCCCACGGGAAACCGCTGACGGCACGGCCGGTTTTCAAGCTGCTCTATTTCCAGCTGGCCTACGATTATCTGAATCTGGGCCGTTACGGCGAGGCGCTTGAAGCGCTCCGCTACGGAAGGAGCGTGGATCCGCGCCAGACGGACTTCTACGATCTGATGGCGGTGGCGCACCAGTCGATGGGCCGGCCGGATCTGGCGGTGATCGCGCTGGAGCAAAAGGCGCTGGTGGAGGGTCATCAGCCGGCGGCCATGGCGGCCATTCGGGAAGCCTACGCCAAGCTGCCCGATGCCGGCTGCGCGGCGCTGGAACCGGGTCCGGAGTGCGCGCGCCTGAGAAACGACATGTGCCGGGCGGCATTGGAGCTGCAGCAGGCCTACGCCGAGGCTCGCATGCCGGCGGCGGACGAAGTCGCCGCCGCGAAGCAGCGCTACGGCTGCCGGTGATCGCGGTTTGGAGGCCCCGGGCGCTACGGGATGCGCAGCCCGCCTCCCGGCGGCGTTCTTTCCAAAGAGCGCGGGGCAGTCGACGTGGATAGTAGCCATGCCTCCGAGTTGTGCTTTCTGACGGCGGCGCCCATCCGGCACTGGCCGCGCACATCGGCGGACGGAACCGGAATCCGGAGGCGGCGGTTTCCGGCACGGGCGGCGGCTGGCGTTCGGCGCCAATCGCAATTACCTGCTGCCCGATCTGTTCGTGAGCATGCTGGCGTCGAGCCGGGTTTACAAAATCGCGGCAAAGAACCCGTCCCCAGGATCCCGGCCGGGCAGGCGGCGCACGGTTCTCATCGCCAATCCCTCCACGACGTCCTCATTCTCCTCCCGCTCGAGCGAACAGGTGGAGTAGACCAGCCGCCCTCCCGGCGCCAGCGCTTCCCTGGCGCGGCCGAGGATCCGGCGCTGCGACTCCTGCAGCTCCTCGATGTCGCCAGGCTGGAGACGCCACTTGATCTCCGGATTGTGAGCCAGAGTTCCGGTGCCGGAGCAGGGCGCGTCCACCAAAATGCGATCGAACTTGACGCGGAAAGGCAGCGGCTCCCGCGCGTCGAGCGCCACCAGGCTGATCCCAAGCTTCCGCAGCGGAGCCAGGCGGCGCGGATGGATGTCGCAGGCCACCGCCTTGACGTCCGATTCAAGGGCCTGCGCCGTCTTGTTCCCGGGCGCGGCGCACAGATCGAGAAAGCGATGCCCCGGCTCCAGGCCGAGCAGCGGGACGATCGACTGGGACCCGATGTCCTGGACGCGCAGCCCGCGCGTGTCCGCGGAAATCACCCGGTAGCAGCCTTCGATTTCCGTCGCCTCCAGGCCGGGAGCTCCGCCGGGCAGCCGCACGTAGGTCTCGGGACGGACCAGGTTCGCCCGGGCGACGGCATCCGCTGTTTCCGCGCCGAACTGGCGGTCCCACCGGTCGAGCAGCCACTCCGGGTGCGCCAGCTCGATGGCGCGGCTGGGCCAGGAGACCGGCTGCCGGTCAACTTTGCGCAGCACGGCGTTGGCGAATCCGGCGGCCGACCGCTTGCGGGCCCGCTTGATCAGCTCGATGCTTTCATGCACCGAGGAGTGCGCCGGGATCCGCTCGAGATAGCGCATTTGATAGATGGCCATGCGCAAGGCGACCCGCACTTCGGCGTCCAGCCGGGACGCGGGACGTCCGGAATAGTGTTCGATCAGGTAATCGAGCTGCGACTGAAATCGCAGCGCGCCGAGCGTAATCTCCGACGCCAGGCCGGCGTCGCGCGAGTCGAGGCTTTTGGAGAGAGCGAAGAGCAGGTCGGCCGCAAATCCGCCGCTCTCGACGCGCAGCAGGACATCGAAAGCGGTGGAGCGTGCAGGAGAGGGCAAGTGTCGAAGAGCGCGGCGGGTCAGCCGCCGGACGGCATGGGCGCCGGCGTCTCCGCCAGCAGGTTGCTCAGGTCGAGAGCGGCCTTGCTCTTCGACCGGCCGGTTCCGTTCCGGATCTCGGTCCAGATGCCCGCCGGCACGCGGAGAAAATATTTGACCACATCCGGATCGAACTGAGTACCGGCGAAGCGCAGGATTTCATTGCGCGCCTGTTCATAGGACAGCGCCTTGCGATAGGGACGGTCGGAGGTCATCACGTCCAGGCAATCGGTGACCGAGAAGATCCGCGCGCCCAGCGGAATGTCGCTCTTGCTGAGCTTCCTCGGGTAGCCGCCGCCGTCGTACCGCTCGTGATGGGAGAGCACCACATCGGAGGCGGGTTTGAGCGCCTCGATTCCGTCCAGGATCCAGAAACCGATATGCGGATGCTTCTGCATGTCGATCCATTCGCGGTCCGTGAGCTTGCCGGGCTTGAGCAGGATGCTGTCGGAGATGCCGATTTTGCCGATGTCGTGAAGCATGGCGCCCCGCCGGATGACATCCAGCTGGGCCGCGTCGACGCCCATTTCCCGGGCCAGGAACAGCGTATACTCGCTGACCCGCTTCGAGTGGGCCTGCGTCTCGTGCTCGCGCGCGTCAAGGGCGGCTACCAGCGCCTCGAGGGTGATCTCGGAGGCGTCGTGGAGCCGGTCGAGCATACGGCGCAGCTCCACGGTCCGTTCGTTGACGGTCTCTTCGAGGAGCTGCATTCTCTGCGCCTGCTCGATCTGATTCCGGCGCCGCTGCAGCGCTTCCCGCACGCTGTTGGTGATCTCGGCCAGCCGGAACGGCTTGAGGATATAGTCGAGCGCGCCGATGCGCATCGCGTTCACGGCCAGCGTCAGGTCCTCGCAGGCGGTAAGCATCAGGACCCCGACGCCGGGACAGGTGCGGATGATCTCCGCAAGCAGCTCCAGGCCGTTCATGCCCGGCATGCGGACGTCCGTCAGCACCAGATCGAATCCGCCGTCGGCCAGCATTTCGAGAGCCGCGCCGCCGTTGGCAGCCAGCTTTACCTGGTGTCCGACCTGCTGGAGGTGCTCCCCCAGCAGCGCTCGGATGGGAGCCTCGTCATCGACGATGAGAATTCTCGTAGTCAGTGCAGCCATGCGCTGAATGGGTTCGAGCCGTGGCCATCGTACCGGCTATGGGAGCTAACGGACTACCGCTCCCGGCCAACCAACCTTATGCGACCTTGCAATTGTAACACGGCTGCCACCCGCCCAATGTCAACGGGATTTCGGGTGGAGCGGTTACACAAATTTGTCAATGCCGCCGCAAACTCTCGAAATGATCGAGGGTTTTCCGGATTCCCTCCTCCAGTGGAGTCTTGGGGATACCGGGAATCCGGGCACGCAGGAGCGAATCGTCCATGCGGCAGGCGACCGGTACCTTGGGGCCTTCGACGCCGATCAACGCGGCCGCGCCGGGCCGCAGACGGTCCAGGGTCGCGACCAGGTCGAGCATGTCGATCACCGCCCCTTCGAGATTGAATACGTGGGCGCCTTCGAGGTCCGAGAGGAGGCACCGGACAAAGGTCTCGGCCACATCCTCGACATATTGCAAATCCATGTTTCCGCTGACACGAATGCGGAAAGGCTGCTGCTCGGCGACCGCTTTCATCGCCAGGGTGGGGTCCGCCGTGAGGCCGCGGTCGCGTCCGACGCCGTAGACGGTCCAGGGGCGCAGGCCGATGCTGGAGATTCCATTCGCCAGGTAGAACGCACGGGCGTTGCCTTCGTTGGCCTGCTTGAAGACGCCGTAGTGAGTGGAGGGTTTCACCGGGTCGTCCTCGCTCAGCTTACCGTTTCCGTAAACTTCCTCCGGTCCCCAGACCGCCGAGGAACTGGCGTACACGACGCGCACCGGCCGGCCGGCGTCGCGCGCGGCCACGAACACGTTCAGCGAGCCGACGACATTGATCATGGCGCCCGCGACCGGGTCGGCCTGGCAGAAGGGCATGAGCACGGCCGCCAGGTGCACGATGTGGGTGATGCCGCCCTCGGCGACCAGCGATTTCAGGCGGGCGGTGTCCTCTATTTTTCCCACCTCGACCGGAATCCGGGATACCTGGTCGGGGGGAAGCAGGAGAGAGAGGCGCGCCGGATTCGGATCGGCGTCGTAAATCAATACATCCAGACCGCGCTGCAGAAGAACCTTGACTACCCACGCCCCGATGCAACCCTGCGCACCGGTTACCAGAACACGCACCCTGCCTCCGAGAGAAAGAGAATGGAAGACTTTCAATATAGCACGCACGATGCGCCGGGCGCCTGCGGGAATCGCGGGTTCGACCGGGCGCGGCTCTACGCCGCCGCTTCTTCCCCGGCCGTGAAGTAGGCGCAATCCGGGTGATGGAACACCATGGCGCTGACGCTGGCTTCCGGTTCCATCATCATTCCTTCGGTCAGCTCGACGCCGATCTCTTCCGGCCGCAGCAGCTTCCACAGGCCCGCCTGATCGTCCAGGTTCGGACACGCCGGGTATCCGAAACTGTAGCGCTTGCCGCGGTACCGCGAGGTGAAGCGCTCCTGCATCGTCATCCCGGGCGGATCGGGGAAGCCCCAGTCCTCGCGGATACGCCGGTGCAGCCACTCCGCGCAGCCCTCGGCCGTTTCGATCGCCAGGGCCTGCAGGCCGTGGGCTTTGAAATACTCGCCCGCCTGTTTCCATTCCTCGGATTTCTCGCGAATTCCGGCCCCCGCCGTCACCACGAAGAAGGCCACGTGGTCGCGCCCGCCGCCGGCCGGGTCCAGCACGTAGTCGCTCAGACACAGCCCGTCCTGCCGGAGCTGCCGTCCGAAGTGAAACGTGTGCAGGGGGCTTTCCGCTCCGGGGGCGAACAGGTGAATGGAATTGCCGTCGCGCTGGGCTTCGAAGAACTGCCACACGGCTTTCACTTTCATGAGCCGGGCCGCTTCTTCCTTCAGCGCCTCCATGTTCTGAAACAGCGACAAGGCCTTCTCGTCATGAGCCAGCAGGTCCTTCTCGAAATTCCCCTTGTATCCGAGATGCCGGCCGTACAACATGAACGGGTTGATATAACTCCAGACCTCGGCCAGTTGCGGCACGTCGCGGAGGCGGCGGTCGAGATAGGGAACGGCCGGTATCGGGAGGTCGGTCCGGACTTTGCCGCTGCGGATCTGAGTCATGGGCGGCAGCGCTTCCGGCGTCTCTTCGGGCGGCTTGGGCGCAGTGGCAAAAGTATGTGCCCGGAGGGTGGCCTCGCGCGCATCTGGATCCATCAGCAGGTTCATGAGGCGCAGGCCGGTCATGGCGTCCCTGGCATAGCAGACCGCGCGCCCGTAGGCCGGCGCGATCTTGTTCCTGGTGTAGTTTTCCGAAAGCGCGGCCCCGCCCACCAGAATGGGCGCCTCGACGCCCGAGGATTTCAAGTCTTCCGCCGTGACCACCATCTGCTGCGCGCTCTTCACGAGCAATCCGGAGAGCCCGATCGCATCCGGCCGGTGCTTCTGGAACTCCTGAATCAGCGTCTCCGGCAGGACCTTGATCCCGAGGTTGATCACCGTGTAGCCGTTATTGGCCAGAATGATTTCCACCAGGTTCTTCCCGATATCGTGCACGTCGCCCTTCACGGTCGCCAGGATGATCTTCCCGCGCGCGGCCGTATCGGCCTTCTCCATGAACTGTTCCAGGTGGCTGACGGCGGCTTTCATGGCCTCCGCCGATTGCAGCACTTCGGCCACGATGAGCTCGTTATTGTTGAACAGCCGGCCGACCTCGGACATGCCCGCCATGAGCGGCCCGTTGATGATGTCCAGGGGGGCGGCGCCCTCGGCGCGCTTCCGGTCGAGATCGGGAATCAGCCCGTCCCTGGTGCCCTCGATAATGTAGTTCGCCAGCCGCTGATCGAGCGGCAGATCGGACGCTTTCTGCTTCGTCCTGCCGGTGGCGCCGCGGAAATGCCCGGCGATGGCCGCGATATGGAACTGGTTGATGGCCACCTTCTGCTCCGGCGTCTGCCGGCGCCAGTCCTCCGGCGCTGCAATCGACTCGGGCGGGGTATTGAACAGGAGGGCTTCGGCCAGGCGGCGCTCCTCCGCGGGAATGGAGGCAAAGCGCTCCAGCTTCTGGGCGTTGACGATGGCCAGGTCCAGGCCCGCCTTGGTGCAGTAATAAAGGAAGACGGAGTTGACCACCTCGCGCGCCGCCGCCGGCAATCCGAACGAGATGTTCGAAATCCCGAGCACCGTTTTGACGAACGGAATGGTTTCCTTGATCAGCCGGATGCCTTCGATGGTCTCCACCGCGCCGCCGATGTAGTTGGCGTCGCCGGTGGCGCAGGGGAACACCAGCGGATCGAACACGATGTCCTCCGGCGGGATCCCGTACTTTTCGGTCAGCAGCCGGTAAGAGCGGCCGGCGATGGCCAGCTTCCGCTCCCGCGTGAAGGCCTGCGCCTGCCGCTTGTCTTCGTCGATGCAGCCCACCACCAGGGCGGCTCCGTAGCGCCGCGCAATCGGGCAGGTGCGCTCGAACTTCTCCTCCCCGTCCTCCAGGTTGATGGAGTTGATGAGGCTCTTGCCCTGGCAATAAGTCAGCGCCAGCTCGATAGCTTTCGGATCGGTGGTATCGATCATGATCGGCGCTTTGATCTTATTGATGAGCTTCCCGTAGAACGGCGGAATGTCGCGGATCTCGTCGCGGTCGGTGCTCTGCAGGCAGACGTCGACGATATGGGCGCCGTTCTTGACCTGCCAGCGCGCGATCTCGGTGGCCTCCTCCCACTTTTCCTCGGCCACCATGTTCTTGAACAGGCGCGAGCCGATGACGTTGGTGCGCTCGCCGACGATGAGGGGCCGGTTGCTCTCCTCCGCCTCGACCAGTTCCTTGCCGGAGAAGAAGACCCGGTGCGCGGCGGACGGGATGGGCCGCGGCTCCCTGCCGGCCGCCATTTCGGCGATCGCCTTGATATGGGCGGGGGTGGTGCCGCAGCAGCCGCCCACGATGTTCAGCCATCCATGATTGACGAATCGTTCCAGGTGTCCGGCGACCGATTCGGGAGTTTCGTTATATTTCAACTCCTCGTTCGGCAGCCCGGCGTTCGGATAGCAGGAGATGCGCGTGGTGGCCAGCTCGTGCAGCGTCCGCAGGTGATCGGTCATGAATTCAGGACCGGTGCCGCAGTTGAGGCCGATCGAAATCAGGTCGGCATGCGAAACCGAAGCCCAGAAGGCGTCGGCGGTCTGGCCGGCCAGCATGCTGCCCATCGGCTCGATGGTGGCCGAGACCATGACGGGAATGCGGCGCCCCAGTTCCTGGCGCAGCCGCTCGATTCCGAGCAGCCCGGCTTTGACGGCGCGTGTGTCGTTGCAGGTCTCGAGGAGCAGCGCGTCGACGCCGCCATCGACCAGCGCGCGCGCCTGGTCGTAATAATTCTGGCGCAGCTCATCGAAGGTGACGCCGCCGGTGACGCTGATGGCCCGCGTCGTGGGTCCCATGGAACCGGCCACCCAGCGCGGCTTGCCGGGAGTGGAGTACTGGTCGGCCGCACGGCGGGCGAGTTCCGCGGCGGCTTTGTTCAACGCATACGCCTCGCCGCCGACATGAAATTCCGAAAGCACGAGATGAGTGCCGTTGAAGGTATTGGTCTCGATGATATCGGCGCCGGCTTCGAGGTACTGGTTGTGAATGCCCTCGACCACGTCCGGCCGCGTTTTGACGATGTAGTCGGTGAGGTTCTCGAGGTGCGCCCCGCCGTAATCGGCCACGGTCATGTGCAGCTGGAGCAACTGGCCCATGGAGCCGTCGATCACCAGGATGCGCGATTCGAGGGCTTCCAGTAACGCTTTTTGACGTACCTCAGGGCTGCTCATAGATAAGAAGGCGGCGCCTTGATTTTAGCAGCCGGAAGCCGGGCCTTGCTTGGAAGGCGAAGGATCGAAACCGGAAACCAGGGAGAGAAACTGCTACAGGCTGAAAGCCAGAGCCGAACTCTGCGAACCATTACTCCGCCGCCAGTTGTTGCCGTTGTGTTTTAGGGGCCAGGATGGAAACGCAGCAGCCTGGGCCGGGAGGCTATCCCATAAGGATCAGGCTTTGGGACGCCTGCCCAGATTCTCGCCGCCTGTTTTCGGATTCGTCTTCCACGTTCATTCTTCATGCCGGCGGAGATGCTCGCTCCAGGTTAGTCCGGCGACGTTCTTACCTTCGATCTTAAGCGTAACCGCATAGTCGAAACTGATTATAAACCGGGGGTCTTTCGGCTCTACTGGGACACGTTCGGCATACATCTCAAATTGTGGGAGTGGCCCAACAAATCCCAAATCCCAAATGCTGCATCTCAGCGTTGGCAGTCTCGGTAGCAGTATCCAGTCTCTCCCATGTGCCATG
Organism: Bryobacteraceae bacterium; assembly: GCA_035495815.1. Classification (GTDB taxonomy): domain Bacteria; phylum Acidobacteriota; class Terriglobia; order Bryobacterales; family Bryobacteraceae; genus DATJFH01. The sequence goes on from DATJFH010000013.1 coordinate 16,168, forward strand.
TCCGTTAAATTCATGGGAGATTGCATTTCTCAGGTTGCGTAGCTCGTGAAGTTTTGACGGCGATCTTAGATATCCTCCGTCGCTGAGAAAATTGATCTTTCCATTGAAGTCTGCCCGATAACTATTTGTCATTGTAAGGCCCGCTTGTGCAATGTACTCATCCAGGGCTTCGTCAAGAAGAGATGTAAGCTTCACAATCAGCAGAGAAGGCAATAGCCTGTCCAGTATCGGGTTGTTCGGGACTGGCCCAACCGATTGGATGACGAATGGTTTTTTGTAATCGCGAACGCTACCTCAATTAGAAGAGTTCGCCAGCTTTCACGAATTGAGTTCGGCGCTGGATTTATCATGCCCACATTGTTCCACATCGGCGCTCACCCGTTGACGCAGATTGAGACTTTCACTTTCTCCCTTTCGGAAACGGGTGCATTGAGGGTGCAAGCAGATCAATCGAAACATGCAGATCCACCCTGAGGCAAAACTCTGCGGACCAGATTTTGGAATGAAATGGAATGAAACTGTGAATCTAGAGGGTTATTGGAAATGGTGGCCAGGGACGGAATTGAACCGCCGACGCCAGCCTTTTCAGGGCTGCGCTCTACCAACTGAGCTACCTGGCCGCTCCGCGTATCCCGATTGTACCAGATACACCGCCCTCCAAGCTCGCCGGAGACTCCGCTTCGGATATCATATGAAGTGCCATTACCGTGACACGCTCCGCCGCACTCTTGCTACCCTGGCTGTTCGCCGCAGCCTCCGTTTCCGGCGCGCCGAAAATTGATTTCGACCGCGAGATCCGTCCCCTCCTTTCCGACAAATGCTATACCTGCCACGGCCCCGACGAGAAGCAGCGGCAGGCCGGACTCCGCTTCGATACCAAAGAAGGCGGCGCCCGCGTCATCGCTCCGGGCGACAGCGCGAAGAGCCGCCTGTATCAACGCATCCACGCGGCCGACAAAGCCGTCCGCATGCCGCCCGCCGCCTCCGGATTGAGTCTCACGGACTCGCAAATCGACCTCATCCGCCGCTGGATAGACCAGGGGGCGGAGTGGGAAAGGCACTGGTCCTACGTTGCTCCACAACGTCCGCCTGTCCCCGCCGTCAAGCGCCACGGGTGGGTTCGCAATCCTATCGACGCCTTTGTCCTGGCGCGGCTCGAGCGCGAAGGACTGGCTCCCTCGCCCGAAGCCGGCAAGGCGGCCCTGCTGCGCCGCGCCAGCTACGACTTGACCGGACTGCCGCCCACACCCGCCGAACTCGATGCGTTCGAAGCCGACAAATCGGCCGGCGCCTATGAGAAGCGCGTGGACGCCATGCTGCGCTCCGTGCGCTACGGCGAGCGCATGGCGATGCAGTGGCTCGACCTGGCCCGCTACGCCGACACGCACGGCTATCACATCGACAGCCATCGCGATATGTGGCCGTGGCGCGACTGGGTTATCGACGCTTTCAACCGCAACCTGCCGTTCGACCGCTTCACCATCGAGCAGCTGGCCGGCGACCTGCTCCCCAATCCGACCCGCGAGCAGAGGATCGCCACCGGTTTCAATCGCAACCACATGATCAATTTCGAGGGCGGGGCGATCGCCGAAGAGTATCAGACCGAGTACGTGGTGGACCGGGTGGAGGCCACCTCCGCCGTGTGGATGGGGATGACCCTCGGCTGCGCGCGCTGCCACGATCACAAGTACGATCCGGTCAAGCAGAAGGAGTTTTACCAGTTCTTCGCCTTCTTCAATACCATTCCGGAAAAAGGGCTGGACGGGCGCGCCGGCAACGCCGAGCCGATGCTGCCTCTTCCCTCCTCCGGACAGAAACGCGATCTGGATGTGGTCGAGAGCGAGATCGCGGCGCGTAAGCAATTGCTGGCGGAAAAGGAAATCGCCGCCCTGCAGGCGGAGTGGGCGAAAACACGTTTGTCGACCCTGCCGGCTTTGCCGCGGGAGGGTTTGACCGCGCACTACGAAATGGACGGGCACCTAGCGGACACTTCCGGCTTGTATGGCCACGGGAGGATCACCCGCGGGGAGGTGACGTACGCCGACGGTCCGCCCGGCCGGTCCGCGGTACTGAGCGGAGAAACGGAGATCCGGTTCAACAATCCGAGCCCGTCGCAGGGGGCCAGTGAAGCATTTTCGGCAGCGCTCTGGTTCAGGGCGAATACGCGCACGGAGATGGCGATCGTGCAGGGTCTCGACGAGTCCGGCTCGGGCTTTGAACTCGCTCTCGACGAAGCTTCGGTCATACCGGATTTGAAGCGGGGCTCCCACCTGCGGTTCAGCCTGATCCGCCGGGCGCCGGACGACTCGATCCGCATTCAGACACGGCAGCGCTTCGCGCAGGGCAGCTGGTTTCATGCCGCGGTGATTTACGACGGGTCACGAAAAGCTTCCGGTCTCACGATCTATGTGGATGGAGCGCCGCAAGCGGTAGAAATCCTTCATGACGGCCTTTCCGGACCGGCTCCGCATGGGTCGCCGCTGCGGATCGGCTGGAAGAAATTCGCCAACCCGTTCAAGGGCCAGATCGGCGGCCTGCGCGTCTACGATCGCGTGCTCGAGCCGGCCGAAGTCGGGCGGCTGGCGTTCGACGAGCCGCTGAGGGCAGCGCTCCCGGCGGCCAAACCGTCGAAGGACCAGAGCGAACGGCTGCGCGAATACTTCCTGACCCGCGACGCGCCGGAGCCCATCCGCGCCGCTTATGCCGAGCTGAAGAGCCTGGAGGCTCGCAGGGCCGAACTGCGGAAGATCATCCCGACGGTGATGGTGATGGAGGAGATGGAGAAGCCGCGGGACACTTTCGTGCTGGGGCGCGGCGATTACCGCAATCACCTGGAGAAGGTGACGGCGGAGGTTCCGTCGGCGCTCCCGCCGCTGCCGAATGGCGCGCCCCGGAATCGCCTCGGCCTGGCGCAATGGCTGGTCGATCCGGCGCATCCGCTGACGGCGCGGGTGGCGGTGAACCGCTACTGGCAAATGTATTTCGGAACGGGCCTGGTGAAGACGGCCGAGGATTTCGGCTCGCAGGGCGAGGCCCCCAGCCACCCGGAGCTGCTGGACTGGCTGGCAACCGAATTCGTTCGCTCGGGTTGGGACGTGCGCGCCATGCAGCGCCTGATCGTGACCTCGGCGGCCTACCGCCAGAGCTCGCGCGTGCCGCGGGAGCTGCTGGAGAAGGATCCGGAGAATCGCCTGCTGGCGCGAGGCCCGCGCTTCCGGCTTCCCGCGGAGATGGTGCGCGACAACGCGCTGGCGATCGCCGGCCTGCTCAACGAGAGGATCGGCGGTCCCAGCGTATTTCCGTATCAGCCGAAAGGCCTGTGGGAAGAGACCGCCTACGGGGATGTGTTTTCGGCCCAGACTTACTCGCCGGGCAGCGGTCCGGACCTCTACCGGCGCAGCATGTATTCGTTCTGGAAGCGGACTTCGCCGCCTCCTTCACTGAACACGTTCGACGCTCCGGACCGGGAGAAGTGCACGGCGCGCCGCACCAGAACCAATACACCCTTGCAGGCCCTGGTCCTGATGAACGATCCGGCCTACGTCGAGGCCGCCCGGGCGCTGGCCCAAAGGATGATCGTCGAAGGAGGTCGCGATGCTTCGGCGCGCATCGACTTCGCTTTCCGCCTGGCCACGGCGCGCCGCCCCGGCGCGAAAGAGCGCCAGGTCCTGCGCGACCTGGCGGAGCGCGAAACAGCCGAATACAAACGCAATCCGGAGGCCGCCGCAAAGCTGATCCATGTGGGCGAATCGAAAAGCGGCGCCAACATCGACCAGACAGAGCTGGCTGCCTGGACCACGGTAGCGAGCGTCATTCTGAATCTGGACGAAACGATCACCAAGCAATAGCGGCGGGGCGCCAGCCATATAGGCTCGCGCAATCCCGAATCCTATCTCTCGGCGACCTGCCAGGCGTCCCAGTAATGGGCATCGAACCTCACATGGTCCGCCTGGCTCTCCTCAAACGTCACGGTGGAAAAGAACAGCAGCTTGGCTCCCGCCGTCAGCGACATGAAGCCGCTGGCGTACCCCGGCGGAATATAGACGATGGAGGGCTTGTATTCGGTCAAGACGAACCGGCTCACGGGCAGATCCCTGGACGGAGAATCCCAACGATCGACTTTGACCGTCCCGACCACCGAGGTGCCCTGCACCGCCATCACATACTGTGCTTCCCGCACGTGCCCGTGCCACGCCCGGATGAAGCCGGCTCGATGATTGGACACAAAATACATGCGCTTGACATTCGGCAGATGGAAATCGTTCGCGAAGGCCACCGTACCCCGGTCATCCACCGCAAGGCCACCCTCGATCACATAAGGCGCAGGGGCCATACGGATCTTAGGCATCGAACTCCGGGAGCAGAACGGTCATACAGTCAGGCGATAGCCGTTTTGTTTCTCTTAGTCCCATTTTTGTGCAACGCCGGGGCCGATTTCAAGGCGTCCGGGAGGCGCGGTTCGGCGCCGATAACCGACATGGAGGCGGGACTGCTGAGCAGCAGGTACATCAACTGGCTCTGCCGGTTGACACCCGTCTTCTCGAAAATCACCTTGAGTTGCGCACGGGCGGTATACGGTGTGATTTGAAGCGCCATACCTGCTTCGAGCAAGCTCGCGCCCTGCATGAGCAACGCAGCGAGCCGGCACTCGGCCGGTGTCAGCCCGAACAGGTTTGCGAGAACACGGCTGTCAGGAAAGCACTTCCAGGCCGGGTCGCTCACCAGCACGGCAGCGCAACGGGACTCGACGGGCACCACCAGGAGCCACAGCGGCCAGCGGCTGTCATTGCGAACCAGCGCCATGGCGTTCGGACCGCCGGTCTCCCCGCGAATCGCATGGGCGACGAGTCTGCCCAGTTTCTGCGTCTGGCCGTTCAATGCGACCGAAAGCTCGTTGTTGCGGATCGTGAGGGAATCGGCTTTGGCCGTAATCTCCCGCGCTCTTCGATTCAACGAAATCACCCGCCGCTTTCCGGAAACCAGGATAACGCCGAGAGGAAGGCTGCCGGCGAGGTCGAGGACGGTGTTCTTTGCAACCATTGACGAGGCCGATGCAACTGGAGGACCAACGGGGGCGGCGTCAGGTCTGCTCGAAATGGGGCAGCGGGCGGCCGAGCACGTCCGAGAAAAGATTGAGGACCCGCAGGCTCAGGCCCCAGATGAGGCGTCCTTCGAAGCGGATCGCCGGGAATATCAGCGATTCGCTGTTACGAGCCAGATTGAGTTGAGCGGCGTTTCGCTGGTCCCAGAGGTGGTCGAGTGGGACCCAGTAGGCCTCGGCGACTTCCTCGCGATTGGGCGCCAGCGTCGGCGGGGATTGGCCAACATCGTAGACGAACGAAGACAGCACCATCGACGTATCCACGCCGCCGAGCCGCACGGGCAGGTCGGACAGCGCGCCGAGGAGGCGGGCGTTGCTCAGATCGAGCGCGACTTCTTCCCGGGCTTCGCGTTCGGCAACCGCCCTGGCGCTGGTGTCGCCGGGATCGGCGCGGCCGCCGGGGAAGGCCATGTGCCCCGACCAGGGATCGGTCGCCTTTTCGACACGGCGGATGAAACAGAGACTCAGGCCGCGGTCGCCGCCCGCCAGCGCGAGGGCCACGGCGGCGTGGTCGCGGTCGGGCGCGAAGGATCCGGTAACGGGGACATGGAGAGAAAGAGCCCGGTGAATAGCTTCAGAAGTGATCATGAAGCGCAGTCGCTCCCATGGTAGCGTTTCCGCACAGGACGCCGCGCTGCAGCCACAAGCCCGCTGGAATGGCGTACTCGAGCGCAACCGGCGGCAGAGGTTCCGTGAAAACAGGTCGGCATGCTAGGGAAGGAGCCGCGCGACGAAGCGACGACCCCGTGTCAGAACGAATAGCTCTGAAACAGGTAGAGGTAGCGTGTATTGACGCCCGGCGTGGTCTTGCGCAGAAATTCGCCGGCGAACAGATGGCCGAAGCCCGCGCCGAATTGGAATCCGCTGCGCGTGAAAGTAGCGAATCCGTCGAGCTCCTGGCCGACGTGCGTGCCCGCGTCGCCGCGCGGCGCCCGCACAATGGCGCGGCCCTGGCCGTTGTATAGAGAATCCTTGGGCGCGGCCAGCCACCAGCTGTCGTACATCACGCTGACCGCGATGCTGCGGGTGATGTGGATGACGTCAAGGGACCTCAGGTTGTGCACATTGCGCCAGCCGAACAGATCCTCGTGGCCGAACTTGTCGTGATTGGCGGCGTAGAGCTGGTCGAAGGTTTCGGAGCGGCTTCCCAGGGGATCGTCCGTGCCCGAGGCGTACTTGTATTCGACCTCCAGATCCACCGGCCAGCGGAGCTTCACCGTGCGCGACAGACCGGAGAACCACGCCCTGCCGCGATGCCTCAGCGTCCCGGCGTGCCCTGTCTGCGCCGCGCCCTCCAGGCTGTAACGGAACTTGAACGGAAGAGGACCGGCGGCGCGCCCGCCGAACGTGTTGATCCCGAGCGTTCCGGGAGCGGCGAATCCACCCGGGCGGTTCTGGTCGCGCCGCAGGAGGTAGACTTCCACCTCGCCGCGCGGGATGAGCCCGGGAAAGGAATTGTATGTGCCCCAAAGCCGGTCGCCCAAGGCGGGTTTATTGAAGGAATCCGGTAATACTTTCACGATGGAAGAGAACAGGAATTCGAACCGCGCCTTCGGCAGACGATAGTACACGCGCGCCATATCGTAAGTTCGCGACGTGTTCGCCCACTGCGGCGTGCCGATGAGCCGTCCCTCGCCGAACGAAAGCATGCGCCGCCCGGCCATGGCGCCGAAGCCGCGCTTCTGATCGGGAAACAGCTCGAAGTAGCCCTCGTGCAGATCCATCGTGTCGCGCGCGGAGCCGGGCGCCACGGCGCCGTACAGTGGAGCGCGCGCGTCCTGCCCCATGGCGGAGAGTCTCAGCCATGGAAGCGGCGTCCACTGCGCACCGATCCGTGTCCGGAAAAGGGGATTCTCCAGGTCGACGTCCCGCCCGAACGTGACCCCGGTGCGCGCCTCCTCCCGCGAGCGCGCCTCGAACGTGAACTGAAAAGTATCCCACTTAGGAGGCCAGGGCACTTGGCCGAAACCAACCGGCGCGCATAGCGCTAACAGGAAAAGGAATCTCATTAAGTCGCGAATGTTCGAACGTGACGTGAACACCCATCCTACCAATCTTCGGAGGATGACTTGAATGCAATCGAAGATGCTTTTGAATCCAACTAACTGTTGAAATACGCCCGGATCCGGCTCAGCAGATCCCCTCTTCTTTGCATTTCGCGCCGCCTCATCGACTCGTCATCCAGCTTCTCCCGGATGGCGGCCAGGGCCATCTCACGGCGGCCCAGCACGGCGGATATCTCCTCGGCCAGCGACGGCCGCCGGGCGAAAACGGCCTGCATATCGGCCTTGCCGAGCAGGTAGCAGTCCACCTCCTCCGCGGCCAGCGCTGTCGCGGTGCGCTTCTCGCCGGTCAGCAGGGACATCTCTCCGAAAAAATCGCCCGGCGAGAGCGTGGCCACCTGCTCCGACAAGCCGTCGTTGGCGAAGATGATGCGCACCCGTCCGCGGGTCAGAATGTAGAGCGAATCACCTTCGTCGCCCTGCCGCAGAATCACCTCGCCCGGCGCGAAGGACACCTTCCTCAGACGGGCGGCCAACTCCCCCGCCTCCTCGTCGTTCAGCGCATGCATGATTTCCACGCCTTTCAGCGCGGCCACGCGGCCCATCTCGTCGGCCTGCTGCGAGTCGGACGCGGGCGCGTTCCTCAAGTCGACCACGTGGGAAATCGACGCCAGCGGCGCGCCCAGCCTCGACAAGGCGAATGCGATCCGGGTGCGTACGCCCGATCCATCCACATACTCCATGCCCGGCCGGAGCAGCCAGACGAGGGCTCCGTACTGCACGTGCATCGGATGGAAATCCACGATGACGCAGCGCGGCTGCGGATTCCCGGCCACTCCCTCCATCGGCGACAACACCAGGGCCTGCTCCACGGCGGCGGTGACCGCGGTCGGACTATAGCTGTACGGCAGCTGGAAGGTTACGAGCTTGCGATGTTTGAGCGGTCCCCCGGCGGTGGCTGACGTGCGGCCCAATACGGTGATCGGCGAGCGGGTGATGGCGCTGTTCGGCACCAGCACGGTGTCGCCGTCCGGCGTCTCGAGGACGGTGTGACGGATGCGCAGGCTGCGCACCTGGCCGAAGTACTGCTCGGTGCGAATCCAGTCGCCCTCGACAATCGATTGCTCGAACTCCACCACCAGCCCGCCGGCGAGGTTCCCGAGCAGCTCCTGCAGACCGAAGCCGATCACGGCCGTGGCCACCGCCGAGGTGGCGATGATCCCCGTCAGATTTACGCCCACGCGCGTCAGCAGGCTCAGGACGATGGTCACGTAGCCGATCCCGATGGCCACCTCCATCAGAATGCGCGGGGCTGGCCAGCGGCCGAGGATGACGCGGAACAGGATCACGGCGGCCACGTGCAGTCCGATCACCTGCTCCAGGGCTACGACCGTCTCGCCGATCCAGCGCGGGGCCGCGGGCGCGGCTGCCAGCAGCCACAGCGACAGCGTGATCAGCGACCACAGCCATATAAACCGGATGCGCCGCCGCTCCGCCGGCGCGAGGCGCCACAGCAGCAGGGAGACGGCAAACAACCCGAGCAGGATCCAACCACGTTCCGGGAGCACTGCGTGCCACTGTACAATGGGAAGAACCATTATGTCGAGAGCTTTTCTCTCTCTCCTGTTCGTTTCCGGCTTGTGGGCGCAATCCTCCGGTAATCCTTTCGATAAAGCTCCTCCCGAGGTGGACGCCGCCTTGCGCGAACGGATCGGCAAGTTCTATCAGGCCCACGTGGATAAGAAGCCGCGCCTGGCCGAGCCGTATGTGGCGGAAGATACGAAGGACTTCTTCTACGAGACCAACAAGCCCCCCTACCTGGCGTTCGAGATCGACAGGATCGTCTATTCGGAGAACTTCACGAAGGCCAATGCCATCGTCAAATGCAAAATGTACGTGCCGATGCCGGGCTTTACCGAACCGATCATGGTCCCCACCCCCAGCACGTGGAAGGTGGAAAACGGGCAGTGGTTCTGGTATGTCGACACGAAGCACGGCAAGGAGACCCCCTTCGGCCGCATGAAGGCGGCGGAGGGGACTCCGCCCGGAGGTGGCGGCGGCATTCCGATCATGGGGTCCCAGGCCGATTTCCAGGCCCTCTGGAGTCAGAGCGTGAAGGCCGACAAGAGCGCCGTGCAGTTGAGCGCCACCGAAGATTCGTCCGAGGAAGTGACTATCGCCAGCAAAATGCCAGGCTCCGTTACGCTGCGTCTCGATTACGTAAAGACACCCGGCTTCGAAGCGACCCTCGACCGCGCGGAATTGAAAACCGGCGAGCAGGCCAAAGTGCGTTTGCGTTCCCAGCCGAAGGGCAAGCCCGCTCCGATGACGGCGCAGGTTCGAGTCGTCATCGAGCCGATGAACCAGACCATTCCGATTACGGTTACCATCCAATAAAAGCCCTCGTCAGAGGAATCTCACCTGGGTCGGGGCACCGTGAACGGACTTTACCGTGAAAAGTACTTGACAATTTGGGGATCAGCGCTGCATAATGCTTCTGGTTTTCCGTACGGAGCCGGCCAGAGGTCGTTGTCGTGACGGGTGATCTTTCAACCGATGAGCCTGATTAGCGAGCTGGAACGGCTGTACGGTGAATCAAAGCGGAACAAGTGGCTTCGCTATTTCGCCATTTTTTGCCGCATCGCGTTGGCCCTCGGGTTCATTCCTTCCGGCATCGTAAAAGTGACGGGAGAACGGTTTACCGGACTGCCGTCCAATCATCCCCTGGGTCATTATTTCGACGCGTTACACCTGACCGGTTACTACTACACGTTCATAGGCGTCGGCCAGCTGATAGCGGCGCTTCTGTTGCTCATCCCACGAACAGCGCTTCTGGGAGCGATCTTCTACTTCCCCATCATTTTGAACATCTGTGTGCTGACCTACGCCGTCCGGTTTGAAGGAACCCGCATCGCTACGCTCATGCTGCTGGCGAACCTGTTCCTGCTGGTTTGGGACTATGACCGGTTGAAACACGTCCTGGCGGTCAGGGCGCCCGTTGAAAATCGTCACGTTCCGGACAAGGCCAGCAAGTTCCCCGTCTGGTTTTTCGTTTTCGTTTTCACGGCGGCCCTGTCGGTAATTGTCATCAACCAGTTTCTATACGACATCCGGCCCGGCAATTCCGAACTTGAATGCGTGAACGCGTGCATGGACAGCGGCCGCCCGAACGGGTGCCGATATTTTTGTGATTGTATTTACAGCCGAGGGAATCCACTCAATACCTGCCTGGACGAATACCAGAGAGTAAAAGAAACAGGTGCGGACCCTTGAGAAAAGCGCCAACCTCAGCAAGCCCGTCGTAGCAAAAGGGGCCGCCCGGCCTTTATCTCTTCGGGCCGAAATAGGCGGTCATGCCTATCAGGATGGTGTCCTGATGCTTGCTGGACCCCGTCGGGCCGCGCTCGAAAAACCTCTCGTTCGAAAAATCGCGGCGGTACTCGAGCCTGGTCAGAACGCCTTCCTTGAGCTTGACTTCACCGGTGACGGTGAACTCTTTCAACTTCTGGGCCGTGCCGGTGGAGAAGCCGTCGGCGTCGTTGAACCACTCGAAGCGCGGCGTGAAAGCGAAAATTCCTTTGGACATCCTGGCCGCGAAAGCGACTCCGGTCCAGTGGGATTTAACGTCGGCGGGACTTTTGTTGGCGCCATAGTCGAAGTTGACGTACGCGTTGAAGGCGTCGCACGGCGTCATGAGGAGGGTGGTGTCATAGAGGTTGCGCCAGCCCCTGTTCGAGCCCGCGTTCTCAGGACCGGTGTAATAGTTGTTCATCCAGGAGATCTTCTTGCCGGTGAAGTTGCCGGTAAGGCCGATCGTTTTTCCGCTGTTGTTATCTTCCACGTTGTTCCAGCCGTTGACCAGCTGGAAGCCGCCGGTGAAAACCTTGCCCATCGGCATGCTGGTGCGGACGCCGAAGTGGTAATAGGGAATCGCCCAGGCGAACAGAATCGAACGGGAGTAGTTCCAGTTATCCTTGGTCTCGATCACTTCGGCGCCGGCGCTGGTGACGAATTTTCCGAAGTCCACCTGAAATCCCTTGCCGCCCGGCGGCTTCAGGGTGATGAACGCCTGCTCGACATTCCGCATCACGCTGGGCGAGTCTTTCGGCTCGCCGGCGTGAAGGATCTCGAAGGCCCGGCCGAATCCGAAGTCGACGCGAAAACCCACGGGATCGGCGCCGTGCTCGAGGGTCAGCTTGGCCATGTTGAGGCTGAACTGGTTTGATTTGACGTCGAAGTTCCTCAGGCCATTCGTCATCGACGCCGGGTTGTTGAAATTCTTGTCGGCGTAGACGTCGATCAATCCACTGAAATCGATCGGTCCGACGGACCACACGGAGGCGGGGGCGGGAGCCGGCGCTGGAGCCGGGGCGGGCTGAGCCGGCGGCGTCTGGGCCATGACGGCTGCTGAAAACGCCGCGCAGATCGCTATTGTCCTGACACACGTGTAGTGTACGAAACGCACGAATCCTCCAAGCTGAAAATTGGCCCCGTAGACCGGGTGGTTTGCGTCAGCGTACAGTCCTGGGACAGGTCCCATGCGGATCGGGAGACTGTTGCAAACCTGTTATGGATTCTAGCGGTTCGGATCAGACCGGCACAAGACAATATTTTTTATTGGGGACATCGAAAAAGCTTTCCGGCGGGCTCACTCAACGGAATCGGACAAGGGCACCGGTTCAGCCACCGATTCATCCGGAGCGCGCCAGCGCAAGCCGTCTGAAAACTCCACTCCGACGACGTATTTCGAGCCCACGCGGCGGCAGTGGCGCACAATCGCCTCGCCGAGCAGTCTGTGCTTGTCGGAAGTGAGTTTGACCCGGGTCACCAGTTGCGCCGGCTCGGGAAGCTCGAAAGCCATTCCCTCCTCCGAGACATTCAAAACCCTGGCTTGTTGAACCACCCGCAGCGTGCCGTTCAACCCGAGCCAGGATACTCGCAGCGTGGCGCCATCCACGGCGTATCTCCGGGTTCGGCGGAGATCCTTGCGCTTCAGTGCGCTCCAGCTTGGCGTTGTGTTCGTAGTAGACATCGACTAACCAGCTATCTTATAACGATAAGGAATGCGTTTTCCGGAATTGCTGATCGAGGCGCTGAAAAAATCCGAGATTCCGCTCCGATTCGAGCCGGGCGCGGAAGAATCAGCCGCCAGACAGGTCACAGACCTGGTCCGCCTGTGGCTTGAAGCGCATGAACCGGCAGATGCGGGCACGGCATTTTCGGAGGGGCAGAGAAAGCTGCTGGCCCGGCTCCTGGCAGAACTGGAAGGCGCCGTGGAGCTGCCGCAGTGACGAAATGACCAAACTCCAACTCTCGTTTCCCCTGTTGAGGCCGCTGGACGAGGATCTGATGTATCGGGTGGGGGCTGTTACCAGTACCTACGGCATCCTGGGAGTTCGAGCCGAACCCGGGAGCGACAGGCTCACGGTCGAATACGACGCCACGCGATTCAGCCCCAGGGACGTGGAGGCCGTTCTGGCGCGGGCAGGACTTCCACTGGCTGTGCGATCCGTCTGAAAACAAAGAACCGGCGTGGCCGGTAAGCTTGCGTTTCCGCTCGCTTACCGACCCGCCGGTTCGCGCCACTTCATCTGCCTCTAAAGTATGCAATTGGTTTGCCGTTAACTAAGTTACTGAAAGCACATTGTTCGGCAGGAACCGGAGCCGGATTTACACTACTTTGGACAGCAAAAGTTACCGTGCCGCGCACATTCCGACCGTGTCATTCTGACTTGCTGACTTGCCGTCCGATCGGGCTATGATGAGAGATTGTATGTCGTCAGGACTCGTCCCGGGCAGGCCCGGGCTGCGAATCGCGCAGGTCTTTCTGTTATGGGTCGCCCTCACCGGCTGTTCGGTGAAGAAATTCGCCATCAACAAGGTGGGGGACGCTTTATCCGGCAGCGGAACCTCCTTCTCCTCCGACGACGACCCGGAATTCATCCAAAGCGCCGTTCCGTTCAGCCTCAAATTGATCGAAAGCCTGCTGGCCGAGAGTCCCAACCACCGTGGGATGCTGCTCGCGGCCTCGAGCGGTTTTACCCAGTATGCCTATGCGTTCATCCAGCAGGAGGCGGACGAAGCCGAGGACAAGGACCTCGATCGGGCCACCTTCCTGCGGGGGCGCGCCCGGCGGATGTATCTACGGGCCCGTAATTACGGAGTGCGCGGCCTGGAGGTAAAGCATCCCGGGTTCGACGCCGCCCTGCGCAAGTCGCCTAAAGAGACGGTACAGGCAGCCGCCAGATCGGAGGTCGCGCTGCTCTACTGGACGGCGGCTTCGTGGGGATCGGCGATCTCGCTTTCGAAGGACCAGCCGGCCCTCATCGCGGAGCAGCCGGTTGTGGAAGCGCTCATCGATCGCGCCTTCGAACTCGATCCGGATTTCGATCACGGCGCGATCCACTCGTTTCTCATCAACTACGAGCAGAGCCGTCCGGGCGGAGCGGCGGGCGCCGAGGACCGGTCGCGAAAGCACTTCGAGCGCGCCCTGGAGCTTTCCGGAGGGTTTCAGGCTGCCCCGCTGGTCAGCCTGGCGGAAAATGTATCGCAGCCCAGGCAGAACCGGAAAGAGTTCGAGTCCCTGCTCAACCGCGCGCTGGCGGTGGATGTGAATGCCAAGCCCGAAAACAGGCTGGCCAACCTCGTGATGCAACGCCGCGCACGCTGGCTGCTCTCCCGGGCCGGTCAACTGTTTGCGGAATAAAAGATTATGATCCTCAGAATCGCTCTGTTCCTTGCGTTATCCTTTCATCTGGCTGCCGCCGGACCGGTGTTGAAACTGGCCACGGCCGCCCCACGCGGCACATCGCTTCACCAGGCCCTGCTCGAAATGCGTCAAAAATGGCAACAGGCGCCTGGCGGCGGCGCGTCGTTAACCATCTATACGGACGGCACCCAGGGAGGAGAAGCGGCCGTCGTCAGCCGGATGAAACATGACCAGCTGCAGGCTGCCATGCTGAGCGTGGTGGGACTGGCCGAGATCGATCCTTCGGTGGGCGCGCTGCAGTATATGCCGATGATGTTCCGCACGCTCGAGGAGGTCGATTATGTCCGCGACAAGATTGCGCCGACACTCGAGAAGCGCCTGCTGGCCAAGAATTTCGTGGTGCTTTTCTGGGGCGACGCGGGCTGGGTGCGCTTTTTCTCGAAGGAGCCGGGCCGCGTGCCGGCCGATTTCAAGAAGATGAAATTATTCACCTGGTCCGGAGACAGCTACCAGACGGATCTGATGAAGGCCGCCGGGTACCAGCCCGTCCCGCTCGAGATCAACGATATTCTTCCGGGTCTCCAGAACGGGCTCATCACGGCCGTGGCGCAGCCTCCCTTTTTTGCTCTGGCGGGACAGATGTACAGGCCCGCGCCGTACATGCTGGAATTGAACTGGGTACCGCTCGTGGGGGCCACGGTACTCACCAAGAAATCGTGGGATGCGATTCCGGCGGACGCGCGGGAGCCGATGTTGAAGGCGGCCAGGGACGCCGGGGCCCGCATCCGGGCCAGGAGCCGCGCCGAAAGCAACGAGTCGGTGGACACGATGAAGAAGAATGGTTTGAAGGTACAGGCCGTAACACCGGACATCGAAGCCGAGTGGCGCAAGCTGGCCGAAGAGGTCTATCCGAAAATCCGCGGGAAGATGGTGCCGGCCGATATCTTCGACGAGGTGCTGCGGCATCTCAAGGAATATCGAAAAGGCAAATCGTGAGGGAGGGACGGCTGGCGGGAGCTGAAAACGTCATCGTCGCCTGCGCCCTCGGGGCTATGGTTCTGTTGCCGCTGGCGGAGGCGACGCTGCGCAAGTTCCTGCAAACCGGAATTTCCGGCGCGACTTCCCTGGAGCAGCATCTTACGCTGATCGTCGGCATGCTGGGCGGGGCTCTGGCCGCCCGCGACAACCGGCTGCTCAGCCTGTCCACGCTGGGAGGTCAGCTGCCGCCGGCGTGGCGGCGGGCGGGCTCCATCCTCAGCGCGGCGGTGGCCGCGGCGGTGACCGGATATCTGTGCGTGGCCGGCTACCAGTTCGTGGTGATCGAGAGCGATTCCGGGCACACTCTCGTCTACGGCCTGCCGCTGTGGATGGTGCAGGCGCTGATACCGCTCGGCTTCGCCCTGATCATGGCCCGCATTGTCGGCCATTCGGCCGAGACCTGGAAGGGCCGCGCAATTACCACGGCGCTCACCGCGGCGATGATGCTCCTCTGCATGAAGTTTTCGCTCTCCATGGCGGCGTTGATTCTGCTGGGAGCCGCCAGCCTGTTTGGAGTGCCCGCTTTCGTCACCATGGGCGGACTGGCGCTGATTCTGTTCTGGAGGGTGGGTGAGCCGATCGGCTCGGTGCCCATCGACCACTATTCGCTGGTCACCAATCCCACCCTGCCGACCATGCCGCTGTTCACGCTGGCGGGTTATTTCCTGGCGGAAGGCGGCGCCCCCAAGCGGATGATCCGGGTATTCGGCGCGGTGTTCGGATCGCTGCGCGGCGGAGCGGCCCTGGTCACGGCCGTGGCCTGCGCCTTCTTCACTTCCTTCACCGGGGGCTCCGGCGTCACCATTCTGGCGCTGGGCGGACTGCTCATGCCGGTGCTGCTCGCCCAACGCTACTCCGAACGCGACGCCCTGGGCCTGATCACGGGAGCCGGATCGCTCGGTTTGCTCTTTCCTCCCTGCCTCCCGCTCATCCTCTACGCCATCGTCGCCAACGTCGAGATCAAGGCGATGTTCCTCGGCGGCCTGCTCCCCGGAACGGTAATGTTGATCGCCACCGCCGCCTGGGGTGTGTTCATCCAGAAACCGGCAGCCCTCGGCAGCCGTTCCTTCGACTGGAAAGAAGCCGGCGCCGCCCTCTGGGAGGCGAAATGGGAGCTGCTGCTGCCAGTGGTGGCGCTGGTCACCTTGTTCGGAGGCTTCGCCACGCCGGTGGAAGCCGCGGCGGCCACGGCCTTTTATGCATTCCTCATTGAAACGGTTTTCTATCGCGACCTGAACCTGAGCAAGGACATCCCACGGGTCATGTCCGAATGCGGACTGCTGATCGGCGGCGTCCTGCTGATTCTGGGGGTGGCGCTGGGATTCACCAATTACCTGATCACGAGCGAAGTCACCACCCGCGCGGCGGAATG
This sequence comes from Bryobacteraceae bacterium, assembly GCA_035495815.1. Taxonomy (GTDB): domain Bacteria; phylum Acidobacteriota; class Terriglobia; order Bryobacterales; family Bryobacteraceae; genus DATJFH01. The sequence goes on from DATJFH010000013.1 coordinate 32,391, forward strand.
GACTACCTCCACCATCAAGTCCCCGCTGGTCTTTCTGCTGGTTCTCAATTTCTTCCTGCTGATCGTGGGCTGCCTGATGGACATCTATTCAGCGATCGTGGTGCAGGTCCCGATCCTGGCGCCGATCGGTAAAGCTTTCGGTATCGATCCGATCCATCTGGGAATCGTGTTCCTGGCCAACCTGGAGCTGGGCTACCTGACGCCGCCGGTCGGGCTGAACCTGTTCCTGTCGTCATATCGCTTCAACAAGCCCCTGCCGGAGGTGATCCGGTCGGTCGGTCCGATCGTGCTGGTGCTGGGGATAGGGGTGCTGGTGATCACCTACGTCCCGTGGCTGACTACGGCTCTCCCCCGCTGGCTACGATAACCGGGAAAGCAGCGCACGCGGGCATGCGTTTTTCGTCTGCCCGGGCCGCGGCGAATTACTTTAAAAAACGAAGCGCGCGGAGCCTTGGACGGCCCGGTTGCCGCCAGCGGACCTGATCACTCCGAACGTGCTGGTCTGGCTCATGTTCGTTCCGGGAGCGTCGAAGATCGGCGTGTTGGTGACGCTGGTGGCTTCCATCCGCACCTCGAGTTTGAAGCGCTCGCGGATGGGGAAGGCTTTGAAAACCGCCATATTCAGCGACCTTGTGCCAGGGGCGCGTAAATCGTCGAGGGCGGGCGGCTCCGGAGAGAGCGTGTACTGATCGGGGAGCGCGAGGAAAGCGCCGGTGTTGAAGTACGGGTTCAGAACATTGCCGCCCGCGTCCCGCTTGTCGCCGAGCCTCGACCCGACCGAACCGGTCAGCTTCGGGCTGACCAGCCGGATGGGCCGGCCGTTGGCCTGGGTCACCGAGAGGGGGACGCCGCTGGCGAGCGTACCGAAACCGCTGACGGCCCAACCGCCCGCAGCCTGCCGCAGGACCATGCTTTTGAAGCGGAAGGGCAGCTGATAGGTGAAGGCCAGCCGCATGACGTGCTTCTGGTCGTAAAGCGAGACGGCGCGGTAGTGGCGGGCGTTCACGATGCTGGTGGTGTTGTTGTCCATCAGCCGTGAAAACGTGTAGGCCCACAGCATGTTCAACCCGCCGCTCAAACGCTTGTCCGCTTTCATCTGCAGGGAATGGTACAGAGCCTGGCCGGTGTTGAAGCCCTGCCCGGTGAGAGTGGTGAACTGCGGGAACATGGGCCAGAGACGGCTCTGGGTAATGGTGGCTCCGCGGCCGAGAGTCGAGGTGGCCGGGAACACGCCGAGGAACGGATTGGGGACGGCGTTATTTTCGGCGCGGCCCAGGGCCAGGAACCGGTCCGGCTTCTCGTTGAGATTGAAGTTCTCGATCTGGCGCAGGTTGTGCATCCCCATGTAGGCGATTTCGAAAACGATCCGGGCGGGCAACTGCCGCTGAACGCTCAACTGCCACTGCTGGTTATATGGATTCACGCGCTTGTCGTCGAAGAAGCTCAAGGTATCGCCGACCTGGGCCAGCAGGCCGACCGAGTTTCCGACGGGCTGAATCAGCCCGGCAGGGTAAGGATTGGCCAGAGTGGCGGCGATGGTCGCGCCGTTATCGATGGAGCCGACAAACGGGGTGACCGCGTTGAATACGTTGACGGCCCCGAAGAAGCTGGTGGTCAGAGCAATGGTGGAATAGAAAATTCCGTAGCCGCCGCGGATCACCGTATTCTGCGAGGGGCTGTAGGCGAAGCCCACGCGAGGTCCGAAATTGTTCTTGTCGGCATCGATCGAGCGCGGATTGCCGTTGATGCCGGCGAACAGGATGCCGCCGCGAAGGTCGAGTCCGGGAACCTTGACCGGGAGGGTCGCATCGCGGTCGAATTTATAACTGTTGCGGTCGTACCGCTCCTTGTAGGGAGTCTCCAGCTCATAGCGGAGTCCGAGGTTCAGAGTAAACCGCGGGGTCACTTTCCAGTCGTTTTGGACGAACAGGCCCAGGTAGTTGTTCTGAATCGAAGTGGCGGTGTTGTAGCCGAAATTGCCGGAATCGGCGCCGCCCAGAAGCAGGGAAGCCATACCCGACCCGGAGGTATTGGCGGCCGTGCGGTTGAACGGATCGGATTGAGTGAAAGTAGGTCCCACGACGAAGGATCCGGTAGCGTTGGCGCCCGGGGCGACGGAGTTGGCGCGGCTCAGCCGGTAATCGGCGCCGAACTTGGTGGAGTGGCGGCCGCTGAGCTTGGTCCAGGTGGTGATGCCGGTGTAGACCATTTCGCGCGAGAAGGATTTACTGGAGCCGATGCCCGCGAGATTTTCGCCCAGATCGAAGGTAGACCATCCGCGCACGGCCTGGTTGTTGGCGATGACGTCGGGGACCAGCAGATCTTTCGGGTCGGCTCCCACGGCGCCGCCCTGCGTATCGCTGGTGTAGCTCAGAGCGCCCAGGCGGATGGATCCGACCAGGGTAGGGGAGAGCACGAAGGTATCGTCCACGCTGAAGTTGACGCGATGACGGACGAGGCTGCCGAGGTCGGTGGCTCCGGGGTAGGAAAAGATGCCGGGAAACAGATCGTCGGCGATCTGAAAGCGGTTTAGGATTCCGATCCGGCCGGAGAGCCGTTGACGGTCGCTGAGGATGTGATCGATACGGGCGCCGACCTGTCGTTGATCCACCGTATAGGTCTTGCTCTCCGCCCAGTTCAAGGCCGCCAATTGGACCGCGCCGGTCTGCTGGTTGGGGAGCGGGAGCTTGCCGAGTACGGCGGCGCCGATGGGACTGATGCGCGAGGCGGGAATCCGGTTACCGGCGAATGCCTGGCGGGTGGCGGTGCTGCCGGAGACAACCGTGGTGGAGGGATCGTAGATGGCGAATGCCCCGCCTACACGGTTGAGCGTCTGCGAGAAATCGCCCTGCCGTTCGGCAGCGGTGGGGACGCGGGCCTGCCCGGTCAGCTCGCGGGGATCGTGATCGCGCTCGAGGGAGGTGGAGAAAAAAGTCCGGTTGCGGCCGTTGTACAGTTTCGGAATCAGGATGGGACCGCCCACGGTATAGCCCCACTGATGGTATTCCACGGGAGGCTTGTCCAGGCCTAGCCGGTTGTTGGTCCAGCTGTTGGCGTTCAAGTCGCGCCAGCGCTTATAGCCATAGACCGCGCCGTGCAGTTCGTTGGTTCCGCCGCGAGTGGTGATGCTCAGGGCGCCGGCGTTGGAGTGGCCGAGGCTGGCGTCGAACATGGTCGTGTGGACTTTCACTTCCTCTACCGAATCCACCGACGGGATGTAGCCGATGGTGCCGCTGCCGGTGGTATTGGGCATGCCGTCCACGATGACGTCGTTCTTGCCCTGCCCGCTGCCTCCGCCGGCGATGGAGAAGTTCGCCTGGGCGCTGCTGGTGTAGGTGCCGGTGTCTCCGGTGACGCCGGGCGCGAGCGACCGCAGATTCACTACATTGCGGCTAAGCGAAACCGACACCATGCCGACGTAAGCGTTGTCGATCACCTGTCCCAGTTCGGCATTGGCCAGGTTCAAGGCAGGCGCGGACGCGGTAACGGTGACCGACTCGGACGCGGCGCCGACATCGAGCGTGAGATCCAGCGTAATCTGCTGGCTGGTGGAGACGCGGACGCCCTGCCGCTCCAGCTTCTTGAATCCCGCGTGCTCCACTTCCACCACGTAGCTACCGGGCAGCAAGAAGGGGATCTGGTAGTTACCGGTCTCGTTGGAAGTGGTGCTGACGAGAGCATTGGTGTCCACGTTTCGGGCCCTCACCATTGCGCCGGCGATGATGGCGCCGCTGCTGTCGGTAATGCGTCCCAGTATGGAGCCCCGGAACTCCTGCCCGAAAACAGCGGTGGAACAGAGAAGTGCAACGATGGTTAGCGCGCGTTTTGAGAACATGACCGCCCCCCCCACAGGAATTGAAAACTGTTTGGATTACTATACCAGGGGTTTCGGCTCCGGCACAACGCAGCGCGGGCATCTATCCTGCCGGCGGACAGCCATTCAGTCCAGCCGGCTGGGGAGGTTCACGAATCAGGGCTCCGGCAATCGGGTGTTTGCCGCGCCGGACCCTACCGCAGCGACAGATTATAAGACCGATCCCAGAACGGCAGGTCGCCGATGGGGTCACCCGAGATTACGATCTCCACGCGGCGGTTTTCGACGCGCCCTTCGCTGCTGGCGTTGGAATAGAGCGGGCGCGTCGAGCCAAACCCGCGCGCGGCTACCGATTGCGCGGGCAGACCGCCCAGGAGCAGGGCGCCGCGGACTGCTTCCGCCCGGCGCGAGGCGAGCGCCTCGGTCGAGGGGCTGTCGGTGTGACCTTCGACTTCCACGCGCAGTCCCGGCTGGGCCTTGAGGAGGGCGGCGATTCGCGAGAGCTGGCCTGGCGCGGCGCCGCGCAGGGACGGACCGCTGAAATGGGCGTCGCTCACCGTGACCACCAGGCCGCGCGGAGTATCGCGAGTCGTCAGCATGCCGTTCAGCCGCTCGAGCAGCCGCATTCGCAGTTCGGCTTTGGGCCGCATGGCGCCTCGATCCACTTCACGTCTTGACGGCTGCGAAACCTCGGACTGTGGACGAATCGACTGGGCCGCGGCGTGCGCCGCGCCGGCCCGGGCAGCAGCCGCCTCCGCTTCGGCGCGCTCTCGCGCGGCGCGCTCGGATTCGGCCTGGGCGCGGGCGGCTTCGGCTTCCGTTCTGGCGCGGGCGGCGTCCGCCTCGGCCTGAGTCCTGGCTTGCTGAGCGGCGGAAATTTCCGCCTGCGCACGGGAGATCTTCTCCTCCTGACTGCGCCGCTCGGCGATCACACGGGCGTCTTCCGCGGTCTGAGCCGCCTGCCGCGCGTTCTGGACCACCAGGCGCGATTCGGATTTGCTCTGCTGCAGCCGTTCGGCCTCGTCGAGGAGTTGCTGCGCCTTGGCCATCGTGTTGGGAGCGTAGCGTTCGGCTGAAGCCGAGCGCGCGATGCCAACCGCGTTCCGGGCCTGGTACAGTTCCGAGATGGCTTCGTACTGGCTCATCGAAACCTTCGGCGCGTTGGCAGCCGGGGAGACGGCGCCTTTCTGCCAGGTGTATTGCCCGCGTGGCATCAATTCGTAGCGGGCGTGGATCGGTTCGAACTTGCCCGTGGTGTCGGGCCGGACGGCGTTTTCGGCGACCACGACGTCGCTGGGCTGGCGGACGGCGGAATAAGGCTCGGCGGTGACGATGAGTCCGAAGGCCTGAAGGTCAGTGGTGACGCGCAGCTTCGCCTTGTCCGACGATCCGGGGAGAATCTCACCCAAATTGTGCGGCCGTCCCTCAGGCGTGATCGCCCACAGAACGTAAGTCAGATACTCGCGTCCGAAGCGCTGGGATTCTTCCACGTTCTCCAGTTTGAGTTCGATTTCCGTGCGTCCGCGCCGCGATTCGACGGTGGCGTCACCCTTGATTTTCGGCATGAGGACGGTGCCGTGGAAGTCGATTTTCGTGGGACCCGAACGGTACTGGTAATTGACGGCCTCGACGCTGCGCTGGATCACTGTCACCCGATAAATGGGGACCGTTTCGCTCTGTCGCGCCGGTGTCTGGCCGGTGGCCGGCAGGACGCATGCCGCAAGCAGAGCGCCACCCATAAAAGTTCGCATCATCCACTGCCTCCTGTAAGTAGACTCAGAGCAATCGGATTTCCAAGGAGTTGGCATCTACTTTCCAGTTTTCCTGTACCCCTTGGGGAACAGGGATCGTCTGATACACTACGGACGGGTGCGGATGCGCGTCAAAGTGTTGTTTTTCGGCATGTTGAAGGACATTGTGGGCCAGGTTGAGGAGTCCCTCGAACTGGCTCCGGGGGCCAGGCTTTCGACGGTATTCGATCACTATGCCGGGCAATTCCCGAGGATGCGCGAGATGGCCGGGAGCATCGTTATCGCCCGGAACCAGGTATTTTCGAACCCATCGACGGCGGTCAGCGAAGGAGATGAAGTCGCATTTCTGCCGCCGGTCAGCGGGGGATTGGACGTTTACACGCACGAGATCACCGACGCTCATGGCAACTTTTTCGCGCTGACCCGCCGGGCGATCGATTCGGCCGGGCTGGCGGCCCGTCTGACACGCGGTGAAGACGGCGCGGTGATCACGTTCGAGGGCGTGGTTCGCAACAATACGAAGGGCCGGGCCACGCTGTTTCTCGATTACGAGTGTTACGAGGCGATGGCGGTCAAGATGATGGCGGAGATCGGATCGGCGATCGCCGGCGAGTTCGCCGTCGGGCGGATGGCGATGGTGCACCGCCTGGGGCGTCTGCAAATCGGCGAGGCCAGCGTCTCGATCATCGTCACCGCGCCTCACCGGAAGGCGGCCTTCGCCGCCGCGCTGGAGGGAATCAACAAGCTCAAACGGCTGGTGCCCGTCTGGAAAAAGGAGTACTTCGCCGACGGCGAGGTCTGGGTGGAAGGAGAGTGGGACGAGAATGCGCCCAAGGCCGGGCAAGCGTAAAGCTCCCTGGGCCGGAATTCTGCTGCTCTGCGGACTGGCCTTCGCGCAGCAACCCACGTTCCGGGTGAACGTCCAGCTGGTGCGTGTTCTGGCTACCGTGAAAGACGCGCAAGGGCGTCTGGTCGGGACTCTCGAGAAGAACGACTTCAAGATCCTGGACAACGGCGCGCCCCAGCAGATAGCCCTCTTCGAGCGCCACACCGAGCAGCCGCTGCTGGTTTCGCTGCTGATCGACAACAGCGGCTCGACGGCCAAGGACCTGAAGTACGAGCTGGATTCGGTCAACCGGTTCCTGCGCGCGTTTTTTGCCGAAGGCAATCCCAAAGACGCGCTGGCGCTCTACTCTTTCAACTACGAAGTGCGGCAACTGACCCGTTTCACGCGCAGCCAGTCCACGCTGGAGCGCGCGCTGCGGGGGCTGAAATCCGAGGCAGGCACGTCCCTTTACGACGCGATCTGGTTGTCCTCCGAGGAGCTCGAGAAGCACGAAGGACGCAAGGTGATCGTGGTGGTGACCGACGGCGGCGACACTACCAGTACGAAGGATTTTCACGCGGCGCTCAAGGCGGCGCACCTGGCGGACGCGGTGATTTATTCCATCCTGGTGGTGCCCATCACCAACGACGCGGGGCGGAACATCGGCGGCGAACATGCGCTGGCGACATTCGGAGAGCGGACCGGCGGGCGGGTGTTCGCGCCAAGCCTCGGGGCGGGGGTGGACAAGGCGTTCTCCGACATTCTGAAAGAGCTGCGGACTCAGTATTTGCTTGGCTACTATCCCAAGAACGTACCACTCACCTCCGATCCTTTTCATAAACTGGAGATCCGCGCGACGGGAGATTTGCGGGTGTCGGCGCGCAACGGGTACTATGGAGAAACAGAGAGTTCGGCCGGACGCTGATCTGGTGGAATCTCCGTACCCGTTAGAAACGGCCGATTTGTTCAAGTTTTGGGAGGATCCGAATTGGGTTCGAAATCAGGCGGCAAGTCCGGAACACGCGCCCCCGAGCATACGTTTGAAGAGACCAAGTATCTCAAGCAGCTCATCGAGAAGGGAACGTCCGTTCGCGTGAAGCTGAGCAACAACGAAGAGGTTCGAGGGGTGGTGGAATATTACGACGCGTCGTTCATCCGCATCACGCGGGCGGGCCTGCCGAATCTTTTCATTTTCAAGCACGATATCAAGTATCTGATCGAGGAAGGCGCGTAACCGGCTTGGCCTCTTACCTGGAAACGGCGATAGACATCGCGCGCGAATCCGGCGCGCTGCTGTCTACGTACTTCGAGAAGCGTATCGCGTTCGAGTTGAAGGGCGATTTCGACCTGGTGACGGAGGCGGACCGGGCGTCGGAGCGGCTGGTGGTGGAGAGGCTGCGCTCGCATTTCCCGTCGCACAGCATCGTGGCGGAGGAAGGCGGCGGGCACGAGGGGAAGACGGGCTACCGGTGGTACGTCGATCCTCTGGACGGCACAACCAACTTCGCGCACGGCTACCCGGTCTATAACGTGACGATGGGGCTGGAGCAGGACGGCGAGATGCTGGTGGGCGTGGTGTTCGATCCGACTCGCGGAGAAATGTTCTCGGCGGAGCGAGGCGCGGGCGCTTATCTGAACAACCGGCGAATACGCGTGTCGGCGGCGAAGCGGCTCGAAGACAGCCTGGTGTCGACGGGATTCCCGAGCCGCAAGCGACATCTGAATGTGAATATTCATTTCTATCACCAGATGGCGATGGCGACTCACGGCGTGCGGCGGGGCGGCTCGGCGGCGATCGATCTGGCGTACGTCGCCTGCGGACGGCTGGACGCGTTCTGGGAATTCGGTCTGAATCCGTGGGACATGGCGGCGGGCACGCTGCTGGTGCGGGAAGCCGGGGGACGGTGCTCGGATATGAAGGGCGGGGAGCACAACATGAAGTCGCCCCACCTGCTCACCGATAACGGCGCGATTCACCAGGAGACGCTGGAGCTGTTCGCGGAAATTTTCGGCGGCAAGTTCCGGTCGCCCATGCCGGCGCTGTGAATTCGACGGCGGCGCGCACATCCCGGACGCGGCTGGAAAGCGCATGCGGCGACGAGCTAACATAACGGATTGATCAAGAAAACAGCCATCGGCAGGCCGAAGGGCCGTCCGGCGCGAGCCGCCGACCGCCGGGACCGGGTGGCCGAAATTCTCCGCCGGCTCGACGAGATGTATCCGGACGCGACCTGCGCGCTCCGGCACCGCAATCCCTGGGAATTGCTGGTGGCGACGATTCTCTCCGCCCAATGCACCGACAAGCGCGTCAACGAAGTGACGCCCGGCCTGTTCGCCAAATATCCGACTCCGGCCGATTTCGCGGCGGTGCGGCCGGAAGCGCTGGCGCAGGACATCCGGTCCACCGGATTTTTCAACAACAAAGCCAAATCGATCGCGGGAGCGGCCAGGAAGATCGTCTCCGAATTCGGGGGCGAGGCGCCGCGCACGATCGAAGAGCTGCTGACGGTGCCGGGAGTGGCGCGGAAGACGGCCAACGTCGTCCTGGGAACGGCATACGGAATCGCGGTGGGGGTGGTGGTGGACACGCACGTCACCCGCATTGCCCGCAGGCTGGACCTGACGCGGGAGTCCGACCCGGTAAAGATCGAGCGGGACCTGATGAAGATCCTGCCGAAAGAGAAGTGGATCCAGTTTTCGCACCAGCTGATCCAGCACGGCCGCGCTCTCTGCACGGCGCGGAAGCCGCGCTGCGCGGAATGCCGGCTGGAGACGATCTGCTACGCGAAAGACAAAACCTTTCAGAGTTGAAGGGAGCCGGTCAGGATTCGAAGCGCTTCAACTTTTCGATGAGGGTAGTGCGTTTCAGGCGCAGAATCTGAGCAGCCTTGTTCTTGTTGCCTTGCGTCTGGTGGAGCGTGCGCAGGATCAGGTCCCTCTCGTAGCGGTTCACCAGCGCCTTGAAATCGAGCCCCGCGTCGGAGGGCGCGGGCACCGGGACCGGCGCCGGCCAGTCGCCGGTGTGGCCCACCGATTCGCGGGAGGGGGGGAAATCCTGCTCGGTGATCTCGGCGCGGTCCTGTGAACGGATCACGGCGATCTCGACGGCGTTTTCGAGCTCGCGGATATTGCCCCGCCAGGGGCGTTTGATGAGCTCGGCTTCCGCGGACGCCAGCAGGCGCTTGGGCTGAAGTCCGTCGCGGCGGCAGAGGCGGTCGAGGAAGTAGCGGATGAAAAGGGGGATGTCCTCGGTCCGCTCCCGCAGGGGCGGGAGGTGAATATGGTAGACGTTGATCCGGTAGAACAGGTCCTCGCGAAAGCGGCCCTGGCCGACGCGCTTCCAGAGGTCGGCGTTGGTGGCGGCGATGACGCGGACGTCCAGCCGGACCGGATCGACGCCGCCGATGCGGTGGATCTCCCGTTCCTGCAGGACCCGCAAGAGCTTGGGCTGCAGCTCGAGGGGAAGGTCGCCGATTTCGTCGAGAAAAATGGTGCTGCCGTTAGCCTGCTCGAAGCGGCCGACGCGGGCCTGCCTGGCGTCGGTAAAGGCGCCCTTGACGTGGCCGAAGAATTCGTCCTCGAGGAGGGTGGCCGGTATGCCGCCGCAGTTGATGGAAACCATTTCGGCGGCATGGCGGCTGCTGAGGCGGTGAATCGCGCGCGAAACGCGCTCTTTGCCCGTGCCGGTCTCCCCGGTGATGAGCACGGTGGTGTCCCGGCGGGCCACCAGGCGAACCTGGCCGAACACACGCCGGATGGCTTCGGATTCACCGAACAGGTAGTGCTCGATCACCCCGGCCGGCGGAGATGGGGTGGCGGGCGGAAGAGCGTCCGCCGGCAGGCCGGCGGCTGGGGCAGAGGAGACGGAGGAGGCGGGGGGAATGGGCGCTTCCCGGGTTCCGAGCTCCAGGGCGCGCTCCATGGCGGCCGCCAGGGCATGCGGCTCGGCCGCGGCGCCGCGCGAGATCCGAATCGCGCCGGCCTGCTCGATCTCGGGCGGCGGCGGCTCCGAGTCGGAGAGGGCTACCACGCCGGCAGGCTTGCCCGCGGCACGGAGCTGCCGCGCCAGCTCAAACCAGGCCTGACTCCTGGCCGAACCCGGGTACTCCACCTCGAGCGTCTGCCAGTCGAGCACCAGCGCGTCATAAGACGCGGACCGCACGCGTTCGAGGGCGATGGAGACGGAGCGGGCGACATCCACCTCGAATCCCCTCGACACCAGTTTGTAGCGGAGGCTCTCTCCCTGCATCCGACCGGCGACGATGAGCAGGACGGAATAATCGGAGACCATCTCCGGTTCGTTTGGAGTGAGGAAACTCTCCGACAAATCGTCCCCCCGAGTGCGCATAAAGTCCGGATCTGAAACCGACGATCAAGTGCACCAGAGAGTCAACCACGGGATTCTCCGGCCGACATTTTTTTGACTGCGGAAGCAGGCTTTAGCGAACAAAGCCATTTCCGTTCAGATGATTGTAGCAGGTCATTATTTTGACGGCCAGACTTTTCTCATTTCCATCCAAATTCAGACCGGGTTCTAAACTCCACATATAACGTCCTGTTGTTCCAATTTGAAATCGCCCTACCAAGTTGGAATCAAATCACTTCTAAGTAGTACCACTTTAGAACGATCAGCCTAACATCTCATCCCCCGTTGACATGAGGACGTGGTAGTACTCAATTTAAATAGCTCTTGAAAAAGCGTCAGTTAGCCGTCATACTGTGTGACGAGCATCTTAGTACCGCACTGAAAATAAAGTAGGTTTCATAGACCTAAGACTATGGTTCTCCAGTTGCATACGGAGGATCACCCGGGCAGTCCAGTTGGGGTCTAATTTCGGAGAGAACAGATGACCAGTGCGGCGTTGATGCAGGCAGTTCGAACGGAGGAGATTTTTTTTGATTCGGGGGAAGAGATGATGTCTGCCACATCGCAGGCGGAGGGCGGTTCCGCGCGAAAGAAGAGCAAGGTCCAAAAATCGTTACGGGACCGAATTGTTTTGGACCATTTGCCTCTGGTGAAAGCCATTGCGGTCCGGGTGCATGAGAATCTCCCGGTGCATGTGGATTTGGACGATCTGATACACGCGGGCATTTTGGGTTTGTTCGACGCAGCCAGCAAGTACAATCCGGACAAGAAGGTCATCTTCCACAGCTACGCGAAGCACCGCATCAAGGGCGCGATTCTGGACAGCCTGCGGCAGCTGGACTGGGCGTCGCGCGACCTTCGGCGCCGGCACAAGCAGGTGGAGGCGGCGACGCGGGACCTGTCCGCGAAATTCGAGCGCATGCCGACGGAAGCCGAAATTGCCGAGAAGATGGGTGTCGAGGTGGAGCGGTGGCGTCAGATGGTGGTGGAGCTGCGGACGGTCGGACTGATCTCGGCTTCCACGCGGGCCAACGAGCGGGACAATGCGACGCCGCCCGAATTTCCAGCCAAGCAGGAGTTCCAGCCGGACAGCATGTGCGCCAAGGAAGAGCTTCGCGAGATGCTGCTGGGCGCCATGAAGACGCTGCCGGAGCGTTACCAGAAGGTAGTCGTGCTGTATTACACCAACGACATGACGATGAAAGAGATCGGCGGGCTGCTGGGAATCAACGAGAGCCGCGTTTCTCAGATCCACAAAACGGCGCTGGAGAAGATGGCGATCGTGCTGCAGTCGGCGGGTATTCACTCCAGCGGAGCTTTTTAGGATTCTCTGAGAAACGGCGGGGACGCAAAGTAACCCGCGTCTTACCCTGACTCAGACTGCTTTCATTGCCTGGCCGGAGTTCGGCCAATCGAGGGAGGCGTTAGTCCGTGAGAGGCAATCGGACAGTCCGCCCGGTTTTCGCGGGCCGGCGGGCGGCGTCCAGGATCTCGCCTCACGATTACATTCGTCTCGAGAGTTCGACAGGCTGCCGTTTTCGTTGACCTGGCCCCGGATCACCGCCGCGAGGTAGTGCAATCGTAAGATGGAGGCAGGGGACCGGCCTGCACGAGCCGCGGCTCGGCTTCGCCCTCGAGACGGACCTCACCTGATTGCTCCTGACGGTCTTCGCATATCCGGCGCTGCCGAAAAAACTCCATATCCTTTACGGGAAACGGCCATGAAGAATGGCGACGGCGCTCTTGTAAGTGAGGGTTATGTCCGCCTCGTCGTCGACTTTGGGATAGAATTCCGGCTGCAGGGCGCCGCCGGCGGGAACCACCGCGCCGCCGTTCAGGAAGCCGTTGACGTGGCAGCGGAGCGGCGAGCATGGCGCTTCCCGACAGGAGGACTACGGCGGCGAGCCTGAACGTGCCGCCGTTCGGCCGTTTGAAAGCGATGGAATCGCGCTACGCCTCTCGAGGTTTCGGACGCACTACCCCAGCGCCGCCAGCGCTTCGCCCGTCTTCTGTTCCACGTCGGCATGTAGGCTCGCGCCGTGCGAATCCATGGTCACGATGGCGGCGAAATTGTTCACCCGCAGATGCCACATCGCTTCCGGGATGCCGAACTCCATGAGGTGGACGCCGAGCACGCGCTGCACGGTCCGCGAATAATATTGCGCCGCGCCGCCGATCCCGTTCAGGTATACGGCGCCGGCCTCTTTCAGCGCGGCCAGCGTTTTCGCGCCCATCCCCCCCTTGCCTACCACGGCTCGCACGCCATACCTCTTGATGACGTCCGCCTGGTAGGGCTCTTCGCGGCTGCTGGTGGTGGGACCGGCGGCTTTCACGCTCCACTCACCGCCGTTGTTCAGCATCACGGGACCGCAGTGGTAGAGCACCGCGCCGTGCAGGTCGACCGGCGGGGGGTTCTTCATCAGGTAGGCGTGGACCTGGTCGCGGCCGGTGTACATCTCCCCGGTGATGAGCACGACGTCGCCGACGCGCAAAGCGCGCACTACTTCCTCGGTCAGCGGCGGCGTGAGGATCACCTCGCGGCCGGTGAGCGGAAAGCCTTCGCCCCGCGCCATGCGCTCGACCTGGCGGTCCGGGTCGCGATAGAGCCACCGGGTGATGGCTCCGCTGGCGGCGTCGACGCGGATTCCCAGCCGGCGGAAGGCCCAGCAGTCGTAGGCGACCGAGACGAAGAAGCTGGCTGGAAGGCGGTTGGCGGCCATGATCTTGCATCCGATCAACGATGCATTTCCGCCGAATCCCATGGCTCCGATGCCGAGGCGGTTGGCTTCCTCCATGACTTCGGCTTCGAGCTTGGCCAGGGCGGGCTCCGGATTCACGTCGTCCAGCGTGCGGAAAAGCTGGTCCTTGGCCAGCAGGTAGCCGTGCGCGCGGTCGCTGCCGATGCAGACACCGACCGCGCCGGGCGCGCATCCCTGGCCCTGCGCCTGCCAGACCGCGTGCAAGATGCACTTCCGCACTCCTTCGAGATTGCGGTCCGCCCGGCCGAGATGGTCCAGCGAACAGGGGACCGAGTACTGGATATTCTTGTTCTCGCAGCCGCCGCCCTTGAGGATGAGCTTGATCTCGATCTCCTCTTCCTCCCACTGCTCGAAGTGGATCACCGGGGTTTCCACGCCCAGGTTGTCGCCGCTGTTCCTTCCGGTCAGCGAATCGACCGAATTCGGCCGCAGCTTCCCGCGGCGGGTGGCTTCGGCCACCGCTTCCCGGATCGCCTTGCGGATGCGAAGCTGGTTCACTCCGACCGGTGTATGGACGACGAACGTGGGCATACCGGTGTCCTGGCAGATCGGGCCTTCGTCGTCGACTGCCATGTCGATGTTGGAAAGAATGATATTCAGGGCCTGCGCGGACTGCGTGTCCGGCGTCTCGGCGTCGGTGACGCGGGACATGGCCGCGCGGACGTCGGGCGGCAGATTGGTCGACGTCTGGGTAATCAGTTCGAGCAGGCTGTTCGGGAGAAATTCCATAGATTCATTCTAGACGAGGCGGCCGCGGCACGCCTTCGGCTTTCCTGGGCCGCTGACGCGCTATAAATGTTCTTATGCCATTCGAATTGCGCCGACGTGATTTCCTCCAGGGGATGGCCGCGAGCCTCGGGTTGCCGGCCGCCGCCGCCGGCGCATCCGGCGGGTGGAATTACTACGGCGGTGACCAGCAGGCCACCCATTACTCCCCGCTGAGCCAGATTACTTCCGCAAACGTCTCCCAGCTGAAGGTGGCCTGGGTTCATCACAGCGCGCCGGCGGACTCACGCTACCGCGGATCGGTGGAATGCACGCCGCTCGTGATCGACGGCGTGATGTACATCATCGGATCGGACCTGCTGGTCCAGGCGCTCGACGCGGCCACCGGCAAGCTGCTCTGGACGCATACTCCGGCGGCCGTCCCGGGCAGCCGCGCCGGCCGAGGCGTCAGCCGCGGTCTCACCTACTGGAAGAGCGGCGCCGGGGAGCGCATCTATGCCCCCGTGCAGAACCGGATCTGGTGTCTGAACGCGAAGACCGGGAAGGTCATCGAAACCTTCGGCGAGAACGGCGCGATCAACCTGGAAAAAGACGTGGACCGGGAGCTCAACGGCTCGTCGGTCGTGGCCACGACGCCCGGCGCCATCTTTCAGGATCTGCTGATCCTCAGCACCCGCACCGAAGAAGGGCCGCGTCCGGCCGCTCCGGGGCATATTCGCGCTTATGACGCACGGACGGGTAAGCGGCGCTGGATCTTCCACACCATTCCGCATCCCGGCGAGTTCGGCCACGACACCTGGCCCGCGGACGCCTGGAAAACGGTGGGAGGGGCCAACTGCTGGGGCGGAATGAGCGTGGACGAGAAGCGCGGCATGGTGTTCCTTTCCACCGGGTCGCCGACTTTCGATTTTTACGGCGGCGACAGGGTGGGCGCGAACCTGTTCGGCAATTCCATCCTGGCGCTCAACGCCGAGACCGGAAAGCGCGTCTGGCACTTTCAGACCGTCCACCACGACCTGTGGGATTACGATATTCCGTGCCAGCCCACGCTGGTCAGCATCACCCACAACGGACGCAGAACGGACGCCGTAGCGCAGGTCTCGAAGACCGGATGGGTCTACCTGTTCGACCG
Source organism: Bryobacteraceae bacterium (assembly GCA_035495815.1). GTDB lineage: Bacteria > Acidobacteriota > Terriglobia > Bryobacterales > Bryobacteraceae > DATJFH01. The sequence continues at coordinate 47,765 of DATJFH010000013.1, forward strand.
CGCTTCCGGACGTCCGCTGTACCCGATCGAGGAACGGCCCGTGCCGCAGTCGGACCTGCCCGGAGAGAAGACTTACGCCACGCAGCCGTTCCCCACAAATCCGCCGCCGTTCTCGCGGCAGGGGATCTCGCGCGACGATCTGACCGACATCTCCCCCGAGGCGCGGGCCTACGTGCTGGAGCAGCTCAAAGACTTCCGCTTCGGACCCATGTTCACGCCGCCCGGCGGACGCGAGACCATCGTCCTGCCCGGCTATCACGGCGGCGCGCTGTGGGGCGGCGCCAGTTTCGATCCCGATACCGAATGGCTATACGTCAACCACAACGAAATTCCGTGGAGCACGTCGATGTACGAAGCCCGGAAGGGGGCGGGCTACCGTTACGATTTTTCCGGGTACAAGCGCAACGTGGATCAGAACGGATATCCGGTCATCCGCCCGCCGTGGGGGCGCATATCGGCGATCGATTTGAAGAACTGCCGGATCGCCTGGCAGGCCGCGCACGGAGAGTTCAAAGCGCTTACGAAACGCGGAGTGCCGCGTACGGGAACCTACATTCGCGGGGGAAACATCGCGACCAAAGGCGGCGTCGTGTTCGGAGCGGGGACGCTCGACAGCGTGTTCCGGGCGTACGATTCGAAAACCGGCAAGGTATTGTGGGAGACATATCTCGGAGGAGGCGTCTTCGCCACGCCGAGCACCTACATGGTCAACGGAAAGCAGTTCGTCGTGGCTCCGGTGAGCGACGACATGAATCCGGAAGAATCGAAGGAGGCGGGTCCCTACCGGATCGGGGACTTTGTCGCTTTCGCGCTGCCAGGCTGATGAGGATCCTGGCGGTTGTTCTGAGCGGCGCCGCATTATGGGGTCAGCAGGCGATGCCTCCGCCCAAGCCGTTCACACCTTCGCCCGCGCCGGAGCAGCCCATCCCGTTCAACCATAAGACGCACGCGGGCGCGAGCCTCAAGTGCCTGGACTGCCATGCGATCAGGCCGCCGGGAGATCGAGCCGGGCTGCCCACGGAGTCTGTCTGCATGGGCTGCCACGCGACCATCAAAAAAGATTCGCCGCCCATCGTCAAGCTGGCCGGGTACGCAAGGCGGAAAACGCCGGTCCCGTGGGTGCGAATATACAAGCTGCCGAAGATGGTCTACTTCTCGCACCAGGTCCATCACAATCAGGCAGGAGTCGATTGCGCCGTCTGCCACGGGCCGGTCGCTGAGCGAGCCGCGCTCGGACAGGAGAAGTCCATTGCCATGGTGGAATGCATGAAGTGTCACGATCAATACAAGGCGTCGAACAAATGCGACTTATGCCACGATTCCCACTGAGTACCGGCGTCAGGCGGCTTCGGCGCACTTCCTCTTTTATGACTTTTTCTTCCTGGGTACCTTGGCGCCGGACCTTCGCGCCTCATTGAGGGCGATCGCCACGGCCTGCTTGCGGCTCTTCACCTTCTTGCCGCTGCCGGACTTCAGCGTGCCCTGCTTGTGTTCCTTCATGACCTTATGAATCTTGCGCTTCCCTTTGCTACTCGTGCGGGATGTCGAATGAGAGTGGGATGATTTCGTTGCCATGACTATTCTCCCTCCCTGGCCCATGTCGGGAATCTCCTCGGGAGATTTGACGAACGGGCCGCTAACACATGGTCAGCAATTTCGGCTCCAGCTCCACCCAACGGCGAGGAACGTGAGGGTCAAGGAGCATGAAGCGAGAAGCTGTCCAGCCGCACGGCAACGACAAACGGTACACCCGGCGCGACAAGGCGAAAGGTCAGGGAGACCGGGGCGATCAGAAGCGCAGTTAGCAGAAAACAGGAACCATTGGCCGACGTCGGGATACGACGGTCCTTATCTTTTGAACAGGCCGTGAAGTTTTTGCCAAGGCCTGCTGTTGAGAACGGCAGATTTTGCCAAACCTGCCCGGCGAGCCTGATCCAGTCCGCGCCGCACCAACTGCAGTTCACCCATGCTATGAGAGTCCGTGTTGACCGCGATCAGAACCCCCGCGGCGGCGGCGCGTCGCGCATTGCCGGCGGATAAATCCAGCCGGTCGGGACTCGAGTTGATCTCGAAAAAACAGCCGTTCCGGCGAGCCTGCTCGATGATACGGTCAAGGTCGATCTCGTAGCCGGGACGTTTTAGCAGCAGGCGACCGGTAGGGTGGCCAAGGATATTGAAATAGCGGTTGTCCATGGCCCGCACGATCCGCTCCGTCTGTTGTTCCCGGTTCAGTCCGAAGCGCGAATGGATCGAACAGACGGTGTAATCGAGTTCCTTCAGCAACTCATCCGGATAATCCAGCGAGCCGTCGGCCAGAATATCCACCTCCGCAGACTTGAGGATTCGAATACCGCCGCTCTTGGCGTTCAGCTTGTCGATATAACGGATCTGCCGCCAAAGATCCTCCACGGAGACGCCGCGGGCGATCTTGAGGCTCTGCGAATGGTCGGAAATCCCGACATATTCATAGCCGCGTTCATGCGCCGCAGCCGCCATCTGCTCGATGGAATGCGCGCCGTCGCTCGACGTGGAGTGCGCATGCAATTCGCCGCGGATGTCGGCGGCCGTCACCAGTTCCGGAAGCGCATTCTTCCCGGCAAGTTCGACTTCATCGTAGCCCTCACGTAGTTCCGGCTCGATATACGCCAGGCCGAACTTGCGATAGAAGGCGGTTTCAGTGGTGAAGGTCGTATTCCCGGAAAGCGAGGTCAGTCTTCCGGTAACCGCCTGCAGGATTTTCAGATGGGCTTCGGACCCTGTCTCCATGACCAGACAAAGGCCCCATGCGGGCGCGGAACAAAGCCGCAGCCGCAAGGTGATGCCGGCGGCAAGGGCAAAGATCGCGCCGTCGGGGGATGACTCAAGCAGCTCGGTCCGTCCGCCATAACGCTGCATTCTCCTGACTACGGCGGGAAAATCATCCGTCTCGATCACGAAGGCGATCTCCTCGACGACCTCGACGCGCCGGCGGCAGGCGCCCACGACCTGGACGGTCTTCACTGCGCATTTCGCGAGCAGGAACTCTTCGATCGCATCCCGCAGCTCGTCGGCGCGGTACAGCAGCATCGCGTTCGGGACCGATAAGCCCTGGCGGACATGCTGCGCCATGCGAAGGCCGAGCATCGATTCGATCTCGCCGCTTTCCAGTTTTTCGCGCAGCGACTCTATGGAGGAAATCCGGAGTTTCTTGTAAACCCGCAGAACCCGCCTGGGATCGAGCCGGGGATAGTCGGCGAGGCTCGCGACCTCGGGCGACGCCTGGCCGCGCAGCGTGTCCAGTTTCCTGAGTTTTCCGGTCAGGACGATTTCCCGGATTGCGCTCGCAATCGCCGCGCCGATGCCGGGAAAGTGGGTCAGATTGGCGTCTTCCTTGACAAGCTCATCGAGACTATCGGGGAGCGAACGGATTCTTGCCGCTGCGCGGAGGTAGGCCTTCACCTTGTACGGATTTTCTTTCTGAGTCGAGAGCAGCTGAGCCAGGCCTGCCAGGCGGTCCGCGATCTCCGCGTTGCTGAGCGCGGAGGGTGTCTGCGCCGTGGACTGTGCTTCTTCGTGAGGCTCCATGACCGTTAGGCCTTCGATCGTTTCCCGCGGCTTTCGCTACGAAGCTCGCCCACGCCAAGCGAAGGGGACGCGACCACGGATGCGCATGTCATCTCTCTTATATGTTCAATCGCCTGTTCATGCTCCCGGCGGGTCCGCGCCGCCGAACAGTCGGATGGAACATACAGGCTGAAATTGCGCATCTTCGCGTCATGGGCCGTGCAGAGGATGCAGCTGTTCGTCGCGACCCCCGTGAGGATCAGCGATCTGGCGCCCAGATAATGCAGCAGGATCTCGAGCGGCGTCTGGAAAAAGGCCGAATGCATCGGCTTGAGCACGAAGTAATCCTCTTCGTCGGGTCGCAGCGGTTCGACGAAGGGCCTGCCCGCGCAATGCGGCGCAAGGCAGCTTGTCACCAGGCTTTTCGCGTCGGACCGCCACTGCCCGAAATTATCGTTCACGTAAATGGCGGGAATGCCCGCGCGCCGGCACCGCTGCTTGAGTTTGGCCAGACGACCAGCCACGGGCAGCGCATTCGTCAGGATCTTGTCGCCGTCCGGAAAGTCGAAATGGTTTACGACGTCAATGAGGATCAAGGCGACGGATGATTTGTGACGCGTGTTATTGTTGTCGGGCATTCCGGCTTTCCTCTGGGAGAACAGCAATGCCCGCGGCCGGTCATGAGGGGAGCACCTGACCTTTGGGCTTTGTCGGCGGCTTCCGGTGTTTCAGCCGCTTCAGCACGTCCGTCATCGTGAACGCGCTGGCGGATTTGAGGCCTTTCAGCTCATCCCACGCCAGCGGGACCGCGACGGGAGCGCCGGGACGAGCGCGCACACCGTAATCCGCGATCGCAGTCGCCGTGTAGTCGTTGCGGAAATAATCGATGAAGATTTTTCCCGTGCGTTTTGCCTTGCTCATGGTGGCCACGTAAGCCTCCGGCGTTGCCGACACCATCTCTTCGGCAACGGCGGCGCCGAAGGCCTTCACCTCGGGCCAGCGATTCTTGCCAGCCAGCGGCACGGTCACATGCAGTCCTTTGCCGCCGGTGCATTTGAGGCTGCTTTCAAGTCCCTTGCGCTCGAGTCGCTGCCGCAGGTCCGCGGCCGCGAGCCTCAGGGCTTCGAAGGGAACGTCAGTCGCGGGATCAAGATCCAGGATCAGGCGGTCGGGATAGTCGATCGCATCGACCGAGGCGCCCCAGGGATGGATCTCGATCGCGCCCATCTGAATGATTTCCAGCAGGCCTTTTTCATCGTCGATATAGAGGTATTCATAGCGCTTGCCTTTGTGCCGGAACTCGAAGGGACGGACGTCCTTGCCGAGGCCCCTGCCCGGGCTGCGCTGAAAAAAGCACTCCTTTCCGTCAATGCCGGAGGGACAGCGCAGCAGGCTGAGCGGGTGACGCGCGATGCGCGGCAGCATGAAAGGCGCGACGGCAGCATGATATTCCGCGAGCGCGCCTTTGGTGACGAGTCCTGTCTCCGAAATGACCCGGTCGGGATGGCTGATGCGGACGCCGGCGGCCACCAGCACGCCGGGCTTTTCAGCATGGGGAGCGGGAGAGGCCGGAATGTCGGACTTCATTGGTTTCTCCTTATTCACCTCGGCCGCATCTTTGTCTTGGCGGAGGCCTTGAAAGGAAGGATGGCGGATCCGTCCGTCGTCCGTCCATTCGGTGAAGGCGACTTCGCAGAGGAGCTCGGGCGTAACCCAGTGCACGGCGTGCCATTCGGCGGAGCCCATGCCCTTGGTCTCGGCGCGGGTCAGGATCGGCCTGGCGCATTCGATCCTGCGCAAACGTTCGGCCAGTTCACGCGCGCTCTGCATCGTGAAGCCAGTGCCCACTTTCCCGGCATATTTCAGAGCGCCGTCTTTCCTGTAACCGAGATAGAGCGCCCCGATGGCACGCTCGCCGCTCTTCGCACTGCTGTACCCGACAATGATGAATTCCTGGCGCAGGCTGCATTTGACCTTGAGCCATGTCTTTTGCCGGCCGGCGACATATGGCGCGTCACTCCGCTTGGAAACGATGCCTTCGAGGCTCTTGGCGCAGGCCTGTTCATACATCTCCGCGCCATCTACCGCAAAGTGCTCGCTATAGCGAAGGAAGGATTGCTTTGGGTTCGCCAGCAACGCCTGGAGCGCCTCCTTGCGTTCGGTTAGAGACAGCCGGGTCAGGTCGTTGCCGTCGAGATGCAGGAGGTCAAAGCCATAGGCGACGATCCGTTCCGGATGTCCACCCCCGCCGAGCGCCGCCTGCAGCGCTTGAAAACTGCTCTTGCCTTCAGAATCGAGGAGGACGGCTTCCATGTCCAGAACGGCGGAATCCACCTTCAATTTCTGCAGCGCCGAAGCGATGGCCGGGAAGCTTCCCGTCCAGTCGTTGCCGTTACGCGTGCGGAGGCGGGCCTCGCCGGCGGCGACGAACCCCAGCAGCCGGTAGCCGTCGAACTTGATCTCATGGACCCACGCCTCGCCTTCCGGCGCTTTATCGACCAGCGTCGCCAGCTGTACTTCCGGATAGCGGTCCATGAGGCGCTTGAGCGTGGCAGCGGTTTTCGGATCCGGGTTGCGTCTTTTTGCCGGACTCACGCCCTGCGCGATCTCCTCCATCGAACGGCCGGTGGTGACACTGGAAGCCAGCCTCTCCAGAAACGCGCCGTTCGAGCCAGGGATCGCGTCCTGATCCGCTTCTTTAATCAGCAGCCAGTTCTCGCGCTTGCCGCCGCCACGCATGCGGACGAGGTCCCAGCCGCCCTTGAGCCGCTCACCATGGAGTTCGAAGGTGAGATGGCCTTTTTTCAGTCCGGCATGCGGATCGCCTTTCGGTTCCCACGTGCCGCGGTCCCAGAGCATCACCGTGCCGCCGCCATATTCGCCTTTCGGGATCGTTCCTTCGAAGGAACCGTAGGCGAGCGGATGATCTTCCGTCCGCACTGCCAGGCGCTTATCGGCCGGATCGAGGCTAGGCCCCTTGGTAACGGCCCAACTGAGGAGCACGCCGTCGAGTTCCAGCCGGAAATCGTAATGGAGACGCGTCGCATCGTGTTTCTGGATCAGGTACGAAAGCTGCTTGTTCCGCGCGGTGACTTTGCCGGGCGGCGGTTCGCCGGTCTTGCTGAAATCGCGCTTCCGGCGATATTCTTCGAGTGCCATGTCAGCCGCCACTATAGCCGCCGATGATTGGCAGGATTTCGCCCGTAATGTAGCTGGAACATTGCGGCGATGCTAAAAACACATAGGCCGGCGCGATTTCTTCCGGCTGGGCGGGCCGCTTCATCGGCGTGTCACCACCGAACTGGCTGACGGCCTTCGCCGGCTTGTCGGAAGGATTGAGCGGCGTCCAGACCGGACCCGGCGCGACGGCGTTGACCCTGATCCCGCGCGGCACGAGGTGCGAGGCCAGCGATCTTGTAAAGGCGTGAATGCCGCCTTTGGTCAGGGAGTAA
>DATJFH010000014.1:0-4443 GCA_035495815.1 Bryobacteraceae bacterium
TCCTTCGTTTTTGCTTTCAGAACCTTCACTGCCGCCTCCATCGCCTTGGCTTCGCTCCTGGCGCCGCGCAGATCGCCCTTGGCTGTCAGCGCCAGCCCGATGGCCCAGTGCCGCCAGGCCTGTTCGCGCGGCTTGTCGTAGACCACCAGAGTTTTGCCGTCCAGAATCTCGTCCCACTTTTCGAAATGGACCAAGGTCTCCATCAGGCTGAACCAGCCCTGGCGATGGGCCGTATACCAATTGTCGAGCTGACCCGCTTCGCGCGGATTCTCCGGATAGCCGAGCAGCTCGCGGGCGGCAGCCATCGCCTTGTCGTACTTGCCCTGGAAACAGTACGTGGTGACCAGGAAGTGGACGTTATGGCCGTGATGGCCCTTGCTGTAGAGTTTATCCGCGTTCATGTAACCGCGCTCGTTTTCGGCGGCGGCTTCAAAGGACTGCGCGGCTTCGTCCCATTTCCCGGTCTGCGCCCAGATGTGTCCGGGCATGTGGAGCGCGTGTGGAATGTTGGTCACCAGCTGCGGATAGCGCCGGCAGCTTGGCCAGGCGTCTTTCGCGAAGGTCGAGCCCTCGAAGCCGTGAATCACGTAATGATGCACGCCCATGTGATCCGGCGCCGAGACCAGCAGCTCGCGCAGAATCGCGGCCGCTTCCATGCTGCCCGGCGCGGGCTGCTTATCGGGCGTGCTGAATCCCATCATCAGGTGGAGAGCCAGGTAGGTCTTGGCCTCCACCTCTTTGGGGTACGCCGCTACCACCGCGCGCAGACCCCGGATGTAATCCGCATCCGGATCCTTCGACTCAGGATCGCGCCGCGCCGCTATGGAGGCGATGTAGAGCTTCTCGAGATCGGTCGCCTTGCCCGGTACGGCCGCCAGTTCCTGCGCCTTCTTCACCGCGGCGAGCGCGCGGCCCGGTCCGCCCTCGGGAGTCCGCTGATTGGCGTCCAGCTTCTTCACATTTGCCGACACCTTGTCGCGAACGAGCTGGAAGTGCGGCCGGAAGTCGCCGGCAGCCACCATGGCGATGCCCCACTGCGGCATCGGCGCCTGCGGATCGAGCGCCGCCGCCTGCAGAAAGGACCGCTCGGCTTCGGTCGCCCAGAAAGAGTGCATCTGGGCCACGCCCTGGTTAAAGAACTCCTGCGCCTTGAGGCTGGACGTGGTGATGGGGAAATCGATACGGCCCTGTCCGGTCATGATGCGGGCCGGCAAAGCCGGCGCGGCTCCCCCTGGCGGCGGAGCGCACATGTCCTTCGGCTTGTTCTCGGAGGACTTGTTCCCGGCCGCTCCCAGCAGGGCAGCCGTAGCCAGCAGGATCGTGGATACTCTAAGGCGCATTTTTCTTCTCCAATTCACGCTGAATCAGATCGCCCAGTTGCGCGGGCGTGAACGAGGAACCGTCGACGCGGGCCGCCAGCTTGCCGTCCCGGCTGATGACGCCGGTCTGAGAGGTGTGCGTGATCAATCCCTCCTCCGGCCAATAATGCATACCAAAACGGCGGGCAACGGTTTCGATCTCTCCTTCGGGTCCCGTGAGAAACCGCCAGCCGTCCGGACTTGCTTTCCAGATTTTAGCGTAACGGAGCAGCTCTTCGGGTGTATCGTAGCGCGGATCGATGGTGATCGAGAGCAGCGCCACGCCGCGGGGCATCTTTTCGCGAAAGCGCGATTGCAGCCGCGCGAAGTTCGCCGACAGGCGTGGACAGACCTCCGGCAGAGGGCAGCGCGTATAAATGAAGTCGACGGCCACCACCGCGCCGCGGAAATCCGAAAGGCGTACGCTCCTTCCGAGTTGGTCGGTCAGAGTGAAGTCCGGCATCTCCTGCCCGATGGCAACCTCCAAGGGATTGGGCGGCAGGGCGATGCGGTCTCCCTGATCCTCGATCACGGCGCCCCCTCCGACCCGGCGCAGCCGTTCGATGTAGGAACCCGACTTTCGCGCCACCAGATCGAATGCAATCTCCGCGCCGGGCGTCAGTCCCGCCAGCTCGTTCGGATGTTTTACGCGAAAGCGCATGGACATGGCGGGCATGTAGCGTGGAATGTCGCGATGGGAGACGATGACGGTCCGCTCGGGCGCATTGACGTCGAGCACCATACCGCGCGCGGGAAATCGTCTGGCGCAGCCGGTTGTAAGCGGCAGGATTAGCAGCATGGCGCAGACTCGGGGAGTCTTGTGACGCAGCCCTTTCAGGCCGCCTCCGCCATTCCGGGCGTCACCCGGCTCAATCGGTATCGGTGACATGGCGAGCAGAACCCCGGCCGGAGTAGAGCGTGCGCCCCTCCGGCGTGGGAAGCGCCGGCGAAACCTGGTGACGGCTCGCCTCGTCCGCGCCAACCCGGTGGGTCATCGTGATATCATCCCACGCGTGAACCTTCGTCGGAATTTTCTGAAACAGTCGGCTCTGGCCGTCCTGGCCGCGTCCACGCCGCGCGGCGGACTGGCGCAGCGCAAGCGGCTCGATGAGCACGATCCGGCCAATACCAAGCTGGCCCATCGCGTCAGCGCGCGCATCAGCGACGACGACCTGCTGTTCCTGCAGCAGATAGGGCTGAGCTGGGCCCGCGTCGAGTTCGGCGCCGAGCCCGCCACCCTCGACGCCATCCGCAAGACACAGGAACGCTTCGAGCGGCATGGGATCAAGATCTTTTCGGGCGTGCAATATGCTTATCGTTCACTGAAAGTGCAGCTCGGCCAGCCGGGCCGCGACCAGGACATCGAAACCTATTGCGGCTTCCTGAGAGACCTGGGCAAGCTCGGCATTCCCGTGGCGTCCTACGATTTCCATCCGGGCAACACGTACACCACCAATATGGTCAAGCGGCGCGGCTACACGGCGCGCGAGTTCAGCACCGACGATTTTCGCGCCAAAGTGGAAAAGCGCATGTTCGACCGCGAATATTCGGCGGACGACATCTGGGCCAACTACACCTACCTGATGAAGGCGATCCTGCCGGCGGCCGAGCAGGCCAGGGTGAAGCTGGCGCTGCACCCGGACGACCCGCCGCTGGCCAAGATGAACGGCGTGGCCAAGGTGCTCACCCATTACGACGGCTACCATCGCGCCGAGCAGATCTCCGGCGGCAGCCGCTACTGGGGGCTGACCTTCTGCGTCGGCACGTGGTCTGAAGGCGGCGACAAGATGGGGAAGAACGTGTTCGAAATGATCCGGGATTTCGGCGGGCGCGGGAAGCTGTTCGAAATCCATTTCCGCAACGTCACTTCGCCGCTGCCGCATTTCGTCGAAACGTTTCCGGACGACGGCTACATGGACATGTACCAGGTGATGAAGGCGCTGCGCGAGGTGAAGTTCGACGGCGCCGCGGAACCGGACCACGTTCCGCAGCTCGCCGGCGACACGGGCTCGCACCGGGCGGGAACGGCCTACTGTATCGCGTACATGCGCGCGCTGCTGCGGCGGGCCAATGAAGAGGTCGGATAATCTCTAAAAGATATTCGACCGCTCGTATTGGACCGGCCACTTCACGCCGGCCGCCTTCAAATGACTCGCTGCCCGCAGCGGCCAGACCGGATCGGCCAGCAGGGCCCGCCCCAGAACCACCAGGTCCGCCTGGCCGTTGGCGATGATCGATTCGGCCAGGTCGGGGCTGTGAATCAGGCCGACGGCGCCCGTCCTCAATCCGGTTTGCGATTTGATCGCGGCGGCGAACGGCGTCTGGTAGCCGGGATGGATCGGAATCTGCTGGCGCGGATCGTTGCCGCCGGACGAGCAGTCGATCAGGTCCACGTCTCCCTTGGCGGCCAGGATGCGGCACAGCGCGATGCTGTCTTCGAGCGTCCAGCCGCCCTCTACCCAGTCGGTGCACGAGATGCGCACGAACATCGGGAGATCCGCGGGCCACTCCGCGCGGGCGGCGGCAATGGTTTCGAGCAGCATCCTGACGCGGTTCTCGAAGCTGCCGCCGTACTCGTCCTCGCGGTCGTTGCTCAACGGGGAGAGAAACTGGTGGATCAGGTATCCGTGGGCGGCGTGGATTTCGAGAATGCGGTAGCCGGCTTCCCTGGCGCGCCGGACGGACAACGCAAAATCCTCGGCGGCGCGTCCGATCATCTCTTTCGTCATCCGAATCGGGGCCGGCCAACCGGCGGCGAAAGGACGATCCGTAGAACTGATGCCCACCCATCCGCCTTCCTCCTTCGGAATCGGACGGCTGCCCTCCCATGGGCGGGTCACGGATGTCTTGCGTCCGGCGTGCCCAAGCTGGATAGCCGGAACCGCTTCCTGGGAGGCAATGAACTCGACCACGCGTTTCATCGCGTCACGCTGCTGGTCGTTCCAGAGGCCGAGACAGTGGGAGCTGATGCGTCCTCGAGGCTCGGTATGGACGGATTCGGTGAAGACGATGCCGGCTCCGCCCGTGGCCCTCGCCGCCAGGTGAGCGAAATGCCAGTCGTTCATCAGGCCGTCGGCAGCCGAGT
>DATJFH010000015.1:0-10579 GCA_035495815.1 Bryobacteraceae bacterium
AGGAATTTCTGGCCATGACGGCTTCCGAAGTCAGGCCGCCGGAGGATGTCGAGCGATTCATGGCCCAGTTTCGGGAGCATTCCAAGAGCAGTTCGGGCAATGCCGGTCTGTGGCGGCACCGCACCAAAAGGGGCGCGGTAATGGACGTGGAAGTGCTTTGGCACTGGGTGGTATTCGCCGGGAAAGACGCGGTGCTGGCGGTCGTCCAGGACGTCACCGAGCGGCGGCTGCTGGAGGAGCAGCTTCACCAGTCCCACAAGCTCGAAGCCGTGGGCCGGCTGGCCGGCGGAATCGCGCACGACTTCAACAACCTGCTGACCGTGATCACCGGTTACAGCCAGCTCCTGCTGAACCGCATCGATACCGAGCATCCGATGCACGCCGGTCTCGACCAGATCCGGGTTTCCGCCGACAAGGCGGCTGTGCTCACGCGACAGCTCCTGGCGTTCAGCCGCCGCCAGGCCATGCAGCCAGGCATTCTGGACCTGAACGCCGTTCTCACGGACGTCGAGAAGATGCTGAGACGGCTGATCGGCGAGCACATCGAATTGAAGACTCAGTTGAGCCCCGATCTGGGGCGCGTGCGCGCCGACGCCAGCCAGATCGAAGAAGTCATCATGAATCTGGCGTTGAACGCCCGGGATGCGATGCCCAACGGGGGCACGGTGACCGTCGAGACATCACGGGCGGAATTCACCGTCCAGACAGCGGCTGGACATCCGGCCGGCTCGTACGTGATGATCAGCGTCAGCGACACCGGCGAAGGCATCGACAGCGAGACCCGGCGGCGCCTTTTCGAGCCGTTTTTCACGACCAAGGGGCAGCGCGAGGGCCGCGGCCTCGGGCTTTCCGCGGTGTACGGCATCGTTGAGCAGCACGGCGGATTCATCCGCGTCTCGAGCGAGCGCGGTCAGGGCTCGCGCTTTGACGTCTGTCTTCCGCGGCTTCCGCACGTGCCCGATCCGGTGGACGCTGCGGTCCTGGAGCCGCTTGGGATCGGCGGCAACGAAACGATCCTGGTGGTGGAAGACGAGGCAGGCGTACTGAAGCTGATATCGGAGACGCTGCGGGTGTACGGGTACAACGTCATCGGAACGACGGACGGGCTGGAGGCAATGGAGATCGCCGGGCGCCAGGAGACGCATGTGGACCTGCTGCTGACCGACATCATCATGCCGAAGATGAACGGGCGCCGGCTGGGCGACGCCTGGAAGCTTCTCAATCCTTCGGTGAAGGTGCTCTATATGTCCGGTTACACCAAGGACGACCAGTGGACGCAGCTGCTGGCCGACCTCGGAGATCGATTGCTGGCGAAACCGTTTTCGAGTTCCACACTGGCGCAAAAGGTCCGCGAGGCTTTGGATGCCAGCAATTATTGAGAAGCTGAACTGGATCGTGGTGGGCGTCGGCGATATCGCCGTACGCCGCGTGATTCCGGCGATCGAGGCAGAGCCACGCAGCGCGCTCTACGGCGTAGTCTCGCGCAGCCGGGAGAAAGGGCAGCGGTATGCCGGGCGCGTGTGGCCGGATCTTTCCGCGGCCCTGGACGATCCAGCCGTGCAGGCCGTGTATGTAGCCACACCTGTTTTTCTGCACGCGCCCCAGACGATTGCCGCTCTTCGCGCCGGTAAGCACGTCCTGTGCGAGAAACCGATGGCGATGAACTTCGAGGAAGCCGCCGCCATGAACGCGGCTGCGAGGGAAACCGGGAAGACGCTAGGTATCGCCTACTACCGCCGTATGTATCCGAAGCTGCAGCGGGCCAAGGAGCTGCTGGCGAAAGGCGTCATTGGCCGGCCCGCGCTGGCCGAAATCAATTGTCACGACTGGTTCCAGGACGAAGACGGGCGGCGCGGCTGGCTGCTTGATCCCCGGCAGGCGGGCGGCGGCCCTCTCTACGACATCGCCTCGCATCGCATCGACGTGCTCAATTTCCTTTTCGGGAAACCCAGGCTCGTTTCCGGACACCTATCCAATCTAGTGCACGACTCGGCGGTGGAGGATTCGGCGACGCTGCTGATCGATTACGAGGGCGGCGTCCGAGGCGTGGTGGATGTGCGCTGGCACTCCCGCACGCCGCGGGACGAATTCCGCATCATCGGAGTGGACGGAGAGATGTCCCTGACCCCGCTCAGCGGTCCCCGCCTGAGCTACCCCGGCGGCGTCGAGGAGCTGGCCGCGCACTCGAACCTGCATTATCCGTGCGTCGAGAATTTCGTATCGGCGGCGCTCGAGGGCTCGCAGCTGCTGGCCAGCGGCGAATCCTCGATCTGGACCGACTGGGTGACCGCTCAGGTTATGGCCGGCAGAGCGGCATGCGCCTGAACCGGCCGTCGATTTCGGCGGCGGCGGTCCTGGCCGGCATATGGTTTGCGGCGGCGCCGTGCCGGGGTGAAGGCGAATCCGGATCCTGGAACGGGTTTGCGGGTAACGCCCAGCATACCGCCCAGGCGCCCGCGAAATCACAGCCGTTGCAGCGGATTCGATGGCAGACGCCGGTGGACCTGAATCCGCAATACGCCGGCAACTCGCTGCTGGCCCACTACGGCTCCCCGCTGGTCACTCCCGCCAACACGGTTATCGTCCCTGTGAAAACAGGAGAAACGGGCGGGTTCCGCCTGGACGCGCGGAAAGGAGTGGATGGCAGCCTTGTCTGGAGCCTTCCCACCGACTACGTGCTGCCTCTTCATAATTGGACGCCTCCCTACGGTCCGGTCCTCACGCCCGCCTCGCGCCTGTACTTTCCCGGCGCGGACGGCACGGTGTTCTACCGGGATCAGCCGGACTCCCCGGAAGGCGATGTCGGACAGATCGCTTTCTACGGCTGGCCGGCATACTCGGCCGGCCGCGAGGATTATGACGGTGCGGTGATGATCAACACGCCGCTCACCTCCGATTCGTCCGGCGTTGTATATTTCGGATTCGCGGTAGCCGGCCCCACGCCGCTGGGTCTGGCAAGCGGCATTGCCCGCATCGGCCCGGACGGCGAGTCAACCTGGATTTCCGCCGCTGCGGCATCGGCGGATCCAGTGATGTCGAAAGTCGCGCAAAACTGCGCGCCGGCGCTGAGTCCGGACGGCCGTCTGCTTTACGTGGCGGTCTCCAATGCGGGCGCGGGATACCTGCTCGCGCTGGACAGCCGGACCCTCCAACCGATCTCGCGCGTCCGCCTGACTGATCCGAATACGGGCCGGGACGCAGTGCTGTCCGACGACGGATCCGCCTCCCCGGTAGCCGGACCCGACGGCGACGTCTATTACGGAGTTCTCGAGAATCCTTTCGGCGGCAATCGCGGGCGGGGTTGGCTGCTGCATTTCGACGCCTTCCTGACCCGCTCGAAGACGCCGGCGTCATTCGGCTGGGACACGACGCCTTCTCTGGTTCCAACCGCAACGGTCGCGTCTTACAACGGCAGCTCTCCGTACCTGCTGATGACGAAGTACAACAATTACCCCGGCCTGGGCGGGGACGGCGCCAACCGGATCGCCGTGCTCGACCCCGGCGCTTCGAACATCGATGAAGCGACGGGCGTACCCGTCATGACTGAGGTCCTGACCGCGCTAGGCCTGACGCCTGACGGTGAACCGCCGGCCGTCAAGGAGTGGTGCATCAACTCGGCCGCCGTCGATCCGGAGAGCCGCTCTGTCCTCGCCCACAGCGAGGACGGGAAGCTTTACCGTTGGGATCTGGAGTCGAACAGCTTGTCCGAGTCGGTGACTTTGACGGACGGCCTCGGGGAAGCCTACACGCCAACTATTGTCGGCGTAGATGGCACAGTCTATGCCATCAGCAATGCCATTCTCTTCGCAGTAGGGGAACTTTGAGGGCGATGGTCAAGCCCCGTGCTGCTTCTGCACCTTCTCTTTCTGGGCTTGGGCCTGCATTTTTTTGATGTGCTGATCCGCTCGATTCTTGAGCTCATCGGCCGGAACATCTTCTTTGTGCGTGGCAATCCACCATAGATTGCCGGAAGAATCCTTGACGCCGGCGTTACGATCTCCGTAAAACTGATCCGCCGGCTCCATGACAGAAGTGGCTCCGGCCTGTATGGCGCGCTTATACAAGGCGTCCGTATCGGGCACGTAAAGATAAAGCGAGGCCGGCATCGGTCCCCATTGGCCCATGGCTTCGCCCATCATGATCATGGAATCTCCGATCTTCATCTGAGCGTGTCCGATCTTTCCATCCGGACCCGGCATCCGCTCGATTTCTTTCGCATCGAACGCCTGCTTGAGAAAATCCATGAGTTTCGCCACCCCGTGGACGGTCAGGTAGGGAGTGACGGTATGAAAGCCTTCCGGAATCGCTTTTGCGGGCATCGCGTAGCTCCTTGTCGGACGTTTGCGATGATGTGGCTCATCCCAGATTAGCGCACTGCCGGCGGAGTGAGACCACATTCCTCCGCGACCCTTTAATGTCGATCGCACTCGAAAAGCGCTTTCGCAATTTCGACGATATCCAGCCGCGGCCTTGAGCAGGAGCCCGAACCCAAATCTCCTGTGTCATAATGAACGCACAGTGCCGTCAGCGCCGATGAATACGATTCTGGTGCGGTCCCTGTCCGCGATGGTTGGCGACAGACAGAGACGCAAGGCCCGCCAGTTTTTTCTGGGACTCTCCACCGACGAGCTGCAATACATCGCCACATTCCTTGGGGCCTGCATCCTCGAATCCGAACAGCCATACCAGTGGAGCCGGAGCCAATGGATCGAACGGCTGCAGCGCTTCGATCGGAACGAAACCCGCAATCTTTGCGATCGTGATCACAAGATGCTCCTCCTGCTCGAATTCCTGAACCGCTGCGGAGGCGCCCCCACGCCGGCCACGGCCCGAGCCGGCTTGAGCTGATGCTGCCGCCATCCCTTGCGATCTTCTTTCTGTTGGCCGCCGGCGACGCCGCCGATATCCCGGACGTCATTTATTACAACGGCCACATTATCACGCTCTCCGCCTCGCAGCCGCAGGCGCGGGCCGTCGCGATCAAGGGCGACCGCTTCCTTGTGGTGGGGTCGGATGCCGAAGTCCGCAAGACCGCCGGCGCCTCCACGCGCCAGGTAGATCTGCACGGCAGAACTGTGCTGCCCGGGCTCGACGACAGCCACACGCACCCGATTACCGCCGCGCTGAGCGAAAAGGATGGTCCCATCCCGGTAATGAACTCCATCGCCGAGATCCAGGCCTACATCCGCCGTCAGGCGGAAACCATACCTGCGAGCCGGTTGATATTCGTACCCAAAGTTTATTCCACCCGTCTGACAGATCGCCGCTACCCGACTCGCTACGAGATCGACAAAGCCGCGCCCGGCCGTCTGGCCATGACCGACAACGGGTACGCATCCGTCCTTAACTCAACGGTGCTGGCCAAGCTCAACATCACCCGCGACACTCCACAGCCGGCTGACGGCAAGATCATCAAAGACGCGAAGGGCGAGCCCACCGGGTTGATCCTGGGCGCGCCAAAGCTGCTGGGCAGCGTTCGCCAGAGCCGGCAGGCCACTCACGCCGACCGTATCGAAGCGCTGCTAAAGATGCAGAAGAGCTACAACGCCGTCGGCATCACCAGCACGATCGACCGCGGCCAGACGGCGGAGGGCTTCCGCGTGTACCGCGAGTTGCGTGAAAAAAATGCGCTCACGGTTCGCAGTTATGTCACCTACCTGGTCGATGCGAAAGGCACGCGGCAGCAGTTGAGAGACGAGATATCGAACATCCCCTGGGTCACCGGACATGGCGATGAATGGTTTCGCGTCGGTTCGCTGAAGACGGTGGCCGACGGCGGCATTCTGATCGGAACGGCGTACCTGCGGGAGCCCTACGGCGCCAATACGAAAATCTACGGATATGACGATCCGGATTATCGCGGGGTGCTGGCTGTTCCGCGCGAGAATTTAACAGAAATGGCCCGCCTGGCGAACAAATTAGGCTGGCAGATGACCGCGCATACCACCGGAGGCGGAGCCACCGACGCGCTGCTCGACGCCTACGAAGCCGCCGACCGCGAAAGCTCCATCCGCGACCGACGGTTCACCGTGACTCACGGAAATTTCCCCAACGAGCAGGCCATCGCCCGCGCGAAAAAGCTGGGCGTCGTGTTCGATTGCCAGCCTGCCTGGCACCATTTCGACGGACCCGCGCTGAAGGACGTCTTCGGCCCCGCCCGCATGTCCCATTTCCTTCCCTTCCGCTCCATGCTGGACGCCGGAATCGTAGTCGCCGGAGGCTCGGACCATATGATTCGCTTCGATTCCCGCAAGGCAATCAACCCGTACAATCCCTTTTTCGGCATGTGGATGGCTATCACGCGAAAGACCGCGGATGGCGCAGCGCTGCATCCCGAGCAGGGCGTCACGCGCCTTGAAGCCCTCCGGATGTGGACGCTTAACGGCGCCTATCTTTCTTTCGAGGAAAAGAGCAAGGGATCGATCGAGCCCGGAAAGCTGGCCGACATGGTGGTCATCTCCAAGGACTTTCTCTCCTGCCCCGTGGATGAGATCAAGGACATCGAAGCGCTGACGACCATCGTGGGCGGCAAAACCGTTTTCCAGCGCTAAGGCTATCGGCTCTTTACCCAGATCGGGCTCGCCCAGGCCATATTCTTATCCGCCTGGATGATGCGGACGTAATAATACGAGTCTTGACCTTTGTAGGCGTCGTCGCGGAAAGTGAAGCGAGCAGTCCGGGTCTTGGGATTCGCAGTGTAGACAATTTTGCTGTTCTTGATGATATCGATCTGGTCGACGGGCCCGGTTCCTTCCACCGAAACCGCCAACTCGGGCGTACCCGCGGAGACGAACTCTTCTCCCATCACATGGCCCTGGATCGAGAAATCGAGCAGGATTTTGTCGGTGGCTGCGTATGTCCGCCGGGCTCGCAGGCCTTCGAAGATCGATTCGCGATCGTTGCTTTTCGTATAGACCGCGGCGAAAGACATGTGTGTCGAGCGGTGGTCCGAACTGGCGATGAAGCCGAGTTTGATCTTGCGCTCGAGAGCGTTCCAGATGAAGTTCTTGCTGTCCTTCTCGTACACCACGCGTCCGGCGGGATCGGGCGCGCCGTTGTACTCATAGGTGCTGCGGAGCCCCTGGTAAATTTCCACCACGCGCTCGATATCCGGATCGTTGTAATCCCAGCTCACCTGCTTGTTCTGCCAGGCGGTAGTGTGCGGAATAGAGATTGCCTTCTTGCCGCGCAGCGCGGCCCATAGGCCGTCCGGACTCACGCCCGTATCGCCGAGATCGTAGGAGCCCGGCACCACTGTATAGTCGCGGTTGAGGTTGACGATATTGCGGTGCCCCCATGGAGAGTACTGGCTGCGCTCATAGGCGTGCAGAGGGGTAAACAGGCCCGGCGTATAAAGCAGATCCGCGATCTGCTGCAGCCGGTACTGGTTATAACGACGCGGCAGGTATCGGGAGTGGTCGGTGATGCCGATGAAGTTCAAGCCCGCCGCATCCACTGCATAGCGCATGGTGTCCAGCAGGGAGCCGTCGACGATGCCGCCGTCCTCGGAGATATCCGTGTGACGATGCAGATCGCCCCAGACCAGTTGATATCCGTTCAGCCGATGCGGAGCGGGCGCCGCGGGAGCGGACTTGGCGGAACTCGCGCCCGCGGCGGAGAGCGCCGGAACCAGGTCCGCGCTGGTGGCCGGCCCGGATTCATATGTCCGAGCGTAAATGGTATTGTGCGCCGAGCCCGCCGGATATACGGCGACAATCCTGCCGGCGTCGTGCGCGGTCACTACGCGCTGGTCGATGCGGCCCTCGCTGTAGAGCAGCATCTCCGGCTTGCTCCATCCGGACTCAGTCCAAGCCGTGGATCCCACCGCCAGCCAGTTTACGTTCATCGGCTGGCGGAAGAAAAGGCGCAGACGGTTGTCCGCCCCGAAGGCGATCGTCGGAGCCTGGAATCCCTTCTCGCCGCCGAGTTTGCGCAGCGCGGCTTCGGCTTCGGTCGCGCGATACAGCTTGCCGTCCTTGAGGCAGGCGATCCCGATGTCACGGCTGGCGCGCAGGCCCCCGTTAGCGGAGTCCCCGGCCCACTGCTCCGGACCCGCCTCCCAGGAGATCCACAAGCGCCCGTTGGCATCGACCGCCACGCCGGCGTGATTCTCCAGCTTCGGCGACGCCGCCACCGGTGTCTCCGCGCCAAAGACTCCGTCCTTCATCGTACGCAGAAACACGTCGTAATCGCCGCGATAGCTGTCCCAGGCCACATGGAAAAGGCCGCCGGGCGCGGCTGCGACGACCGGCTCCCAATCGCTGGCGGGATTATCGGTGACAAATCCCTCCTTGCCCCAGGATCCCTTGTGATAACGGTACAGAATATCCAGGTTCTTCTTGCGCACTCCCTGCCAGACCAGCAGGATCCCGTCTTTCGAAGAGGCGAGCTGCGGCGCCAGATCCGTACCGGCGTCAGTTGTCCAACGCTCGGTCTTCGACCACTTGTTGTCACGCAATACGCGCCCGTAGATGTCCCAGTTGCCCCGGACCTGCGCCGGCCAGGCGACCCAGACCGCGCCGGCTGCGTCTACCGTGATGGCGGGCTTGTGGTAGTCGCCCGGCGCTTCACTCACGGCGACCGCCTCGCGCCACTTGCCGCCTTCCATGGACCGGGCGTAAACCTGGCTGGTCAGTTCGGTTTCCGAGAACGAGACCCAGGCCACCCACACCCGGCCGCCGCCGGATGCCACCGCCGGATGGTCGTCCTCCCGGACTCCGGTGGTCACCGGCATGATCTGCTTGAGCGCCGCATCGCGGGCGGGATCGGGCCTCGGGCTGGGACCCGGATTGGGGCGCTGCGCAAATGCGCCGAAAGCGAGCAGGATCAGCAGCGCAGAGTAGGTCCGCATCATTTCACCAGGGGAGTCACTACCAGAGCGCGAAACTCGACGTTCCGATGGTCGCCCTGCACCGTTATCGGACCGGGCTCGGCCTCGTTCCAGTTGTTCGCCATGGCGGTGAGCCCTTCCACTTCTCCCTTGTCGATGATCTTTTTCCCATTGAGGGTGATGGTCACCTGGCGGCCGACCAGCCGTATGTCCATCGTCTGCCATTCGCCCGGGGGGCGGCTGGCGTTCACTGAAGGCAGGATACGGCTGTACAGGGCGCCGTTTCCATGGGTATTGGGCGGCTTCCCGAAGTCATCGAGGATCTGTACCTCGTAGCGGCCCCGCAGCCCGATGCCGCTGTTCGTATTCGGGCTGACGCGGAACTCGGCGTGCAACTCGAAATTCCAGAATTTCTTGTCCGAGATCAGGTTATTGGCGGCCGGCGTGTTGCTCAGGATTCCGTCCTTGACGGTCCAGTTGAGCGGCTTGCCGGGGACCATGGCCTGCCATCCGTCGAGGCTCTTTCCGTCGAACAACGGCACAGGCTTGCCTTTTTTCCAGGAGCCGTCATCCTTATCGGAAAGGGTGGGCGCCCGGTGGCCGATCCACTTCAGCTTTTGGGCTCCGGATTCGAAATCGCCCTGGAGCTTTTCGCCTTGGAGCCGGGCGTGATAGACCTGGTGGTCCTTGCCGCGATTCCAGCGGAACGTCAGGACACCGCCGCTGATCGACATCTCCGGTATGTCGTTGATGTTGCCGCCGGGAAAGCCCACGAAGCGCCCCTTGAGATCCTTCGTGCCGGCGCCGTTGACTTCGAGCCACCAGGCGCGATTGCGCGGTTCGTTGATGACCTGGATATCCCACCGGCCGTTGAACTGGCCGTCGCCGGCGAAGGTGGAGGAGGCGAAGAGCAGGAGGAATAGAAGATTGCGCATTGATTTCCTGCTCAATGTATCACAGGGCGGGTCAGGCCGAATGCGCAGTTTTTCTTTTGCAGTTTTTCTTTCAGTCGGCAAAAGATCGGCGACCCGGGCTTGGAAGTCTCCAGTCCAGTCCCATCGCAAATAGGCTTGGCCCCACCCTGGTCATCTGAGCCCAACGACTACACCTGTGGAAACCGCGATTGGTACAAATGACATATCCTGCTTACAAGAGAGTCGTAATGGTGGATGTCACGCTCGCTCGGGGCGGGCGCATTCTTGATCAACGTTACCGGAAGCCCATCGTTAGAGCAATCAATCCCGATGATTGCGAGGCCGTCAAACCCTGGTTCGGTTGAATTGGCTCGCCTTGGCAGACCGTTCACAGTAGCGATGATTCTTTCAGCATCGGCGGGCTGTTTGTGTTTGCTGATTATGGGCGGTGCTCAGACAGATCCGTCTTATTCGAATCTGGGCTGATGAAGTGGGTGGCGAAATTTACGAGAACCAGGCCAGCGGCAATTGCAACGCCCGTATCGCCATGCACGATCTGATGACTCGAGTTTAGCTCATCAAAGAGACGTGGGCAGGCCTTGACATGGGAAGTCATCGCGGCTTTCGCTTCGAGCGCGATCAGCACATTGCCAGCCAGCGCCTCACGAATTGCGGGAAGATTACGAAGCCGGCGCTGTTCCGCCGCTGTAAGCACGATCTTGTACTGATCTCCAACTGAGGAAAATGTCCGCGCCTTGAGGTCAGCGCCGGAACTCGACGGGTAACGGCAAACCACAAGATCGAGGTCCTTTTTCTTATTTAGCCGGAAATCGCG
>DATJFH010000016.1:0-25536 GCA_035495815.1 Bryobacteraceae bacterium
GGGGAGTCAAGTACCGACTGTTCCGGCAATATAACGAGGTTGATCGAGTCAGCGGACTCCGGCGCAATCCCGATATTGGCGCAGGCCGCTACTTCGACAGCTCTCAGAACACCTCCTACGCCTCCTGGCAGAGTTCGCTGCGCAAACGGTACTCCCGGCGCCTCACCGCTGCCGTACATTACACCTGGGGCAAAGCGCTGTCCTACGCCGGTGGAGATACCGGAGCCGGCTTCAGCGGCGACAGTTTCAGTACGATTCAGGACTTCTTCGACGTGCGCTCGAATAGGGGACCGTCCGCAGGAGACGTAACGCACCGCTTCATCGCCGATTACATTTACGAGTTGCCGGCATTTCAGAGCCTTGCCCGAGCCGCCCGGCACATTCTGGGCGGCTGGCAGGTCTCCGGAGTCCTGTCTGCCACGACAGGAGAGGCGCTGCTGCTCAGCCAGCCGACCACCCTGGTCTCGAGCCGTCCGGACTACATTGGCGGCGATCCCACGCTTTCGGATTATCGAGACACTCTGCAGTATCTCAATCGAGCCGCCTTCGCCCGGGTGCCGGTCGGGCCCGCTTCCGGGGCGACACTGCGTCCAGGCAATGTTGGAAACGGAGCGGTGAGAGCGCCTGGACGCTGGGATCTGAATTTCTCTCTGGGAAAGAACATCGCGTTCACGGAGCGGGCCCGTCTGCAGTTCCGGACCGACATGTTCAATTTTTTCAACCACACGAACCTCTCCGGGATTACGACCAATGTCTCCTCAGGCACGTTCGGGAAACTGACCAGCACCACCGGCGCGAGAGTCATTCAGTTGAATGCGCGGCTGAGCTTTTAAGGAAGCTCACGCGGCGTAGAGCCTGGAGAGATTCCTGCGCGCGGCGTACCGGATTGCCGGGTCGCTACTTCGCGCGGCTATTTCCTGATGCGTAACCTCGTCCGGACCCAAGTGCGCATCCCGTCTCGTGCTTGATCGCGAGCGCGCGCTCGTGGCGCTGAAACGACACCGCTGTTCGAGGCCTGGTTCGGTAATCACAGGATCGCTACATCGCCGCGACCATTTGGGAGCGCGCTGAACCCTGCGGGCGCGCTACTGGATGATCACATCATCGATATTGAAGACGGCGGTAGCGACAGCGTCGTCTGGATTCGGAAGATCGCTGCCCGCCTAGCGGTCCGATTGGCGGGTTGGCGTGGTTCGGAACTCGGCGGTACGAAAAGACAGGCGCTCAACCGTAGACGCGGGTTCGGCAAAGGCGCCCTGACGGACGACGGACAGGCCGTCGATGGAGACCTCGTATTTCGCGGCAGCGGCGTCCACGGTGCACTGGCCCGCCTTTTCCGCGGCTCTCCAGGCTCTTGCTTGTGTGGGCCTGGCGCAGTGCCGCGGGTCGTCGCCGGAATCGAAAAGCTGATCACGCTTCGCACCAGGGTGGTGAGCTATCACGCATGTCACCAGCGCCACCGGGATCCTGTATCCGGCGTGCGAGATCACCGAACTGGCGCACAAGCGCAACCTCTGGGTGCACCTGGACGGCGCGCAGAGTCTCGGGGCGCTGGATGTGGATCTCGAGGCGATCGGCGATTCCTATTCCGTAAGACCGGACAAGTGGGTCATGGGACCTCTCGAGGCAGGCGTGCTGTTCGTGCGGGCGGAACGGCTGCCGCAGCTCTGGCCATCGGTCGTGACGGCGGGATGGGCGGACGATCTGGTCGGCGCCCGCAAGCTGGCGGGGCTGGGGCAGCGGGACGACCCACGGATTGCGGCTTGCGACGCGGCGCTCGTTTCATTCACCTGATCGGCATGAAGAACGTGCAGGCTCGGACCCTGGCGCTGGCTACGCATGTGAAGAAGCAGCGTGCGCAGTGTAGTCAAGTTCCGCGTGGCTGGAAAGTCGACCAAGGGAAGTGTACGATGCGCTGTACGCTTCTTTCCACACGGCCGACGCAGTCCTTGAACTGGCGTGATGCCGGTCAGGCGGCCTTGTTCGGAACCTCCGCCGGCAGTGAATCCAATACGAATCCACCGTGAAGATCGTCGCTGCAATCCCTCACAGCCGCCCGCGAACGCGCCGAGACGCTTCGATGCGGGCGAGGGCTGCTGCCGGTAGGGATTGGTGAAATCCGCGATCCCGGATCAGGAGCCCACGAATGGCCGGAAAACAGCGGCGCAGGAACAAAACGCACCCGATTGAATCCGATCGGTTACGCGTCAACCCCCCTATGGTTCTGACAAGTCCGGATGTTACAATTGCAGGTGGACGGACACTGCCGGCCGCGATGGCGCATACCCGATTTCACGACAAAACCGTTTCAGCCGTGCTGCTGATGCTCCTCGGGAGTTCAGGCCAGTCGATCCTTGCTCAATCTTCCGAAACCCGAGCCACCATCAACCGCTACTGCGCTGGCTGCCACAACAGCAAGTTGAAAACGGGCGGGTACTCTCTCGAAGGGCTCAGTCCGGAGCATGCCGGCCAGAACCCCGAAGCCTGGGAGAAGGCTGTCCGCAAGCTGCGCGCCCGGTCGATGCCACCCGCCGGATTGCCGCGGCCGGACGAAAAAGTCTATGCGGCCCTGGTCTCCTCGCTCGAATCCTCCCTGGACCGCGCCTCCGCGGTGAAACCCGATCCAGGGCGCACCGATACCTTTCGGCGGCTCAACAGGACCGAGTACCGGAATGCGGTCCGCGATCTGCTGGCCATCGATGTCGACGTCACCTCGCTGCTCCCGGGCGACGAATCAAGCCACGGGTTCGACAACGTCACTGTCGGAAATCTTTCCCCGACTCTGCTCGAGCGTTACCTGAACGCGGCCCGCAAAATCAGCCGTCTGGCTATTGGCAGTCCGGTCCGGGCGCCTGGCGGGGAGACGATCACTCTTCCGCCTGACCTTACTCAGGAGGAGCAAGTCGACGAACTGCCTTTCGGCACTCGCGGCGGGAAAGTAGTGAACTACACCTTCCCGTTGGACGGTGAGTACGAGATCCAGCTTCGCCTCGCCCGGGACCGCAACGAGCATGTCGAAGGCCTGTACGAACCGCACGAAGTGGAACTGATGCTCGACGGCGAGCGCGTCCGGCTGTTCACCGTCAAGCCGCCGCCAACGAATTCCGATCACCACTCCGTCGACCAGGATCTGCGCCTGCGCGTGAAAATCAAAGCGGGTCCACATGCGGTGGGCGTGGCGTTCCTGCGGAAGCACTGGGCGCTGCTTGAAACCGAGCGGCAGCCCTACCAGGCGCATTTCAACATGGACCGCCATCCGCGTGTTCAACCGGCTCTGTATTCGGTAAGCATCACCGGTCCTTACGGCGCGGCGGCCGCCGGGGACACGCCCAGCCGCCGGCGTATTTTCACCTGCCATCCGGCAAAGCCCGGAGAGGAGGACGCCTGCGCCGGGAACATTCTGGGTAAGTTGATGCGCCGCGCGTATCGCCGGCCGGTCACTGCGGCGGATCTTCGCGTTCCGATGAAATTCTACAAGGACGCCCGGGCTGCCGGCGGGTTCGAGGAAGGCATTGAAATGGGCCTCCGCGCGGTGCTCGTCAGTCCGGAGTTCCTGTTTCGGGTAGAACAGGATCCGGCCGGGGTGGCGCCGCACAGCGCGTATCGCATCAGCGACCTGGAGTTGGCTTCGCGGCTCTCCTTCTTCCTTTGGAGCAGTCTTCCCGACGAAGAACTTCTGGAAGCGGCGATTCAGGGGAAGCTGCACACTCCGGCGGTACTCGAAAAGCAGACGCGCCGGATGCTGGCCGACGGCCGCTCCCGCGCCCTGGTTGACAACTTCGCCGAGCAGTGGCTGTATCTGCGGAACCTGGCTTCCACCACTCCGGACATGCGCGCCTTCCCGGATTTCGACGACAATCTCCGCCAGTCCTTCCGCCGCGAGACCGAGCTGTTCTTCGAGAGCATCATGCGTGAAGACCGCAGCGTGCTCGACCTGCTGCGCGCCAACTTTACCTACCTCAACGAACGGCTTGCCAAACACTACGGGATTCCTAACATTTACGGCAGCCGCTTCCGGCGGGTCACCTTCGGCGAAGGCGCCGAGCGCGGCGGATTGCTCCGGCAGGGCAGCGTGCTGACCGTTACCTCTTACGCCACCCGGACCTCCCCGGTGATTCGCGGGAAGTGGGTGCTGGATAATATCCTCGGGTTGCCTCCACCCCCGCCGCCGGCGGTGGTGCCGGCGTTGAAGGAGAACACGGGCGCCGGAAAGACCCTGACCATGCGGGAACGCCTGGCGCTGCATCGCGACAATCCGGCATGCTCGGGCTGCCATCAATTGATGGATCCGGTGGGATTCGCCCTGGAGAATTACGACGCGGTAGGCCGCTGGCGCACCGTTGCGGACGGCGCCCCGCTCGACACGGCCGGCGGTCTTCCCGACGGCGAAAAATTCAACGGGGTCGCGGGTCTCGAAAGGGCGCTGCTGAGCCGTCCCGAGATTTTTGTCTCTACGCTCTCCGAGAAGCTGCTCACCTACGCGCTTGGACGCGGGGTGGAGTATTACGATGCGCCCGCCATCCGCGGCGTGGTGCGACAGGCCCGGGCTGCCGATTTCAGGTTTTCATCGGTTATTTTAGGTATAGTCGGTAGTACTCCGTTTCAGATGAGGAGGTCACAATGATGATCACGAAGAAGGCGCTGCCCCGCCGCACGTTCCTGCGCGGGATGGGCGCGACGCTTGCCCTGCCGCTGCTCGACGCGATGGTTCCGGCCATGACCGCCTTGGCCGCCACGCCCGCGCGTCCGGTCCGCCGTCTCGGTTTCGTGTACATCCCGATGGGCTCCACCATCTCGCAGTGGACGCCTCCCGGCAAGGACACGCTCGCCGAGCTGTCGCCCAGCCTCCGCTCGCTGGAAAAGGTGAAGGATTACCTGACCGTCATCACCAACCTGGAGCTGCGCAACGCTTACCCCGGCACGCACGCGACTTCGAACGCCGCCTTCCTCAGCGCAGCCACGGCCAAGTGGACCGAAAGCACCGACTACCATCTCGGCACCACCGCCGACCAGATTGCGGCGCAACACATCGGCGGCGACACGCGCCTGCCGTCGCTCGAGCTGGCCATGGATCTGCTGACCACGGTCGGCCAGTGCGATAACGGCTACGCCTGCGTTTATCAAAACAACCTGAGCTGGTCTTCGCCCACCACGCCGCTGCCGGCCGAAGCGCATCCGCGTGTGGCCTTCGAGCGCCTGTTCGGCGACGGCGGCAGCGCATCCGAGCGCCTGGCGGAGATCAAGAAGAACGCCAGCCTGCTCGACTGGGTAAGTGAAGACATCGCCCGGCTGCAGAAAAAGCTCGGCCCGGGGGACCGCAACAAGGTCAGCGAATACCTGGATACCGTGCGTGAAGTGGAGCGCCGCATACAGAAAGCGGAAGCCGCAACGGCGGATTCCGCGCTGCCGGATCTGGACCGCCCGCTGGGGGTGCCCGCGTCCTACGCCGACCATGCGCGCCTGATGTTCGACCTCCAGGTGTTGGCGCTGCAAGGCGACGTCACCCGCGTCATCACGTTCCAACTGGCGCGCGAAACCAGCACGCGCACGTATCCGGAGATCGGCGTTCCCGATCCGCACCATCCCACGACGCATCACGGCAACGACCCGGAAAAGATGGCCAAGGTCGCTAAGATCAACGCGTTTCACGTGTCGCTATTCGCGTATTTCCTGGAGAAGCTCAAAGCGGCGAAGGATGGCGACGGTACGCTGCTCGATCATTCGGTCTACCTGTACGGCAGCGGCATGGGCAACCCCAATGTGCACGATCACGTGAATCTGCCGATCCTGGTCGCGGGCGGCGCCGGCGGGATGAAAGGCGGACGCCACATCCGCTACGCCGAACCCACGCCGCTGGCCAACCTGCATCTGACGCTGCTCGACAAAGTGGGCGTGCGGCTCGACGCGTTCGCCGACAGCAAGGGCAAAATCAAAGAGCTGCTCGATCCGCTGGCGGTCTGAGAATGGGCGCAATGCGGTTTGGAGCGTTCCTCTGCTCGGCGGTCCTCTTGTTCGGAGCGCGTTCCGAAGCGCCGCTGGCTGACGCCGCGAAGAGAATGGACCGGGCAGCCGTGCGCGCCATGCTCGAGCAAAAGCTCGACGTGAACGCGCCGCAGGTCGACGGGACCACGGCGCTGCACTGGGCCGCCAACCAGGACGACCTCGAAACCGCCCAACTCCTGATTGGCGCCGGAGCCAACGTCAAAGCCGCGAACCGCTACGGAGTGACCCCGCTTTCCCTGGCCTGCACCAACGGCAACGGACCCATGGTGGAGCTGCTGCTCAAAGCCGGAGCCGATCCGAACATCACCCTACCTGGCGGGGAGACCGCCCTGATGACTGCCGCCCGCACGGGCAAAGTCGCCGCCGTGAAAGCGCTGCTGGCGCACGGCGCCGAAGTCGACGCCCGGGAGAGCTGGCACGGCCAGACAGCGCTGATGTGGGCTGCGGCCGAGGGGCATGTGGAGGTGGTCGAGGCGCTGATCAGAGCCGGCGCCGATCTTCACGCCCGTGTGGACGCCGGCTTCACGCCGCTCCTGTTCGCCGTTCGCGAGGGACGCCTCGGGGTGGTGCGCGCGCTGGTGAAAGCCGGGGCGGACGTGAACGAAACCGTCCAGAGCGGACAGGTAAGCGGCAGGAAGAGCCAGGGCCGCGGATGGCCGCGCGCCGGAATGAGCGCCCTGGTTCTGGCGGCCACCAACGCGCACTTCGAACTGGCGGCGTTCCTGCTCGACAAGGACGCCAACCCCAACGCCGACGGTACGGGCTACACGGCGCTGCACGTCGTATCGTGGGTCCGCAAGCCCGGCTTGGGCGACAACGACCCGGCGCCCGAAGGTTCGGGGAATATGACCAGCCTGGAGTTTGTCCGCAAGCTGGCCGGCAGCGGCGCGAACCTCAACGCGCGGATGACGAAGAAGGTCAACGTCGGGCTGACCAGCCTCAATACCATGGGCGCGACTCCGTTCTTCCTGGCCGCCCGGACCGCCGACGCCGAACTGATGCGTCTGCTGGCCAAGCTGGGAGCGGACCCGCTGCTGCCGAATGCCGACGGGAGCACGCCGCTCATGGCCGCCGCCGGACTGGGGACGCGATCTCCGGGGGAGGACGCCGGAACCGAAGACGAAGTAGTGGAAGCGCTCCAGGTGGCGCTCGAGCTCGGCGCCGACATCAACGCGGTCGACAAGAACGGCGAGACCGCCATGCACGGCGCGGCCTATAAAAATCTTCCCAAAGCCGTGCAGTTCCTTTACGACAAGGGCGCGAAAATCGCAGTGTGGAATAAGAAAAACAAATACGGCTGGACGCCCCTGATTATCGCCGAAGGCTACCGGTTCGGAAATTTCAAGCCTTCACCCAGCACGATCGCGGTATTGCGGAAAATCATGCTCGCCGAAGGCGCGTCGATCGAGATCGATTACCAGGTCCCCGGCGCAAAGCGCGAGAAGTAATCCTCCATCGGAAGAAACCGGGTTTGGCTGCCCACTTGCTCTTTTTCTCGGGCGGAGGCAGCATGTGCTGGAAATTCTTATTACTTCGGTGGTGACGGTCTATGTGATTATCCTGGTCCTCGGCGTTCAGGCTCTGATCGAATCGTTTATCGCCCTGAGAGAGAGGCGGCGCATTCGGAAATCACTGATACAGCCCGAGGAGCCCATCGAAACCGGCCACCGCAAACGGCGGACAGCAGCCTGAATTGTTCCCGGGTGGCGCGGTCAATTTCAGACGCCAAAGATACGCCGGATATACTCCCTGTCGGGTCCCACGGCCGCGGTGTTGATCTTCGTGCCGCCGCCTTCTTCGGTGATCAGCCAGCCAGTCCATCCGGTCTGTTTCACGGCTGCGGCGAGACGCTCGAACCCAAAATCACCCTGACCAAGCGGAACCTGCTCCTGGCCACGGTACGTTTTCAGATGAATACCCCGGATCCGGCGCGCGTGCAGGGACAGAAATCCGGCCGGGTCGCCGCCTCCGAGGTAGCCGTGTCCCGCGTCCATCAGAAATTCCACCGCCTCGGGATTTGTCAGCTTCGCGAGACCCTCGATCTCCGCGTTTCCGTTAGCGAATTCCGGATTGTGATTGTGGTAGGTCAGCCGCAGCCCGTGTTTCCGGCACACCTTGCCTAATACATCCAGTTTTGCCGCCTTCTCGCGCAGAGCGCCCTCCTCGAATTTTCCGTTCGCCGCCAGACCGGCGCCGCTCATGACAACGAACCCGGCGCCCAGAGCCGCCAGACCTTCGAGCACGGAGGTGAAACTATCGGCCCGTCCCTGCTCCATGTTCATGTGGGCCCCGATAAACCGGACGCCAGTCTTTTGGATTCGAGTCCGGGCCGCCGCGGCGGATCCGAACCGGTCCTGTACGAACCGTACATTGCATTCGAAGCCCGTGTAGCCGAGCGATCGCATGGCATCGAGGACGCTCAGCAATTGCGGGAAGTCACCGGCTTTGAGCGGCCACCCGTTCGCCTGACACCCGACCCGTATATCCGCTTTTGCCAGCGCAAGCCGAGCCCCCGGCAAAGCGGTGAGCAGTACGCGACGCGAGATTCTCTCTTTCATTTTCGGCTAAAACATATCACAAGTGATTCCCTGGGTGGCGTCCGGCTTGAAACTCCGAGAACTGGCGGAGCCCCGCAGGTCCATTCAACCGATGCGGGCGGCAAAGGCGGCGTACGTCTCCGGCGAACGCGCGTCCAGCCACTGGATAAATGCATTCGCCACGGTTTCCAGGTTCTGGAATGCGTTGGGATTCTTGTTGGCTTCGCGCATGTGTGGAACCAGCTCTTTCACCCGGACCCAGACGAACAGCAGCTCCATGCCGCTTTGGAAGAACAGCTCCTGATTCAGTACGCCGCTGGTGACAAAGGAGGCGGCCATTTCCCAATAGGTCATCACCATGCGCGCGTATGCGTTCATGGAGGAGCCGGGAGGGCAGCCGCGGTTGTAATCCTCCATGGAGCGGAAATGGAAGTTTTGCGCGAACCAGTCGCGGGCGGTACGCATTCGCTCTTCCCTACGATCCTCGTAAAGTCGTAGAATCAGATTCGCATCCTCATAGGTGGGTTTGATTACCATGCAGACAGCGTCTCACAGGCTTCCATGCCTTGACAAATTTTCAGCGGCAGGAGAGAGAGGACGGCGATGACCCGACGTGACGCCACGCGCAAGCTGTCGCTGTTTCTAGCCGGCTCCCCGCTGGTACGGAGCCAGGACCCCGTTTGGATTCCCGACCGCATACCGCCCATCGAAGCGCTGAACAACGTCATGGAGTTCGAGCCCGTGGCGCGCACCCGCATGCTCCGGACGGCCTACGATTACATCGCCGGCGGAGTCGATGACGAGTGGACCCTGCGCCGCAACCGGGAGGGTTTTGAGCGGCTCACGCTTCAGCCCCGGATGCTGGTGGACGTAAGCAAACTGGACGTCTCACTCGAGCTGTTCGGGAGCCGCATCGAAATGCCGATCCTGGTGGCCCCGACCGGCGGTCATCAGCAGGCGCATCCGGACGGCGAGCTGGCCACCGTGCGCGGCGCCGGCGCGGCCAAGACCATCATGGTAGTAAGCACCGTCTCCAGTTATCCCATCGACAAGATCGGCGCGGCGGCCACCGGACCGTTCTGGTTCCAGCTTTACGCCGGTCCGGATCTCGACAGCACCCGCGAGCGCGTCGAGCGTGCCGTGGCGGCAGGCGCGAAGGTGGTTTGCCTCACGGTGGATACTCAGTATGTCTCGCACCGCGAGCGGCTGCTGCGCGACCGGCTCACCACCGGCGGGCCGCCCGGAGAGAGATCGCCACTGTCTCAACAAGCCCTTGGCAGGCGCCGGACGGCGGCGACGCCGCCCAATCCCTATCGCATCGCGCCGCAGTTCACGGCGCAGCTCACCTGGTCCTTCTTCGACGAGCTGCGGAAGTATGCCAAGGTTCCGGTGCTTATCAAGGGCATCCTCACGGCCGAGGACGCCAGGCTGGCGGTGGAGCACGGAGCGTCCGGGGTGGTGGTGTCGAATCACGGCGGGCGTTACCTGGAGTTCACGCCTTCGACGATCGAGGTGCTGCCGGAAATCGTGGAAGCGGTCGGCGGCAGGATTCCGGTGCTGCTTGACGGCGGAGTGCGGCGAGGCACGGACGTCCTGAAAGCGCTGGCGCTGGGCGCAAAAGCGGTGCTGGTCGGGCGGCCGCCCCTGTGGGGGCTCGGAGCTTTCGGCCAGACCGGGGTGACGCGGGTTCTGGAGATGCTGCAGCAGGAGTTGGCGCTCGCCATGGGTCTCTCGGGGACCCCGAATCTGGCGGCGGTCAAACCCAGCCTGGTGCAGTCCATTCGAGCCGGAGGCCGCCCGTGACCCGGCGTGAAGCCGCCCGCCAGCTGTCGCTTCTGGTCGCCGGATCGCCATTGCTGCGGGGGCAGGATCCGGCCTGGATCGCGCCGCGCCTGCCGGGCATCGACGAGCTGAACAACGTGCTCGAGTTCGAGCCGCTGGCCCGGACGCACATGCTGAAGGCCGCCTACGATTACATCGCCGGCGGCGTCGATGACGAATGGACCCTGCGCCGAAACCGCCAGGGCTTCGAGCGCATCACTTTCCGCCCGCGGATGCTGGTGGATGTGAGCAGGCTCGATCTCTCGCTCGACCTGTTCGGCAGCCGCATCGAGATGCCGATCCTGATCGCTCCCACGGCCGGCCACCAGCAGGCTCATCCGGAAGGAGAGGTGGCGACGGTAAAGGGCGCGGGCGCGGCCAGGACAATCATGGTGGTGAGCAGCAATTCAAGCTATCCCATCGACAAGATCGGCGCGGCGGCCACCGGGCCGTTCTGGTTCCAGCTTTACGCGGAACCGGATAAAGACGGCGCCCGCGACCGTGTGGAGCGGGCGGTAGCCGCCGGCGCCAAGGCGATCTGCTGGACGGTGGACGGTCCTTACGGTTCGCACCGGGAGCGGCTGCTGCGGGACCGTCTGGCGAGCGGCGGGCCCCCGGGCGAGGCGTCTTCTCAAACCGGCCGGCGACGGTCTTCGGCGCCGCCTCCGCGCTACGGACTGCGGGGCCTCCACGTCGCCAGCCTGACTTGGCCGTTCCTGCAAGAGTTGAAGTCCTGGAGCAAGGTCCCGGTGCTGGTCAAAGGCATTCTCACGCCGGCCGACGCGCTGCTGGCCGTGGAAAACGGAGCGGCGGGCATCGTCGTGTCCAATCACGGGGCGCGCTACCTGGACGGGGCCCCGTCGACGATCGAAGCCCTGCCGGGAATTGTCGACGCGGTGCGCGGCCGGCTCCCCGTGCTGATCGACGGCGGATTCCGCCGCGGCACCGACGTGCTGAAAGCGCTGGCGATCGGGGCCAAGGCGGTGCTCGTCGGCCGGCCGCCGCTGTTCGGACTCGGCGCCTTCGGCCAGGCCGGCGTGCAGCGCGTGATGGAGATGCTGCAGAGCGAGTTGGCGCTGGCCATGGGACTCTCCGGTAAGCCGAACCTTGCGGCGATCGATCGCACGCTGGTCAGGATCGAGCCTTATTGACAGCGCGTGGATTATAATGCACAAAACACGGGATGAAAGAGGAGCCAATGATGCACTCACCAATCGCAGCGTTCACGATAGTCCTGGCAGCCGCCCAACTTGCGGGCGCGGCTCTCCGAACCATCGATAGCGACCTGAAACCGGTGGACGGCAAAAGCGTTGCGGTCTACAAGATTACCCCCCAGGGCGAACTGAAGATCAATCTCTATTTCCCGAAAGACTGGAAGCCCTCCGACCAGCGGGCCGGTATCGTCTTCTTCTTCGGCGGCGGGTTCACCAATGGCACGCCCAGCCAGTTTACGACCAAAGCCGAATACCTAGCCGGCCGCGGGATGGTGGCGGGCTCGGCCGAGTACCGCATCAAAAGCGTGCACCACACCGAGCCCGACAAGTGCATCGAAGACGCCAAGAGCGCCGTGCGCTGGCTGCGCGTGAACGCAAAACGTCTGGGCATCGATCCCAATAAGGTCCTGGCCGGCGGCGGGTCGGCGGGCGGAACGGACGCCGTCTTCACCGCCTACAACACCACGTTCGAACCGGAAGGGGAGGATCAATCGGTCTCCTCGAAACCCAATGCGCTGGTTCTGTATAACCCGGCGATCGGCACGAAGGAGTACAAGGGCAATGAAAAGCGCTCCGCGGAGGACAACCGCAAGATGGCGACCTTCCTTTCAGCCTGGAAAGTAGCCGGCGGCGGGCCGCCCGCGATTCTTTTCTTCGGCACGGAAGACGCCTTGCTGATCCCCGCGCGAACGTTTGTGAAACAGATGGCCGCGGCCGGGAATCGCGTCGAGCTTTACACCGCCGAGGGAGAGAAGCACGGGTTCTTCAACGACCGTCCTGGAACGCCCTGGCATGCGTCCTGCCTGCGTCAGACCGACCTGTTCCTCACGTCCCTGGGCTACCTGAAAGGATCGCCGGCTATCGAGGCGCCGGCGGGCGGCGCGCTCAAAAAAGAGCTGCCCTGAGAATCCCATGCGCTTCATTGTTCTCCCGCTCCTGTTGATCTCCGCCGCGCAGGCGCAAACGCTGCGCATCACCGGCGGCGCCGTGGACGAGCAGGTGTTTCAACGGACCTCCGCCGGAACCGCCGCCATCCCGCTCAGCGGAGTGGCGCAGGGGGCCGACGGAAAGACGATCGAAGCTCAGGTCAGCCGGAAGCATATCCCGCTGCGCGAGTGGACACCGGTCGCCAAGGTCTCGGCCGGCAAGTGGACAGCGGAGATTCCGCCGCTGCCCGCAGGCGGTCCCTACCGCATCGATCTGCGGATGGCGGGCGGCGCGCCGCTGGCGTCGGTCGACAACATCCTGGTGGGCGATCTGTGGATGCTGGCCGGCCAGTCGAACATGGAAGGCGTCGGCGACCTGGTGGACGTCGAGTCTCCGCACGAGATGGTGCACAGCTTCGACATGGCGGATCAGTGGATCGTGGCCGAGGAGCCGCTGCACACCCTGGTGGCGGCGGTCGATCCCGTGCACCAGGAGATCCGCAAACTGCCCGAACGGCTGAGCGGCGAGAAGTTGCGGCAATTCATGAGCGCGCGCAAGAAGGGCGCCGGACTCGGCCTGCCATTCGCCGTCGAAATGGTGAAGCGGACGGGCGTGCCGGTGGGGCTGATTCCCAGCGCGCACGGCGGCACGTCGATGGACCAGTGGGATCCGGCGCTGAAGTCGCGCGGCGGCCACTCCCTCTACGGCGGGATGGTGCGGCGCTTCCAGGCCACGGGCTCGAAAGTCGCCGGCGTGCTCTGGTATCAGGGCGAATCGGACGCTAATCCCAAGTCCGCCGCGATGTTTCAGGAAAAATTCGAGCGCTTCGTACGCATGGTGCGCGAAGATTTCGGACAGCCGGACCTGCCTTTTTATTACGTCCAAATCGGCCGTCACGCGAACGCCGTAAACCTGAAGGAATGGAACATCGTGCAGGAAATGCAGCGTAAGGCGGAGTCCACCATCCCCCACTCCGGCGTGGCGGCGTCCATCGATTTTTCGCTGGACGATCAAATCCATATCAGCACGCAGGATCACAAGCGGCTGGGCCGGCGCCTGGCGAATCTGGCTCTTGGCCAGACCAAACGGGGTCCGCGGCCGGTCTCGGCGGTATTCCGCGACGGCATCGTCCGGGTGACGTTCGAAGAAGTGAACGGGCGTTTGATCTCGGACGGCCGTCTCTCCGGCTTCACGATCCATGGCGCGGACGACGCGCCGTTACCCGCGATCTACAAAGCCCGTCTGGATCCGGCCGAGCCGAACGTGGCCCTGCTCCACGTTACCGGCAAACTACCCGAGGGCGCCACGCTGCGATACGGATTCGGCAAGGATCCGTACTGCAATCTCCGGGACCAGAAAGATATGGCAGCGCCTGTATTCGGCCCCATGGCCATTCAATAGCTCGCCGTTCTCGAGGATCGCTTCCCCCGCGCCCGGTGGACAAGCTTCCGCCCGCCGGGCCGCGCCCGCTAATTCAGCTTCGAATGCGCTGCTTCCATATCGGTGGATATTATTCTGTTTGAGATCGAAGCCTTGGGGCTGATTCTGGCGTCGGTTGGCGTCGGGAACTAACGGGAAAGCTGTTAGAATGTCGCCTGAGTGCCCTCGAGACCTGCCCCGATCATCACCCTTACTACCGATTTCGGCCTGGCGGACCATTACGCCGGAACGATGAAGGGAGTGATTCTCCGCATCTGCCCGCGCGCCCGCATCGTGGACATCACTCACGAATGCCGCCCTTACGAAATCTTCGAAGCCGCCTTCGCCATCGCCCAGGCCGCCCCCTACTTCCCCCCGCGGACCGTGCACGTAGTGGTGGTCGACCCGGGGGTCGGAACCGCCCGCCGGCCGATCCTCGTCGAGTCCGAACGTAATTATTTCATCGGACCCGACAACGGCGTGTTCGCCTTCATCTTCTCCCGGGGAAAAGCCAGGGTACGAGCCATCACCAATTCAAAATACTTTCTGCATCCCGTCAGCCGGACGTTCCACGGCCGCGACGTCTTCGCGCCGGCTGCGGCGCATCTCGCACAAGGCGTCCCGCCTGCGCGCTTCGGCAAGCTGGTCGGCGATTATCTCCGCCCCCAGTCCCTTCAGCCCGAGCGCACCGCGAGGCGCGGCTGGACCGGCTCGATTCTCAAGGTGGATCGTTTCGGAAACCTCATCACCAACTTTCACGCCGAAGCCTACCCGCGCGTGTTGGAAGGACCTTTTGAAATAGCGGTCGGACTCGATCGCGTCAATCGGCTGGCCACGAATTACGAGCAGCTTGGTCCCGGTGAGTTATTTCTGATCGTCGGCAGCTCGGGCTATTTCGAGATCTCCGCCGGCCAGGCGTCGGCTGCCAGGATCCTGGGCGTCGCCGCCGGCGCGCCGCTGGAGCTTACGATTTTCTGATGATCGCTAGACCTGCGAGATGCCCCGGACCACAACGCGATGGCCGGCATTGGCCAGAGTCTGCTCCTGCCGGGCGATCTCCAGGTCGTGCTCTACCATCATCCTCACCAGCTCCGTGAAGGTGACTTTCGGAGTCCAGCCCAGCTCCCGTCGCGCTTTGGAAGAGTCGCCCAGCAGGTGGTCGACCTCGGTCGGACGCAGATACCGCGGATCGATCTCGACGTGCTTGCTCCAGTCCAGGCCGCAGCAGGCGGCGGCGCAATCGAGGAATTCCCGCACCGAATGCGATTCTCCGGTAGCGATGACGTAGTCGCCGGGCAGTGAATTCTGAAGCATCATCCACATGGCCTCCACGTAATCTCCGGCGAAGCCCCAATCGCGGCGCGCGTCGAAGTTGCCCAGGAACAGCTTGTCCTGCAGGCCCAGCGAAATGCGCGTCAAAGCGCGGGTAATCTTGCGGGTCACGAACGTCTCGCCGCGCCGCGGCGACTCGTGATTGAACAGGATGCCGTTGGTGATGAACATTCCGTACGCTTCTCGATAATTCACCGCGTACCAGTGGGCCGCAACCTTGCTCGCCGCGTACGGGCTGCGGGGGTAGAACGGAGTGGATTCGCTTTGCGGAGGGCTGGCTGCGCCGAACATTTCCGACGACCCGGCCTGGTACAGGCGAACCGTGCCCTCGGCCGAATCCCGCACCGCTTCGAGCAGACGCAGCGTGCCGGTGGCGACGACGTCCGCCGTGTACTCGGCCTGGTCGAAACTCACCCGCACGTGCGATTGAGCGGCCAGATTGTAGATTTCGTCCGGCTTGATTCTTTCCAGAATGCGCCGCAATCCGGTCCCGTCCGCCAGGTCCCCATAATGCAGATACAGGCGAGTTTCGCGGTCATGGGGATCCTTGTAGATTGCATCCAGCCGGTCCGTATTGAACGTAGACGCGCGCCGCACGATGCCATGTACCTCGTACCCCTTGGACAACAGCAACTCCGTCAGAAAGGAGCCGTCCTGCCCGGTGATTCCGGTGATCAGTGCTTTTTTCATCCAGGTTTGATCGTACAACGCCGCGGCGGATCCGTTCAGGACAGGGTGATCTTCTGACCCAGGTGGGAGATGGCGACGCGCTCGGTTCCAGCCGCTGAATAAAAACGCTCGATGGGCTCGAGCAGGGGCTCGCGGCTCAGTTGGAAGGTTTGGTGATGAACGGGGATGAAGCGGTCCGCGCCGGCGTCGTTACCCATCTGCAACGCCTGCTCCGGCGTGCAGTGAGCATGAATCCAGGGGTTATAGGCGCCGATCGGCATGATGGCAAGATCAAACGGCCTGGACGACTTCAGTCTGCGAAAGCCGGTAGTCATCGCCGTATCGCCGCCGAACAGAATCCGGTACCGGCCCACTTCGATTACGTATCCGTTGTAGCCGCGATACGTGTCGGTGCGCATCCTGGCCCCCCAGTGGTTCACCTCGAAGGCGCGAATCCGCGCGGCGCCGGCGCTCGCCGTCTCATTCCAGCGCAGTTCGCGCACGTCACGATAGCGTCCCTGGCGCACCAGATCGGATGTTTTCGAGGCTGTCACCAGCGACGTGTGGCGGCTTTCGAGCGCGCGCAGGGAGGGAAGGTCCAAATGATCCATGTGGGCGTGCGAGAGGACCACCAGGTCCACTTTCGGCAAACGGCTCAGAGGAGCCGCCGGCGCCACCAGCCGCTTCAAGCCGAGTGTCAGCGGGCCGAAGCTCAGACCCACGCGATCGCTGAAAACGGGATCGGTGAGAATCGTGGTTCCATCAGCTTTGATCAGAACGGTGCTGTGTCCCAACCAGGAGGCATGCAGTCCGGTGTCGGGCCATGCTTTCGGATCCGGGTGCAACATAGGCTGCGCGATAGGCCTGCCAATCTCACTCGAGTACTGCTTCCAGAACGTCGGGGCAGCGCGATAAACAAAGGCTCCGAGTCCGGCCAGTCCGGTAGCGCCGGCGCCTCCGATCAGAATCCTGCGACGCATTCTACAGTTTACGATGCGCCGGCCCGGTCTTGGGTTGCAAGTTTTCCCTTGCGGGCGCGCCCCGATATCGCCGCTCGTACTCTTCGCGGGTGCAAAGGCTGAAGCCGTCGATGGCGCGATCGACGGCGAGCACGCCGTCGAGGTGGTCGAGTTCGTGCTGCAGCAGCTCGGAGAAGGCGCCGGACACATCGAGATGGCGGTCTTCCCCGGCTTGGTCCCGGTAGGCCACCAGCACGGAACGCGCGCGCTCCAGATATACCAGAAGGTGCGGAAACGAAAAGCAGTCGTCCCACAGACGAAACGTCTCTGCGCTCCGGGAAACCAGACGCGGATTTACCATGGCGTACTCGACGCCTTCCATTTCGATATATATTAGTCGTGTCGGCTCACCGATCTGGACAGCGCTAATCCCCCGCCCGAAGCCGTGGGTGCGGCGGAACTCATGCAGTGTGTCGCGCAAATCCCGAAAGATCCGTCCGGCCGTGGTGTAATCGCTAAGCGGGCTGGAAACGGCCCGTAACAACGGATCGCCCAATTGCAGGATTCGCCGCGCAGGCATAACGAACTTATTTTATGAAGATATTCTCCAAGGCGCCGTGCCGTGTGGACCTGGCCGGCGGTACACTCGACATCTGGCCCCTGTATCTGTACCACGCCAACGCGGTGACCCTGAATTTCGCCGTCGACCGCTACGCAAGCTGCACCCTCGAGACGCGGCCCGATTCCCGCATCGTGCTGCGCTCCCGCGACCTGGGCGGCGAGGAATCGTTCGCGGACCTCGAAGAGCTGCGGAGCGCGAAAAAATACAAACTGCCGCTGCTGGCATATGTCGTCAAATTTTTCGCCCCGCCGACCGGAATCGAGCTGTCCACCGATTGCGAGGCGCCCGCCGGAGCGGGCATTTCCGGCTCGTCGACGCTGATTATCGCCATCGCTTCGGCGCTCAACAAGCTGACCGGATCGGGTTATGCGATCGAGAAGCTGCGGGAGATCGCCCAGAATATCGAAGCCCAGATCATCAACGTGCCGACCGGAGCGCAGGACTACTACCCGGCCATGTACGGCGGCGTGAGCGCGATCGAGCTTTCCCCGCTCGGCATCGTACGCAAGGCGATTCCGGTGGATCTGTCCGACCTGAACGAGCGCATCGTGCTGGCCTACACCGGCGAGCCGCGCAATTCGGGCATCAACAACTGGGAAGTCACCAAGGCGCATATCGACGGAAATACCAAAGTGCGCCGCAACTTCGACCGCATCGCGTCCATCGCCCATGCCATGCGGAGCGCGCTCGAACGGGCGGATTGGACTGAGGTGGCGCGCCTGCTGCGGGAGGAGTGGAGCAACCGGCGCAAGAACGCGCCCGGTATTTCGACTCCCCTGATCGACCGCCTGATCTCGGCCACGCGCCGGGCCGGAGCGGAAGGCGCCAAAGTCTGCGGCGCGGGCGGCGGAGGATGCGTCATCTTCCTGGTGAAATCCGGAGCCAAGGCGGCCGTCTCGGCCGTCATCGAGCGGGAAGGCGCAACGGTCCTCCCGGTGGCGGTGGCGCGGACGGGCGTCAAGACGGAATCCGGACGCTAGATGTCACCGGGCTGGAGTCTGCGCGTCGGAGTTTATCTTGTCATCTACATTCTGGCCGCGCGTGTTTTGGCCCCCGTGCTGATTTGGCTCGCCGGATACCTCGCCGGCGTCACCTGGAGCCAGTTGGCGTCGGCTCTGGCGGCGAACTGGATCGCGCTGCGGATCTTTGGAAAGCGACGGCTCAGGGATGTGGGCCTCGCCTGGGACGCCGCCGCGATTCGGAACCTCGGATGGGGAGTATTGGGAGGCGCCGCTGCGGCTGCTCTGGTGCTTGTGCCGCCTTTGGCCCTTCATGCCGCGCGGCTGGTCCCCGTACAGGAATCGCAGGCGCGCTGGGATATTTTTCTCTTTACCTCGCTTTCCCTGCTGGCCGGGGCCGCGGGAGAGGAAATCCTCTTCCGTGGCTACGGATTCCAGGTTCTGCTCGGGGTGTGGGGTCCCTACACAACCATCTGCACCGTCGCCGCGGTGTTTGGCGCGCTGCACGCCATGAATCCCAACGCCACCTGGCTCTCCATGCTCAATACCTCAGGCTTCGGCGCTCTGTTCGGATACGCCTTTTTGCGCAGCCGGGACCTGTGGCTGCCCATCGGCCTGCACTACGGCTGGAATTTTACACTGCCCCTTTTTGGCGTCAACCTGAGCGGGCTTACAATGAAGTTGACGGGCCACGCTATCGAGTGGAACGTAAGTTCCACCTGGAGCGGCGGTGATTACGGACCGGAAGGAAGTGTTTTGACTAGCATCGTCCTGGCGCCGCTGGCGATTTATCTTTGGAAAGCGCCGGTCCGGCCGCGTCCGTCAGAGGTCATCCCATGCGAACCTGGTTCTCCCTCGCCCTCGCCCTGACAGCTCCCCTGCTTTGGGCCGAAGACAAGCTCGGCTTCGACGATCGCATCGAGATCGTGCGGGGTCTTACCGCCGAATATGCCACGCTCAAAGGTTACCTGCCCCGGTCGAAGAAGCCGCTGGTAGTGGAATCGACCGGGAAGTATGACGCCAAACAGTGGGAGGAAATCGGCAAGGAGCTTGGCCCGGCCGCGCGGAAGGGGGACCTGGTCCAGATTACGAAGGTGACTCTGGAGAAGGATCGGATCCTGCTCGAAATCAACGGCGGCATCAAAAGCGGACGGAAATGGTACGACCGGATCGAGGTCGGAATGGGCAATTCCACGGGGCCGATCGGCCAGAGCGGCACGCCCACGGCAGGCACCTACATGGCGATCGTCTTCCACAAGCCGCTGGGTCCGATGAAGGCGGCCGACATAAAGAAGATCCTGGCGCCCATCTTCGACTTCGAGAAGCACAGCGCCACCGAACTGTACGTCGACAACCTCCCTCCCGAGATCCAGCAGGCCATCAAAGACAAGCGCGCGAAGGAAGGCATGGACCGGGAACAGGTGCTGCTGGCCATGGGACGTCCCGTGAACAAGTCGCGAGAGACCAAGGACGGATTGGAACTGGAGGACTGGATCTACGGCAAGTCACCCGGCCGCATCACTTTCGTCACCTTCAACGGGAACAAGGTGATCAAAGTCAAGGAATCCTACGCCGGTTTGGGCGCCGAAGCCGCCGCACCGCTGAAGGCACAGTAACCCAGCGGCTTTCCATCTAGCGCTCTGCCGGAGCCATATCCCCGCCCAACCATCTCAGCGCGTTTAGCAGCAGAATCTGGAACCGCTCATCCCGCCAGGTCTCGTCGGGATGTCCCAAGGCCGTGTAGAAAACCCGTCCCGCCCCGTAATCCCGGTACCAGGCCAGCGGGAAATCTCCGTCGTCCCGGGCGATCCCGGGCGCGGCAAGGTCGACCGAACTCGTGTCCAGTGACAGCAGCACGTGCACGCGGTCGCGCGAAAAATCCCGGAACTGGTAAATCTCGTCGGCTATCCGAAAATTGGCTTCCAGTCCCCGCGCCAACGGACTATCCAGCTCCTCCACCCGCACCACCACTTCCTGGGTCCACGGGTGGCCGTTGAAATAGGCCCCGATCATCTCGCCGTATTCCGGCCAGTTATAGAAGGTGTCCGTCGCCGAATGCGCACCGCCGAACCCCTTTCCCTCGTGGACGAAATTCAGCATGTCCGCCTTCTGGCGATCGTTCAGATCCAGCTCGCCGCTGGTGAAGAAGTACAGGATGTCGAATTCCCGCAGAGTGTCAGCCGAGATGAGCGACAAGTCCTCGCTGCAAAGCACGTCGAACTCGCCCGTCCGGGCTCCCAGGTCCTTCATGACTTCGCAGGATGCAGGCAAACTGCCGTGGACGAACCCGGCAGAGTGAGTGAAGTATAGAACCCGCTTCGGGGCGGCGGCAGCCGCCAAGGAGCAGAGCAGCAGGACAGCGGTTGGCTTGTACATATGCCCCTCTTCCCTTGATTTTGGCACGTTCGGCGCGGGAAAGGAGCATCCAGCTGATGACTTATAATGGAGGTGAGCCCATGCATCAAAAACTGACAGTTCCCGTAGAGGCCGATCCCCAGGAAATCGCCGAATGGATCGAGGCATTCGACCAGGTGGTGGACGAGGGCGGCACGCGGCGCGGAACGCAGCTCCTCGAAGCCCTCTCCAGGCGAGCCCGCGAGGCGGGCGTGGACATTCCCGTCCAATTGAACACTCCCTACCTGAACACCATTCCGGTAGAGGAGGAGCATCCCTACCCCGGCGACCGGGTGCTCGAACGCCGCATCAAGAGCCTCATCCGCTGGAACGCCATGGCCATGGTCCATCGCCAGAACAAGAAGGATCCTGGGATCGGCGGTCACATCTCGACTTACTCTTCCCTGGCGACCCTGCTCGAAGTCGGCTTCAACCACTTTTTCCACGCCACCTACGGCGACCAGCCGGGCGACTTCGTCTATTTCCAGGGACACGCCTCGCCGGGCGTCTACGCGCGCGCCTTCCTCGAAGGACGGCTAACCCGTGAGCAGGTCGAGAATTTCCGCCACGAATTGCGGGACACGCCCGGCTTGTCATCCTACCCGCACCCCTGGCTGATGCCGGACTTCTGGCGGTTTCCCACCGTTTCCATGGGAATCGGACCTCTCAACGCCATCTACCAGGCCCGTTTCATGCGCTACCTCGAGAACCGGGGGATCATCCAGAAGACGCCTCGGAAGGT
Source organism: Bryobacteraceae bacterium (assembly GCA_035495815.1). GTDB lineage: Bacteria > Acidobacteriota > Terriglobia > Bryobacterales > Bryobacteraceae > DATJFH01. Next base: position 21,599 of record DATJFH010000016.1, read on the forward strand.
CTGGGCGTTCGTAGGCGACGGCGAATCGGACGAACCGGAATCCATGGGATCGCTGACACTCGGTTCCCGGGAAAAGTTGGACAACCTCATCTTCGTGGTGAACTGCAACCTGCAGCGGCTCGACGGACCGGTCCGAGGCAACGGGAAAATCATCAACGAGCTTGAAGCGGCCTACCGGGGCGCCGGCTGGAACGTCATCAAAGTGATCTGGGGCGCCGATTGGGACCGCCTGTTCGCGCTCGACCGTTCCGGGCTCCTGCTGAAGCGCATGGAGGAATGCGTCGACGGCGAGTATCAGAATTTTAAAGCCAAGGGCGGCGCGTACATCCGCAAGGAATTCTTCGGCAAGTATCCGGAGCTGCTGGAACTGGTGGCCGATCTGAGCGACGACGACCTCTACCGGCTGCACCGCGGCGGCCACGATCCGCAGAAGGTCTATAACGCCTACAAGCGGGCGGTCGAGCATCAGGGGGGGCCGACCGTAATCCTGGCCAAGACCGTCAAGGGCTACGGGCTGGGCTCAGCGCAGGCGCGCAACGCCACCCACCAGGAAAAGAAACTGAGCGACGAAGCGCTGGCCGCCTTCCGTTCGCGTTTCGAGATTCCGATTCCGGAGGAAGCCGCGCACGAAGGGTCTTTGTATAAACCCGGCGACGAGAGCCCCGAAATCACCTATCTCAAGGATCGCCGGAGAGAGCTGGGGGGCTATATGCCGCTGCGCGAATCGCGGCAAGCCGGCTTCGTGGCCCCGCCCCTCGAATACTATTCCGATTCGCTGGCCAGCTCGAAGGGCCGCGAAGTATCGACCACGATGGCCTTCGTGGGCATCCTGCGCCACCTGTTGAAGGACCCGAAAATCGGGAAGCTGATCGTGCCCATCATCCCGGACGAGGGCCGAACCTTCGGCATGGAGTCCATCATCCGCCAGGTCGGCATCTACGCCAGCCAGGGACAGCTCTATCGTCCGCACGATCAGGACATGGTGCTCTACTACCGCGAGGCAAAGGACGGCCAGATCCTCGAGGAAGGAATCACGGAAGCCGGCTCGATGGCCTCCTTCACGGCCGCCGGCTCCGCCTATTCGAATTACGGCGTGCGGATGATTCCGTTTTTCACCTACTACTCGATGTTCGGATTTCAGCGCGTGGGCGACATGATCTGGGCGTTCGCCGACGCGCGGGGAAAAGGCTTCCTCATGGGCGGAACGGCCGGCCGCACATCTCTTTCCGGCGAAGGTCTTCAGCACCAGGACGGCCACAGCATCGTGCTCTCGAGCACCGTGCCGACCTGCGCCACCTACGATCCCGCGTATGCCTACGAGCTGGCGGTCATTATTCAGGATGGCATCCGGCGCATGTATCAGGAAGGCGAAGACCGTTTCTACTACATCACTCTGTACAACGAAGATTACGCCATGCCGGAGATGCCGGAGGGCTGCCGCGAAGGCATCCTGAAGGGTATCTATAAATACCGCCCGGCCCCCGGCGGGAAGGCGGCGCTGCAGCTGTTCGGCAGTGGCCCGATCCTCAACGAAGCGCTGCGGGCGCAGACCATTCTGGCCGAGACATACGGCATTCAGGCCGACGTCTGGAGCGTGACCAGCTACAACGAGCTGCGACGTGAGGCGCTGGCCGCGGAACGCTGGAACCGCCTGCATCCGGCCGAGCCGGCGCGGCGTCCGCACATCCTGAACGTGCTCGACGGCGCGGAAGGTCCCATCGTGGCGGCCAGCGATTATATGAAAGTCGTCCCGGATCAGATCTCCCCCTGGCTGTCCGGCCGCCTGGTGACGCTGGGGACGGACGGATTCGGCCGCAGCGATAACCGTGAGCATCTGCGGCGTCACTTTGAAGTGAACGCCGAGTCCATGGCCGGCGCGGCTCTGTCGCGGCTGGCCCGGGACGGCAAGTTTGAAGCCGCCAAAGCATGGAAGGCGTTCGAAGACCTGGGCGTGAACACCGAGAAGATCGATCCTGCGATCGCCTAGCCGCGCCGTCTGCCGGATTTCGAAAATCACGGTCCAAACGCCGGGACGCACTGTCCAAGGCTTCAGTCGTAACGCAAGGCAACCATCGGATCGATCTGGCTGGCCCGATGTGCGGGGATCAGGCCGGCGGCGCTGGCCGCCGCGATCAATACGATGATCGTGACGCCGGCGGTCCAGGGGTCGGACGCCTTCACTCCATAGAGCTGAGCAGCGACAAACCGGCCCAGGCCAACGGCCGCCGGAATTCCGACGGCCAATCCGATCGCCAGCAGAAGAAGAACCTCCTTCATCACCAGCCAGAACACCACACCGGGCCGTGCTCCGAGCGCCATCCGTAAACCCATCTCCTTCGTCCTCTGGGCCACGACAAACGCCATCACGCCGTAGAGCCCGATCACCGCCAGAAGCGTCGCCAGACCGCCGAAACCGGCCGACAACAGCGCGATCAGCCGCTCCGTCAGCACGATCTGGTCAAGCTGAGCCCCCAGTGTTTTCATCTCGTACACCGGCATCGACGCGTTCAGGTTCTTCACCTCGTTCCTCAGCGCGCTGTAGGCGGACGACACACCCATCGTCGTCCGGACGTAGAACGCCGCGCTGCCCTTTCCCCAGTTGGGCGTGAATACCTGCCGCCGCACTCCCTCGCGCGGCCCTTCATATAACGTATCGGCGACGACCCCCACGATCTCGACATCCAGCTTCGTTCCCGGCGCGCTTCCTCTCCCGAGGTGTCTGCCAACCGCGCTGTTCTTGCCGAAATAGTGCTCGGCAAAACGGCGATTCACGATTGCCACCTTGGAATTTTCCTTGATGTCCCGCGAATCGAAATCGCGGCCTTCGAGAACAGGAATGCCCATGGTGGCAAAGTACCCCGGCGAGGGCGCATTCATGAACGCCTGCATGTTCTCGCCATCCTGAGCCTGGTGGCCTTCCACCGTCACGCTGCTGTCCCATTCCCAGCCGTGCAAGAGAGGCACCGTAAGCAGGGCCGCCGATTTCACGCCGGGGAGGGCTCGAATCCGATCGAGAAGCTCCTGGTAAAAGTGCACGGTCCGCGGAGCGTCGTAACCATTCAGCGCCGGCGATAGCTGGAACGTCACCAGGTTGTCGATATCGCGAAATCCGGTGTCGGTCGCCTTCAGGTTCTGGAGGCTCTTCACGAACAGCCCCGCGCCGAACAACAGTAGAAAACTCAGAGCCACCTGCGCGCTCACCAGGCCTTTGCGCATGAACAGGGACCCGCCGCCACCCGCGATCGATCCCACGGTGTCTTTCAGGGTTCCCCAGAGATCGGGACGGCTTGCCCGTAGGGCCGGCGCCAGGCCGAAGATCAAGCCCGTAAGGAACGTCAGCGTGAGCGTAAACAGGAGAACGCGCAGATCCGGCTCCGGACGGATCAGCAGCGGGTTTCCTTCCGACGGGACCAGCGCCAGCAGCCCGCGCGTCAGCGCGGAGGCCAAACCGATTCCACACAGACTGCCCGCCACCGACAGCGCCAGGCTCTCGACCAGCATCTGCCGCAGCAACTGGCCGCGCGACGCTCCGATCGACAACCGTACGGCAATTTCCTTCTGCCGCGCAAACGCCCTGGCGATCAGAAGATTGGCGACATTGGCGCAGGCGATCAGCAGAACCAGCCCCACCATGCACATGAGCACGATCAGCGCCGTCGAAAAGCTGTTTCGCAGGCTCGAATACCCGGTGGCGGCCTTCTCGACGTGGAGCGTCCCTTTCAGAAACTGCTCCCGGCCGTAGGCGGTCCAGTTCCGGGCTGAAGCCAGCGTTGCCTCGTATTCGCGGATCTGATGAAAGAGCCCCTGCATCGGCGCCTGCGCCGACGCCGCGGTGAAGCCCGGCTTCAGCCGCGCGAAGACCTGCACCCAGCGCGCACGCCGGTCTTCCACTTCCAGCCAGCTCCAGTCCGGCGCCATTATCGGCTTCATCAGGATCG